>CABRGT010000043.1 GCA_902470475.1 uncultured Porphyromonadaceae bacterium | reverse complement strand
ATTCGACGTGCCGCTGCTCGACGAGGAATGCCACCGCGCCGGAGTCGACTTCGATTTCCACCGCGCCCAGTTCGTCGACGTGCAGACCATCTTCCACAAGATGGAACCGCGCAACCTGACCGCCGCCTACCGCTTCTACTGCGGCAAGGAACTCGAAGGCGCTCACGGCGCCACAGCCGACACAATGGCCACCTACGAGGTGTTCCTGGCTCAGCTCGAGCGCTACGACGAGCTCTCTGGCGAAGTGACGGAGCTGGCCAAGTTCTCGTCGCAGAACGACAATGTTGACCTGGCCGGCCGCATTGTGCGCGATGCCCGTGGCCGCGAAGTCATCAACTTCGGCAAGTACAAGGGCCAGCCCGTGGCCGAAGTGCTCGCCAAGGACCCCGGCTACTACAGCTGGATACAGCAGGGCGACTTCGCCGGCGACACCAAACGCGTGTTTACACGCATCAAACTCGAACAGGGAAAGATCAAATGAGCAAAATGACCGAGCCGCTCGCAGGCAAGCATATCGTACTAGGCGTGACCGGTGGCATCGCCGCCTACAAGTCGGCCGTGCTGACGCGCCTGCTCGTGAAAGCCGGTGCCGAGGTACAGGTCGTCATGACGCCGTCGGCGCGCGAATTCATCACACCACTGACGCTCGCCACTCTGAGCGGCAAAGGCGTGATAACCGAATTCTTCACCGCCAACACCGGCGAGTGGCACTCGCACGTGTCGCTCGGCCTGTGGGCCGACGCCATGGTTGTGGCGCCCGCCACAGCCTCGACCATCGCAAAGATGGCCAACGGAGTAGCCGACAACATGCTCGTCACGAGCTATCTGTCGTGTCGCGCGCAGGTGTTCGTGGCTCCCGCCATGGATCTCGACATGATGGCGCATCCGACCACGGTCAGCAACATCGAGCGCCTCAGGTCCTTCGGCAACATCATCATCGAGCCCGGCGAAGGCGAGCTGGCCAGCCATCTGACGGGCAAAGGCCGCATGGCCGAGCCTGAAGAGATCACGGACGCCCTGCGGACATACTTCTCGCAATCCGGCGACCTCAAGGGACGTCACGTGCTTATCACGGCCGGCCCGACATACGAGAAAATCGATCCGGTACGCTTCATCGGCAACTTCTCGAGCGGCAAGATGGGCTATGCCCTGGCCAACGAGGCCGCACGCCGCGGCGCACGCGTCACCCTGATCAGCGGTCCGGCCGACAGGCTGCCGCTCGACAGCAGCGTGCGGCGCGTGGACGTGACATCGGCCCGCGAGATGCTCGCCGAAGCCGAAAATGCCTGGCCGACAGCCGACATAGCCATTTTGGCTGCCGCCGTGGCCGACTACCGCCCCGCCCGCGAGCTTGACCGCAAGATCAAGCGCGAGACCGACAATGTCGAGTCGCTCGAACTGGTCCAGAACCCCGACATAGCCGCAACCCTCGGTGCATCGAAACGCCCCGGACAGCATCTGGTGGGCTTCGCCCTCGAGACCGACCATCCGCTCGAGCATGGCGCCGACAAGATGCGCCGCAAGAATCTCGACATGATCGTGACCAACTCGCTCGCCGACGAAGGCGCCGGTTTCGCCGTCGACACCAACAAAATATCACTCCTCTTCGCCGACGGCCGCGACCGACTCGACTTCCCCGTGAAGGCAAAGACCGACGTGGCCGCCGACATCATCGACAACATCCTCTCTCTATGAACACACTCAGCCGCATAGCAACCGTCCTGCTCATATCCGCAGCTCCGGCCGGCGCCCTCCGCGCCCAGGAACTCAACTGCGAGGTCGAATTCAACACCGACCAGCTCACCGGCACCAACAAGTCGGTGTTCCAGACCCTCCAGGAGGCTGTCAGCGACTATATGAACACCACCACCTTCACCCCCGCACAGTTCGCTGCCAACGAGAAGATCGACTGCCGCCTCTTCTTCACCATCAAGGAGTACGACGAGGGCGACGGCACCATCAAGGGCGACCTGCAGGTGCAGTCGACCCGTCCGGTCTACAACAGCGCCTACACGACGACGCTGATCAACTTCAAGGACTCCAAGATCGACTTCACCTACCGCGAGGGCGAGCCGCTGAACTATACCGTCAACTCCATGGAAAGCCAGATAACGGCTATACTCAACTACTATGCCTTCCTCATACTGGCGGTAGACTTCGATTCGTTCGCGCCCGGCGGCGGCGAGCCCTTCTGGGAGCGGCTTAAGCAGATCGTGCAGATGGCTCAGTCGTCGGGCGAAGTAGGCTGGAAAGCATTCGAGGACACGAAGAACCGCAGCGCCATACTCACGGCCTACACTGAAGGCAAGGCCGGCGAGGCCATACGCCGCCTTACCTACGATTACCACCGCAACGGACTCGACCAGATGGCCCTGTCGCCCGACAAAGGACGCGCGGCAATCACCCAGTCGCTCGATGCAATCCCGCAGATCTACGAGCTGCAGCCCATGTCGGTGGTGCTGTCTATGTTCAAGGACGCCAAGCTCGCCGAGCTGGTCAATGTCTACTCCAAGGCCCCGGCCAAGGAGCGCACCAAGGTCTACAACATGCTGCAGCCGATCTATCCGGCCGAAGAAAGCCAGCTGATCCAAATCAAAAACGGCCAGGAGAAATGATCACACACCTGAGAATCACCAACTATGCGCTGATCCGCGACATATCGCTCGATCCGGCGGCAGGCTTCAACATCATCACCGGCGAGACCGGCGCAGGCAAATCGATCATCCTCGGCGCGCTCGGGCTGCTTCGCGGCAGCCGCGCCGACATGCGTGCCGTGAAGGATCCCTCCGAAAAGTCAGTGATCGAGGCTGAATTCAGCCTCGACAGCAACACCCGCGACGTACTCGCGCCGATATTCAAAGAGGCCGACATCGACGATGGCGGCGCTACATGCATCATGCGGCGCGAGATTCTGCCGTCGGGACGCTCACGGGCCTTCGTCAACGACACACCCGTCAATCTGACCGTGCTGGGCCATATCGCCGACCGTCTTGTCGACATCCACTCCCAGCACAAGAATCTGCTGCTGGCCGACGCCGCATTCCAGCTGCGCGTGCTCGACAGCCTGGCCGACAACGCAGCCCTGCTCGACGAATACCACAGGACCTACGCCGACTACCGCGCCGCCCTGCACCGCTTCAGCGCCACCCGCACCGCCATCGACCGCACGCGCGCGGATGCCGACTATATCCGATACCAGCTCGACGAAATCAACAGTCTCAACCCTCTCGCAGGCGAGGATCTCGAGCTGCAGCGGCGACGCGACTCGCTCGCGTCAACCGAAGCCGTGGCCTCAGCACTCGCCGACGCGGGCGAATGCCTCGGCTGGGGGGAACCCGCCGCCACCGAACTGCTCGACCGCGCCCTGACTGCCCTGCAATCGATCGCCCACACGTCGGACGAGCTGAGCGCACTCACCGAGCGCCTCGAAAACGCACGCGCCGAAGTCGAGGACATAGCGGCTGCCGTCAGCGGCATCGCATCCGCCGTCGGCGACAGCCCGGCCATGCTCGAGGAAGTCGACCGGCGTCTCGACCGGCTCTCGGCCATGATGGCACGCCACAAGGCCGCATCGGCCGACAAACTCATCGAAGTGCGCAACTCGCTGGCCCGGCGTCTCAATGCACTGGCCGACGCCGACAATATTCTCGGCGAACTCGAAAAGGATGCGCGCCGCCTCAAGAAACAAGCCCTCGGCACCGCCGCCGCACTGTCGGAGCGGCGCACCGCAGCCGCACGCCGCCTGTCGGACGATCTGCGGGCCAAAGCCAGCCCCCTGGGACTCGACAACCTGGCAGTGGACATCAGCGTCACCAGCGGCAAGCTCAACGCCGACGGGACCGACACTGTCGACTTTCTCTTCGCATTCAACAAAAACCAGCAGCCGCAGTCGATCGGATCCACGGCATCGGGCGGCGAGATATCACGCGTAATGCTGGCGCTCAAGTCGATCCTTGCCGGCAAAGTGAACCTGCCCACGATCATCTTCGACGAGATCGACACCGGAGTGTCGGGCGACGTAGCCTCGCGCATGGGCGCGATGATGGCCGAGATAGCCCGCGACATGCAGGTGATCACCATCACCCATCTGCCGGCTGTCGCCGTCAAGGGATCGCGCCACTTCAAGGTGTACAAGCGCGATTCCGAACTCACCACCGAAACATTCATAACCGAGCTCGACGCCGACGGACGCCGCCACGAAATCGCAGCCATGCTCGGCGCAGGAGCCGACGATCCGGCAGCCCTGGCTGCCGCCGACTCAATGCTCGAAAACAAGACCAGATAAATGGAACGAGAAGACTATATCTACGGCCTGCGGGCCATCATCGAGGCCATCCGCGAAGGGCGCCCGATCGACAAACTGTTCATCAAGAAAGATCTCGGCGGCGATCTGGCCTCCGAACTGTTCGCCCTGATGAAGGAGCACCGCATCGTGGCGCAGCGCGTGCCCGTCGAACGCCTCAACCGCATCTGCCGCAAGAACCATCAGGGCGCCATAGCCATGCTCTCGGCCGTGACGTACTATAACCTGGGGCATCTGGTAAGCCAGCTGTTCGAGGACGGCGTACTGCCTTTCATCGTAGTGCTCGACGGCATCACCGACGTGCGCAACTTCGGAGCCATAGCCCGTACGGCCGAATGCTGCGGCGTCAACGCGCTGGTCATCGGCGAGCGCGGATCGGTGTCGGTGGGTGCCGACGCCATCAAGACTTCGGCCGGGGCGCTCCATACACTGCCCGTATGCCGCGAACGTTCCATCGCCTCCGCCGTACGATACCTCAAGGACAGCGGATTCAAAGTAGTGGCCGTTTCCGAGAAAGCCAACGCCAACTACACGATGGCCGACTATACCGGTCCGACAGCCCTGGTGATGGGAGCCGAGGACAAAGGCATATCGCCCGAAGTGATGGCACTGTGCGAGGACCGCGTGTCGATCCCCATGTTCGGTCATATCGGCTCGCTTAACGTCAGCGTGGCAGCCGGTGTGATGATGTACGAAGTCGTGCGCCAGCGGCTCGACTCCGATCTGGAAGTGATCTGACGCCTGATCCTGCCGGGACGGATCAATACTCGACCTTGTCGGGCTTTTCGGCCCAGTCGATAAAAGCCTTCAGAGCCTGCGCCCGCATGAAATGGTCGCAGCGTATCGACCGCTGCTCGCGGGCCAGCTCAAGCTGATCGTATATGAACGAATCGTCGAAGTCGATAGCCTTGGCGTCGGCCTTGGTATTGCCGTAGCATATGCGGTCCACTCCGGCCCAATAAAGAGCGCTCAGGCACATGGGGCACGGCTCGCACGACGAATACACCGTACAGCCGTGCAGTTTGAAGTCACGCTCGGCGGCACAGGCGGCACGGATGGCCGACACCTCGGCGTGGGCCGTAGGATCGCAGGTGGCCGTCACGCGGTTCACGCCGGTGGCGATCACGCGCCCGTCGCGTACGATGACAGCTCCGAACGGACCTCCGCCATTAGCTACGTTCTCGACCGAAAGATCCACGGCCATCTGCATGAAGCGTGCGTCATCGGGAGTGTAATCCTTGAATTCATTTTCAGTATCGGGGCCGAATACGGCGTTTATTTTTTCTGCAGTCATTTCGTTAGCGTGTTTTGGGTGGATGAATTTGTCAGGTATGTATCAATAAAAAGTCCGGAGAATAAACGTCTCCGGACAGCAAATGGTTGAAATCGTCGGAAAAAGCGGAGACGCTGATCAGGTGTCGCAGGTGGTGAGCGCCAGATGTCGCTTGGCATTGCACTCGGTCACCGTGCGGTCGACCACGATGTGTCTGTTGGCCATGGCATCGATGGTAGTCATCTCGTGCGAGACCAGAATGATGGTCGCCCGGGGCGCCATGGAGGCTATCAGTCTGTAGATATGGGCTTCGAAATGCTTGTCGATGTAGCTCAGAGGCTCGTCGAGCACAAGCAGACTGGGCGACGAGACTATGGCTCTGCCAAGCAGCGCGCGCTGCAACTGCCCCCCGGAAAGCCGGCCGATGGGACGGTCGGCAAGATCGGTCATTTCCACGCGGGCGAGAGTGCGCTCAACCAGCTCGCCGACCGGTTCGGCCGGATGCGAGCCAAGCAGCCCCGAAGCGATGACATCCCGGACTGAAATCGGAAATTGCGAGTCGATGCTGTTCTTCTGCGGCAGATATCCGATGGTAGGACGCCCTGACGGGAAATTGACGCATCCTCCCGTAGGCTTCAGCAGCCCGAGGATGATACGCAGCAACGTAGTCTTTCCGCCTCCGTTAGGGCCGGTCACGGCCACAAAGTCGCCGCAATTGACGCGGAAATCGACATGCTCGAGCACGGTGCGGTGCTCGCGGCACATGCCGATGTCGCATAACTCGATCAGAGGCCGGTCAGTGACATTCAGATGAACGTCCACCGGCTCCGGATGATGACAGCAGGTGCCGAAATGGTTCTCAATCCCGTGAAAGTTCATCTACGACCTTATTAAGCTGGTCCTCCCAGTCGTAGCGCGACACATCCACATCGACGAGGCGCACGTTCGTGCCGTCGGCAATAGCGCCGGCCTGCCCCGGATTGCAATATCCGTGATTGAAAAAGACCTTGACATTATGTTCATTGGCTTCATCAATCACTTCGCGCAGAGTCTGAAGAGACACTTCCTTATTATCGTCCGAGACGGAAATCTGCTCGAAACCGTAATCACGGGCAAAATAACTCAGAGTAGGATGCCACACAATGAACGCACGCGTCGCGGCCTGCGCCAGACGTTCGGTATACGACCGGTCGAGTGAATCGAGGTGCTTGTCCAGTGCGAGAAAGCGGCGGTCGTATTCAGCGGCATTGTCCGGATCGACAAGCAGCATCTGGCTGTACATGGCGCGGCTGATCTTGCGCATGTTCTTCACCGACGCCCAATAATGCGGATCCGCAAAATCTTCCGGCTCTGTCTCGCCGCCCAGGAAGTTGCTGTGGCCATGCCCGTGGGTGCCGTAGATAGGATCAATGCTCACTGACGTGTTCACGACCTTGACCTCAGGATTAAGACCGCGGACAACAGTGTTCTCGAAAGGCAGATTGCCGATGGTGAAATAAACCTCGCTGTTGTCGACATCGCGGCGGTTTGTCAGTGTCGGATCGAAAGTCTCCGGATTACCGCCCTGCGGCATCACGGTTATGACCCTATAGCGGTCGCCTACAAGTTGTTCAAGTATATATCGTTGAGGTTCAAGGCTCACAGCGACCACAGGACGGTCATCGGCTGCTTTCTTGCAGGCCACCGCCATGAATGCCACGGCCGCTCCGACAGACAGCAGGCGCAACATTGTCACTTTGCTTACTTTCTCCATGATAATACAGTTGACATATATGTAGCAGCAAAGTTACAAAACATTTTCAATATTGCCACAAAAACGGCACAATAAATTCATACACATTCACATTTTTAATTATTTTTTAATAAATCCGAAGAGCCTTCCGGCCATGAACCATCATTGAGCCGGAGTTGTTAAAAATACTATATAACTTAATCTGATGAAAAGACACCTACTCCTTAGTGCACTCGCATCGGCAGCCGTCCTTTCGGCATCTGCGCAGGTCGTGACAACTTCCCCGGTCATCGTACAGACCGACAGCAAGAACATAGTGATAACATTCCACGCCGACCGCGGCAACAAAGGCCTCGCCGGACTGGGCAGCTCACAGAAGGTCTACGCCCATACCGGGGTGATCACCAACGAATCGACCTCGTCATCCGACTGGCAATACGCCCCCGCGTGGGGCGACAATTCGGCCAAATATCTGATGACATATGCCGGCCCCGACACCTGGACTCTGACCATTCCCGACATAAACACATATTACGGCATCACCAAGGCTGGCGTGACGGTTGAAAAGCTTGCGTTCGTTTTCCGCAACGCCGACTCGTCGCGCGAAGGCAAGGGCGAGGGCGGCGCCGACATATTTGTCGACGTGCTCCCGCCCGGCTTCCAGATGGTGCTGACATCATCGCTGGGCGGACCCGTGGTCACTGACAGCTCCCCGGTGACTTTCACGGCCAATACCACCGCTCCGGCCGACATCACCATCTATTACAATTCCACCGACAACACAATCGCTTCGGCCTCCGGCGTGACCACACTGACCGGCACTGCCGAATTCACCGCCGCTGGCGACTACACCGTCTATGCCGTGGCCCGGACGGCTGCCGGCACCGCGACCAGGTCCGTCGGCCTCGTACGCACGGGCCAGTCGGCCGATATGTCCTACCCCGGAGGCACACCGCGCATGGGCGCCGTGACAATGCCCGACGGATCGGTGACATTCTGCCTCGCGGCACCGGGTAAATCGAACGTGATGCTCGTCGGATCGTGGGACGGCTACAAGGTATCGGCCTCATCCGTGATGAACAGGACCACCGTAGGCGGAGTGCCATACTTCTGGTCCACAGTAAAAGGTATCGCCGACGGACACGACTACATATATTATTATCTCGTCGACGGCACGACACCTGTCGGCGATCCATATGCCAGGCTCGTCCTCGACCCATGGAACGACCGGTACATCAGCTCTGACGTGTTCCCCGACATGCCTCAGTACCCTTCGGACGTGGTGCAGAACACACCGGTTGCCGTATTCAACTCGACAATCGACGAGTATCCCTGGGCGGTGACATCGTTCAAAGGCGTTGCCCAGTCGGACCTGATCATATACGAACTGCTGATCCGCGACTTCACCGGCACTGAAGGCCAGGCCCGTGGCGAAGGCACCGTGCAGGGCGTCATCGACAGACTCGACTATCTCGAGGAGCTCGGCGTGAACGCCATTGAACTGCTGCCGATCATGGAATTCAACGGCAACAACTCCTGGGGCTACAACACCAACTTCTACTTCGCGCCCGACAAGGCCTACGGCACGCCCGACGACTACCGCATGCTCATCGACGAGGCCCACCGCCGCGGCATGGCTGTGATCCTCGACATCGTCTTCAACCAGAGCGACGGACTGCATCCATGGTACATGATGTACCCGATCGCACAGAATCCGTTCTACAACGGCTCGGCGCCACACGCCTACAGCGTGCTGAACGACTGGAACCAGGACAATGCACTTGTCCAGCAACAGTGGAAGGACGCCCTGCGCTACTGGATGACGGCCTATAAGGTCGACGGATTCCGGTTCGACCTCGTCAAGGGACTGGGCGACAACGATTCTTACGGCAACACATACAATCCGGCCACCAACATGTGGGGTACACCCTCCGACGCCAACACCAACCGCTTCAACGCCTCGCGCGTGGCCCGCATGAAAGAACTGCACGCGGCCATGAAGGAGGTGAACCCCGACGCTTACTTCATCAACGAAAACCTGGCCGGAGCTCAGGAAGAGAACGACATGGCCGCCGACGGCGAGATCAACTGGGCCAACATCAACACCGAATCACGCCAGTTCGCAATGGGCTACAGCAGCAACTCGTCGCTCAACCGCTTCTATGCGCCGCTCGACTCCCGCACCTGGGGCTCGACCGTCAGCTACGCCGAGAGTCACGACGAGGAACGCATGGCCTACTCCCAGCTGCGCGACGGAGCGACCGGCATTCGCGGCAATATCCCCAACTCGATGCGGCGCCTCGGATCCGTGGCCGCCCAGATGCTCATGACACCCGGCGCGCACATGATCTGGCAGTTCCAGGAATTCGGCGCCGACCAGACTACCAAAAAGGGCTCCGGCAACGACACTTCGCCCAAGAAAGTCGTATGGTCATACCTCAACAACGCCAACCGCGCCGGACTGCGGCAGAACTATCTCGAGCTGTGCCACATCCGCTCGATGAACGCCGACATGTTCACCCGCGACGTCACAGCCACCGTCAGCTGCGATTCATGGAACGGCCGCTCGATCGCCCTCGTCAAGGGCGGTAAGGCCATCTACATGGTCGTCAATCCGTCGGTTACCGCCCAGACCCGCGTATCAGCTCCGGTCAACCTCGCGTCCGATAAATACAAGCTGCTCTCGTGCAGCTACAACACCACGCCCCAGGCCACCTCTACGGGCGTGATACTTCCGGCAGGCGCATATGCCGTCTACGGAACGATCGACTGCGCCGGCACCGGCGATGACATCACGTCCGACATCACCGACAGCGACATCCGCATATACGGCGGGAAAGGCTGCATAGTGGTCGACGGCGATGCCGGCGATGTCCGCGTCTACACACTCGCAGGTCTTCAGGTCGGACTCAGCGGTCTCGACCCGGGCATCTACATCGTAAGGACAGGCGACACAATTGCGAAGGTGGCGGTTAGGTGAGACCCGCCGCCTGCAAGAAACCCCGCGACACGCGGCCGATGGCCGTCGCTGTCGCGGGGTTTTATTTATTTCGGCAACGCCGCTTATCGCACGCTTACCTTCCAGACTGCCGCGCCGACACGGACCACATAGAAGCCCGGCGCGACACTGACTGTCGTTGATCCGGTGGCGGTCGCCACTACCCGGCCTGCAGCATCGGCCACGGTGACGGATGCCGACTCATCGGCGGCGGTAATCAATATCGCCCCCCCGGCAACCTGCACCGACGAACCGTCGGACACGGCATCGACAGCCGACAGACCGATCTTCACTTCCATGAGATCCGATACGTCGGACTTCACTCCGGCGGCGTTGACGGCCGTCACGGCATAGTGCATGCGGCTGACACCCTGCGGTACCGGTACGGCATACGAGGTGACATTGCCCACGTTGAGACCCTCATACCCGGGCACCGCCACCACGCGCTCGCCACCCACGGTGATCAGAATGTCGTCCACAGCAAGATTACCCGAACCCATTTTATTAAAGACGAGTCTTATGGAGTGGACACCCTCGGGAATATCGCTTACAGTGATAATTTCGCCACCCTGCTGGTAAGAGATCGGCTCATGCTTCAGCAGCAGGATCCAGTCTGCGTCGGTTGCGGTCTCACCCGGTGCGGCGGTGAGGCCCTGCACCTCTATATAATTGGTCTTCGAGTTACCCGCGTTACGGACCCATGCCTCGAACGATATCACGTTATCCTTGAATACGGGCGACTGTATGTAATGGCCGATCTTTGACAGCTTCAGCGAGGGAGCTCCCGACACCGGGCCGCTGTAGTTGGCCGACATATAGCAGTCGCCCGAGTTCGAAGTCCACGATGGCGGCAGTTCAAGATCGCTTCCCTCGCCGAAGTCGACCATGGTGGTGGCAGGTGCGATATCATCTATGGCGGTGACATCAAGCAAATAGCTTTCAGCGCCTTCGACAGCCTCCCAGTTGGCTACAAAACCGTCGGCCGTCTGATTCGTGGCCGGTTTCACTACGGGCACAAGCATATCGAATGTCGCTTCGCCGGTGACTACCTCAAGTTCGTCGCTCAGGTCAGAGCTGTGAGCGCCGCGCACGGCCTTCACTGTGGCGTAATAGTGTGTAAGCGGACGCAGGCGCGTGATTTCAAGCGAATTGCCGCTTACCGTCAGATCGGTATAGCCGCTCAGAGGCTGCATGTCGCCCGCGGCATCCTTGGTATAGACATTGACCGTGTACGACAGAGCTTTCTCTACGGCCGGCCATGACAGCGTGAAACCGTTGCCGCGGACCGCTGTGGCCGCCGGCTGCGGCACGCTCAGTTCGGCATAACCGCCGCCCACGTCGAAAGTGATCACACCGCCTTCTTCGGTGATATTGTTCAGAGGCACTCCGAGAGCCTTGCCGGCCCATGTGCGCATCGAGGGAGTGGTATCGTCGGTGAACGATGTCACACGCGATGTTCCGGGGAATGGATACGAAGCCATCGTCTCCCAGTCGGTGTTGTCGGACAGGCCGCTGGCTTCGACGATGTCGACATTCTGCTGTTCATTATTGTTGGGGCCATTGCTGCTCCAGGCGCTCGCCTGGTAACGTATGTGCCACACGAGCATGCCGTGACCCGGCACATAAGTGTCCCAGCCAGTCTGCTGCCGGTTCTCGAACAGGAAGAATTCATTGGGATCATCAGTCAGGACAATAGCCACATCATTGGAATCCTGGAGATTGCGCAGCTCGATGCTGTCGTCGTCCTTGAGCACGACCGGATCGATCCAGCCCATGGCATTGCGCTCGAAAGCCGAATACACCGGCGGAGTGCGTCCGTCGTTGTTGTAGGGGCCGTAGTCGAGCACCGACCACGATCCGGGAGTGAGATTATTGATCGGCGAATAATAGTCGCCACCGGTATAATAAAGGTCGGGAAGACCCATCACATGGCTGAACTCATGGCAGAACGTGCCCACGCCATCGACGCTTATCTCGCCCCATTCGTTGCAGCATCCGTAGTCGTTGACGCGCTTGCCGTCAAACACCGGCATCGAGCCATAGGCCCACTGCATTTCGTAGCGGTGAGGCCAGATGGTGTTGGCGTCGCCGTACGAGGCCTCGCCCTGTCCTGCATAAATGATATATACGTTATCGACGCGGCCGTCGTTATTGAGGTCATAGTCGGCGAAATTGATCTGGTCGTCGAGCAGGCGGCAGGCGTCATACACCATGTCGCCGGGGCGCTTGTCATTGCCGAATATGTCGTTGCTGCCGTAATAGGCACAGTTGTTGGGAAGCGTCACCGGGCCATAGAGGTCGAATGTCGGCGTAAACTTGCCCATCGATGACTTCACGAAATAGTCACGCACCGATCCCGTGGCCTTGTCGGCCGAGAATCCTTCCTTGTTGAGAAAGTCGGTATAATAATCGTGAGGACTGGGCACCTTGAACTTGATGTCGGAAAATTCGACCAGGATCACCAGTGCGTGCACATCGCCCTCGTGCGGAAACAGAGCGTCGTACAAGCCGATCTCAGACGATTGGTTTGCGCGCATCGGCGAGCGGCGCGTGAGCATGCGGCTTGCCACGGCCTCGGTATCTATCGAGGCTACAAACTGCCGCTCCACAGCCGTGCGGTCCTGAGGATCGGCCGCCTGGAACGAACCGGCCACGACGGCGCCGTCGGCGCTGAGTGTCGCATAGCAGTAGCGGCCCTGAGCGTCGGCGATCACGGGCACGCGGTCGGTAGTCAGATAGATATGGGCGCGCTCGTCGCCGATACGGGTCAGTTCGACCACTGATCCGTCGGGCTGCGCCACCCGGTGGATTACATCACGCTTGGCAGGGACAGCCATCGCGGCTCCGGCCGCCATCGCCACCGTCACAGCGGTGGCCATCAGTCTTAGATTCATATATGCTGTATTGGTTTATTACAATTTTTTCGACAGAACGCAAAATTAGATATTTGCATGCATATATCCAAACATTGTCGACAAAAAGATATTTTTTACCGACAATTTCCGCTTATTAAATTACACGCGGGTTTATTTCCTGAGCAATGCGACAGCCGGCGCGTAATCCATGCGGATGACCTTTACGGGGCGCTGGGTCGCATCGAGCACGGGTGCGTAATCGGCATCGGTATACAGACCGGCTGCCACCACAGCCTCCTGCGGATTGACATAGTAGACTGTGGCCACACCGGCGGCGCGGAGCGCGTCGAGCGCCGCCGTGGTAGGCTGATTGACCGTGTAAACCGTGGCCGTCGGAAGCGACGTGCGCCGCGAGCGCGCCAGAGCATCCTGCTCGGATGTCTGGCCGCCCACGGCCATGCCCGACGACTTCCACGCACCGTTCATGACGATGACCGTGCCGCAGGGCTTATATCCTTGCGCCACGGCAGTATTAGCCACCGTGACGGCCATATCCATGAACACTTCGTCAGTCGGCTGTGCCTTGTCGACAGCCGACAGCTGTACCTGAGCCACAGCGGCAAACGCCATCACGACGCCCAGGGCGAGGAGAACTATTCTTTTCATTTCTTCTTGATTACGACGCGGTCGATGAGCGCGTGATTGGTTTTCAGATTCATGTTTTCATTCTGAGGCAGGAACACTATGCTCAGGCGGTGTGTGCCGGCTTTGAGTTCCACGTTCAGTGTGTTCGACATGCCCCAGTCGTCCCAGTTGCCGACACCGCGGTGAGGCATCACGAGCGTGCCGGCATCCGTGCCGTCGACGGCAAGTGTGCGCACGGCGCACTTGTTCTCGGTATTGACAGGGCCGTTGCCGTTGGCATACACTACGGCGATGGCGTACGTGCCGTCCTCCGGAGCCTCGAACTCCAGCTCGGCCGGCGCGGCGGCGTGATCCACTTCATAGAATCCGGTGCCGGTATACCCGCGCACGGGATGTTCGGCCGGGTAACTGATCTCGGGCGACAGCATCGCCACGGACTCAGCGGGCATCTGAAGCACCGTCGTCGGCAAGTTGTCGACCGGTTCGGAAGCGAACGACTCTACACCCTCGGCGCTGACACCTATCACCTGATACTGGCCGGGGACTGTGGCCGCGTATGTCGTCGTACGCACAGTGTCGACAGGCTGTCCGTCGCGCAGCACCACATACCGGGCTATGTACTCGATCGGCTGCCACGACAGCAGATTGTCCACCGGCACGCCGGGGCCGTCGAGAGCCGGATCGTGGGTCAGGCGGGTCAGCGGCGTGAGCGGAGCCTTCACGTTGGGCGTATGGTTGACTTTCATCGGAGCGGCTGCCTCGTCGGCCATGGTGATGACAATGCTGTTGCGGCCCTTGATGTCGGCCGGAATGAACGGTTTATGCTCGCGGCCGTTAAGAGTGAATGACTTTATCCGGTTGCCATAGCCACGCACGGTGATGTCGAGCACGGCGTCGCGGTAGCGGAAACCGCGCAGCGTGCGCTCGGCCGACAGCGCCTCGGGCACGAACGGATGGAACGCGAGACCGTCCTTGAGGAAGTCTATGCCGAACAGCAGCCGATGTGTGAGAGCCAGATTACCGGCAAGGCACCACAGCATGTTCGACGAGTTGAGCTCGGTGGCTATGTCGCCGTTGTCGAGTACAAAGTTCTCCTTATTGGTCGTGAACAGGGCGGCCGGGCGGAATACCGATCCTATCGCCTCGAGCGCTCCCTGCTCGTTGCCGGCGGCCGCATTGGCCATGGCCCAGTACGAGGCCACCCACGGCCACAGCGCGTTATTGTGATACGGTGGCATGTCGGCGATCTGCGGGAAGAAAATGGCGGCGCCGAAAGGTGTGGTCGGATTATTCTCGGTGATCGAAGCCGCACGGTCGGCGGGAGCTATGCCATAGAGTATGGCCAGCGACTCGCCCAGCGTCTCGGCGCGGGGATTAAGTATGGGATATCCGCGGCCATAGTTGTACATCGCATAGTAGCCCTTGTCGTCGAGCCACAGATTGTCGTTGATGGCTTTGGCAAGGTCTTCAGCGAGCGCACGGTAGCGTCGGGCGTCATCGTCCTTTCCCAGATCGGCCGCTATCTCGGCCAGGATCTGCAGCGTGCGGGCATGCACTGCCGACGTGCTCAGCGCCTCCGACTCATAGATGTCGGCCGTCTGCATCCAGCGCGGATAGCTCTGTTCGCGCCAGTCGATGAACGACGTCTCGCCCTTGACCAGGCCCGAGGCGGTGCGGTGCGTTACCTTCAGATCGTCCTCCATCGAGTTGCGGATTATCGGGTATATGTACTCGAGCCAGTTGCGGTCGCCCGTCACCTTGTAGAGTTCGTAGGCGGCCACGGCCCAGATCATGCGGTCGGAGCTGACGGGCCATGCTCCGCCGCTTCCCGTATCCTGCACGATGCGGCCGGTCGGCGTCACCTTGCGGCGCAGCGAGATCTCGGAAGCTTCGGGCTGCATGTAGGCCATGGAGAGCAGTATCGAATAGCTTACATCGCGGGTCCACACACCGGCCCATTCCTTGCCGGTGCGCAGGGTCGTGTCCGGTTCCACGGCGTTGAGCATCTCCTCAAGGCCGAGATTGTACACAGCCGTGTGCAGCTTGTTGGGAGTTTCCAGGCGCGGATAGCCCGTAAGGTCGCGGGTGAGGGTCCACGTCTTGCTGACGGGCATCCTGTAGCCGGGCTGTGCCGAATACGTCGAGATGAGGCTTACGCCGTCGGGCGAGAATGCCATGTATTCGCCCTGCGTGATGGTGTCACCGTGCCAGCGGTAGGCGTCCGTGGCGACGATGTCGGCGCCCATGGCTGTCGGTCCGATAGCCATGGCGAGGCCGAGCGCTGTGATTTTCAAGTATTTCATAAAGTCAGAAATCAATTATGCGATAAGTATGATTAATCGTTCAGTTTCAGTCGGAGATACCGGCGGGTCGAAGGGCCTACGGCAAAGTGGCGCGACGCGCGGTGGCCCACAACCCACATCAGCGTCTCGTCGCGCCACAGAAGCCATGCCGCGTCCTTGCCGGCGGCCGTAAGCCGGGCCTGGGCGAAGACATCGCTCACGAGCTTCGAGCCGCTCATGCCGTAAGGGTCCAGGCGGTCGCCGCGGCGCCACGGCCGCAGCTGCCAGCGCGGCGCTCCTTCCAGCGCGCTCTCATCTATATATATGACATGCGGATCGCCTTCCGGTTTAAACTCGGACACATCGTGGCGCGTGATTTCTATCCGTATCGGATCGAAGATGTCGT
>CABRGT010000042.1 GCA_902470475.1 uncultured Porphyromonadaceae bacterium | reverse complement strand
TCCGGCGGCGTCGGCGAGGCGGTCGCCCGAGGCCGACGGCAGGTCGTGGATGTCCTGGCGGGTGAGGATCAGGGCTGTGGGTGTGGCGTCGTTCTGCATTGCCATGTCCCAGCATACCATGGTCTCGGCGGCGTCGGCCGGACGCAGTGCCAGCAGCGACGGACGTCCTTCGAAGTTGCGCACTTCCTCGAGCAGGCGTATCTGTGCTTCCTGCTCAATGGGTTCGTGGGTGGGGCCGTCCTCGCCGACGCGGAACGAATCGTGCGTCCACACGTACTTGACGGGCAGCTCCATCAGGGCGGCCATGCGCACGGCGGGCTTCATGTAGTCGGAGAATACGAAGAAGGTGCCGCAGGCGGCCTGTACGCCGCCGTGCAGGAGGATGCCGTTCATGATCGCGGCCATTGTGAGCTCGGCCACGCCTGCATGGAGGAATGCGCCGGTGAAATCGCCGGGAGTGAAGGCTCCGCGCACTTTCAGGAAGGCGTCGGTCTTGTCGGAGTTGGCCAGGTCGGCCGAAGCTACGATCATGTTGGGTACGTGCCGGGCGAGCCAGTCGAGCACATTGGCCGATGCGGTGCGGGTGGCTATGTCGGCTTTGTTCACGATTTCCTTGAAATTCAGGGCGGGCATGCGGCCGCTCATCCACTGCTCCAGTTCGGCGGCTTTCGCGGGATTGGCCTTGGCCCATTCGGCGAAAGCGTGGCGGCGTTCGGCCACGATGCGGCGCAGCTGGCGGTTGCGTTCGTCGTAGAGGGTCTTGGTGTCGTCGAATATCTGCCAGGGGTCGGCGGGATTGCCGCCCAGGTTGGCGACAGTGGCGCCGAAGTCGGCTCCGCTCTTGCTCAGGGGCTGCCCGTGGGTCGAGCATTGGCCTTCGAAGTTCTCGCCGTCGGTCTTGATGCAGCCCTTGCCCATGATCGTGCGGCCCAGGATCAGGGTCGGGCGCTTGATTTCCTTGTGGGCGCGGCTGAGGGCGCTGTCGATCTGCTCGGGGTCATTGCCGTCGATCTCGATCACGTTCCAGCCCCATGCGCGGTATTTGGCGGCGTAGTCCTCTTCGTCGACGGCAGCCACGTCGGTCGAGAGCTGTACGCCGTTGCAGTCGTAGAACATGATCAGGTTGGCCAGTCCGAGGTAGCCGGCGATGCGGCCGGCACCCTGGGAGATTTCCTCCTGTATGCCGCCGTCGGAGATGAAGGCATAGGTCTTGTGGGCGAGGACATCGCCGAAGTGCGCGGCGATGAAGCGTTCGGCCAGGGCGCATCCCACGGCCATGGTGTGCCCCTGCCCGAGGGGGCCGCTGGTGTTCTCGATGCCGCGCCGCGGGTCGGCCTCTGGGTGGCCCGGTGTGACGCTGCCCCACTGGCGGAACTGCTGCAGCTCGTCGACGGTGAATTTACCCGTCAGGGCCAGCACGGCATAAAGCATCGGCGACATGTGGCCGGGGTCGAGGAAAAAGCGGTCGCGGCCCGGCCAGGTGGGATCGTCGGGATCGGTGATCAGGAAGCGCGAGTAGAGCGTGTTGACGAAGTCGGCGCCGCCCATGGCTCCGCCGGGGTGTCCTGATTTGGCTTTTTCGACCATTGCTGCGGCGAGGATTCGGATGTTGTCGGCCGCGTGTTTCATGACGTTTGTGTCCATTGTGGGTATGAGTTATGTAGTTTTTTAAGTCGGGGCGCCCCGGACCGGGGTCCGGCGCGCCCGATATGGCGGGATCATCATGTTTCCGGTGAACTCCGGAAATATAATGCACTGCGGGGGATTAAAGTTCAGCTACGGCGCCGTCTTCAGTGAGTTCTTCCTTGTGCTGGGGCTCTTTCTTGTCGGGATGCGACAGGAACAGGGCGTAGATCAGCAGATATGCCGCCAGGGCCACCGTGAGCCAGAAGCTGCCGAGGATGGTGGAGTTGGCGATGAAGCCCTGGATGGTGGGCAGGATGCCGCCGCCGCATACCATCACCATGAACAGGCCCGACGCTATGGCCGTGTACTTGCCGAGGCCTTCGACCGAGAGGTTGAAGATCGCGCCCCACATTACTGATGTGCAGAATCCGCAGCATACGAAGAATATGGCGCTCAGAGGCACGTTGACGGTCGAGAAGAGCATGTGGCCCGAGTCGAAGCCTACGAAGCCCACCGTCTTGCCCGTGACGGTGATGCCGAGCACGAGCAGCACGATGGCGGCCAGCGATGTGGCGGTGAGCATGGCGCGCGACGATACCTTGCCGCCGATGACTCCGCCGATGAAGCGGCCGCAGAGCATGAAGAGCCAGTACATGCCGACCACGGTGCCGGCTATGGCGGCTGCCTCGAATTCGGGGTTGCCGGTGATCACCTCGTTGCTGGCCGTGAGATACTGCATGGTCCAGTTGGCGATGCCCACCTCGATGCCTACGTAGCAGAAGATGGCGGCAAGGCCCCAGCGCAGGTTCGAGTAGCGCAGGGCGCCGGAAACCTTCGGCTGGTTGCGCGGATCCTTTTTCTTGCCCAGCTCGGGATCCTCGGGGAGGTCCGAGAAGTATATGATCACAAAAGCCAGGGCGAAGATGGCCATGGCCATGTAGAATACGGGATTGGCCGAGGCGATGGTGCTGGCCGAGCCGCCGATGAGCCCGCCTACGATGACCGGGGCCAGGGTGGCGCCCAGCGAGTTGCACGTGCCGCCGAACTGTACGAGCTGGTTGCCCTGCTTCTGGTCTTTGCCCAGCGAGTTGAGCATCGGGTTGACTACGGTGTTGAGCATGCACATGGAGAATCCGGCCACGAACGCGCCGATCAGATAGACGATCACGGCATGGGTGGCGCCTTCGCCTTCAGTCTCGATCATGCCCGACAGGAAGGTGATCAGCACGCCGGTGAAGCCGACGGTGACGGCGTAGAGGGCCGTCATGCGGTAGCCTTTCTTCTCGAGAAGCTTGCCGGCGGGATAGCCCATGAATGCGTATGCGATGAAGTTGGCGAGAGTGCCGAGCTGCGACAGCACGGGGTTGCCGCCGGTCATCTTTTTGATTACTTCGCCCAGCGGATTCTGGTAGCCGGTCACGAAGGCTATCATGAAAAAGAGGGCAAACATGATAGCGATCGGCAGGGCGTAGCTGCGATGCTCTTTTGCAGGGGTCTTTGACATAGGTTGTTACTTTTGATTTAGGGTTAGGAGGGTTATTGTTTGTTATCGGATTTTCCTGCGCAAAGATAGCGAAATTTTTTTGATTCGGCCCCGCTGCGGTTCATAAAAAGCGCCGGCGCGGTGTTTTAAGTGTATGCGCGTTCGCCGAAGATGGCCGTCCCGACGCGGACGGTGTTCGAACCGGCCGCGATGGCGAGCGGATAGTCGCCGCTCATGCCCATCGACACGGTGTCGAATCCCCGCAGGTCGGGACACATGCCGAGAATGCGGCGGTGCAGCGAGGCGATGGCCTCGAAGTCGGCGCGCACGCGGTCGCGGTCGTCGGTGTTGGTGGCCATGCCCATTATGCCGCACAGATGTGTGGCACGCAGCGTCTCGAACCGGCGGCCGGCGAAGTAGTCCAGCAGCTCGTCGGGCAGAAAGCCTGTCTTGGTCTCCTCGGCGGCCACGTGCACCTGCATCAGCACGCGCTGCACGATGCCGCGTCCGGCGGCTATGCTGTCGACCAGTTCAAGCAGCCGTTCGGAGTCGATGCTTTCGATCAGGTCGGCGTTGCCCACCAGGGCCTTGGCCTTGTTGGTCTGCAGGTGGCCGATGAAGTGCCACCGGATGTCGCCGGGCAGCGCCGCCCGTTTGTCGAGCAGCTCGCGCACGCGGCTTTCGCCGAACACGCGTTGCCCCGCGGCATAGGCCGCGGCGATGTCTTCGGCGGGATGGAATTTCGACACTGCCACCAGGGTGACGCCCTCGGGCAGTGTCGCGCGGATTTCGGACAGGCGGTCGGCGATTGTCATCAGTCCTTCACTTTCATGCGGTAGACGTCCATCAGCGGAGTCTCGGCGATCGACACGATGTCGTAGTCGGCGGCCGAGCCCTTCATGTGTTCCAGGAAGTTGTCGTAGGCCGACTTGAAGTCGTTGGCCTGCACAAGCATCTGCGACACCGATCTCTTTTCGGCGCCTGATTTCTCGTCGATTGTGATGAATCCCACCTTGACAAGATACCAGCGGTCGCCGTCGTCGTGGAAGGCGATCTCGGCTATTTTCGACCGCTTCACGGCCGCCACGTCGAATTCGCCCGAGATGAACGGCCGCTGCTCCTCGGTTATGCGGGCCTCGGCCTCGGTGAAGGTCAGGGCATCCACCAGGTAGGGTTCGGTCACCTTTTTCGCGGCGCCGTTTTCCTGAAGTTTATCGTATCGTACTTTGCATTCAAACCAGTTTGCCATATTCTTATATATAATTAATGTGTATGTGCCGCGATCAGGCCGGATCTGCTGCGTTGCCGTAGCGTGTCGTCGCGGCCGGTCGCGGTTTCTAAGGCAAAGTTACGAAAAAAGCGCCGACCCGCTGCAAAAATAACTTCAAAAATAGTTGGCTGTGTCGGGCGGCAATGTTGCGGAAATGTGTTGTGCGGCATAAAATTCACGCTTATTGACACTTAGTTTTAATCTGCTATCTTTTAACCGGTTATCCTTGTATTTTGTAAAAATTGAAAGCAAAACCGATAAAATTATGACGTTTTAAATGTTAAAATCGAAAAATAATGGCGATTTTTTGCTAAAAATTGTTGAAAAGTAGTTATCTTTGCACAAATTATCTTTTCGCGCATAGGCGCGAGCCGCTTCAAAAACCCGGAAAATTATCACTTTATTTATTTTATGTCTAACTATTTCTTAGTATGAAAAAGCTGTTTCTTTTACTCGTGGCAGTGCTGTCCATAGGCCTGTGTGCGTCGGCCCAGACGCGTACGGTCAAAGGTACGGTACTCGACGCCGCAAATGACGAGCCTCTGGTAGGCGTGTCAGTGACAGCGGGAAATAATGCCATGGGCGTTACGACCGATGTCGACGGCGACTTCACCATCGTAGTCCCTGAGTCGGCCAAGCATCTGACGTTCTCTTACGTCGGCTATGAGACTCAGACAGTCGCAATCACCGGTGCCAAGATTGTGGTTAAGCTCAAATCGAGCGCCCTCGGCCTTGATGAGGTGATCGCCGTGGCCTACGGTACAGCCAAGCGCTCTGAATACACGGGTGCCGCCAGTGTTGTCAAGGCTGATCAGCTCGAGGACGCACTCGTGGCAAATGTCGTTACCGCCCTCAATGGTAAGGTCTCCGGTGTACAGACCACAAGCTCGACCGGTCAGCCGGGTTCGTCGCCTACGGTACGCATCCGTGGTACAGGCTCGATCAATGCTTCTTCCGCACCTCTTTATGTTGTGGACGGTGTCCCCTATATGGGCGACCCCGCTAATATCGCTCCTCAGGATATTGTCGAGATGACAGTCCTCAAGGATGCCGCTTCGACCGCTCTCTACGGTGCCCGCGGCGCCAACGGTGTCATCCTTATCACCACTAAGAAAGGTCAGGAAGGCCAGGCTGTGGTCACTTTCGACGCACGCTGGGGTTCCAACAGCCGCGCCATTCCCAACTATGACGTCATCACAGATTCCCGCCAGTGGATGGAGACCTACTATCAGGCTCTTAACAATACACAGATGAACTTCTTCGGCCTTTCGCCCGTTGCCGCAAATGCTGCGGTCAACAATGAGTTCTGGAGCGCCATCGGCTATCAGACATGGACCGTTCCCGAAGGCCAGGTTCTCTTTGACATGAACGGCAAGTTCAACCCCAATGCAACTCCGGGCTACAGCAACGGCCGCTACTACTTCGTTGCTGATGACTGGGAAAAGGAAACACTGATCCACGGTCTGCGTCAGGAATATAACGTGTCCGTATCGGGTGGTACCGACCGTCTCCAGTACTATGTTTCGGGCAGCTACCTTGAGGATGAAGGTATCATCAAGGGCTCGCACTTCAACCGTCTGTCGACCCGTGCTACCGTAGACTATCAGGCCAAGAAATGGCTGAAGATCGGTACCAGCATGTCGTATGTATATTCAAATACCGGCGATCCCCGCGACAACGATCTTGGCAGCGCCACCTCGTCGGGCAACGCTTTCTACTTCGTCAACGGTCTCGCACCGATGTATCCGGTATATATCCGCAACGCCGACGGCTCCATCATGTATAACAATGTGTACAAGAACCCCGTCTACGACTACGGTGACAATAAGGACTATGGCAACGGTCTCGTAGGTGCCGCACGTATGCCCCAGGGCAACCCTGCCGGCGTACTTCTCTACGATACCCGCGACTATCTGACAGATATTTTCGATTCCAAGTGGTACGCTGTCCTGACACCCGTCAAGGGTCTTACCATTGTCGAGAATGTAGGTTATTTCCTCAACAACCAGCGCAGCCATACGCTGCTCAACCCCCTCTACGGTCAGTTCCAGACCATGGGCGGTCAGGTCAGCCAGGGTCATGCCCGCGCTTATGACGTGACGCTCCAGACTCTCGTATCCTACAACCACACATTCGCCGACGTTCATGAAATGGACCTTATGGCCGGTTATGAGTCGGAAGAATATGCTGTTGAGAATCTCTCGGCCATGGGTTCCAACCTCTATCAGCCGCAGGTTCCCTTCGTAAGCAACACCATCGACCAGAAGGACGGCAGCGGTTCGCGCCGCGAACTCAGCCACCGTGGCTTCCTCTTCCGCGGCAAATATACCTACGACGGCCGCTACTACTTCATGGGTTCTGTCCGCCGCGACGGTTCGAGCCGCTTTGCACCCGATCATCGCTGGGGTACATTCTGGTCGCTGTCGGCAGGCTGGGATATCGCCAAGGAGAAGTTCATGGAACAGTTCACCAATGTCGATCTTCTCAAGTTCCGTGCATCGTTCGGCCAGAACGGTAACGACGGCATCGGCAGCTCTGTCCTCTACATGCCCTGGGCCGACTTCTATGTAATGGAAGGTGCCAACGGCGTGTTCAACGACGGCTCGCTCGCTCAGAAGGGTAATGTCGATCTGACCTGGGAGACTTCGAACGCATTCAACGTCGGCTTCGACTTCAGCTTCTTCAAAGGCATGCTGAGCGGTTCGGTCGAGTACTACAACCGTCAGACCGACGACATGCTCTTCAATCTGCCTGTAGCTCCGTCGCTGGGTTATTCATCGATTCCCTCGAACATCGGTTCGATGCGTAACAACGGCTTCGAAATCGATCTCAACTACCGTCCGGTCAACACCAAGGACATCACCTGGGACATCTATGCCAACATCACTTTCGGCTGGAACAAGATTCTCAAGCTCCCGAAGGACATCATGACAGAGGTTGTCGGCGAGCCCGGCCGCTACGAATGGATCCGCGGTACATACCAGCACCTCGAAGAAGGCGGCTCGATCTACGATCTCTACCTCCCGCAGTATGCCGGTGTTCTCGGTTCGCAGGAAGAACTCGACGCAATGAAGGCTTCGGGCCACACATACGAGGATCTCGAACTCGGCCAGGCTCTGTACTGGATGCGTGACCCCGTCATGGGTGAGGATGCCGAAGGCAATGCCGTGCAGACCGGCTGGAGCGAACCCTACAAGACCAATAACTGGGCATCGGCCCGTTCGACGAACTCGAAGCACATGGGTCGCATCGCACCTCTTGCCTACGGCGGTTTCGGTACCACCGTCAGCGCATATGGCATTGATCTTACCCTCAACTTCTCGTATCAGTTCGGCGGCAAGATGCTCGACACAGGCTATCAGAACACCATGACCACCGCTTCGGTCGGCGCCATCCACAAGGATATGCTCAACGCCTGGTCGCCTTCGAACCCCACCAGCGATATCCCCGCACTCTATACTCAGGCAAAGAAGCAGTATGCCAGCTCGGTCAGCGACCGTTTCCTCGTATCGAGCAACTATCTGCAGCTGACCAATATCACCCTCGGCTATACGCTGCCCAAGTCGTTCACAACCAAATTCGGTGTTGAATCGCTGCGCATCTACGGCGCTGCCGAGAACGTCGCTATCTGGAGCAAGCGCAAAGGTCTCGATCCCCGTCAGGTAATGTCGGCCAGCGAGAACTTCGGTTCGAACAACTACACTTACTCCCCCATCCGTGCCATCTCGGGCGGTATCCGCGTAAGCTTCTAATTAATCCAACCTGATTAATGTCAAAAGAAATGAAAAATTCAATCAAATATGTTGCCGTAGCCCTTTCGATCGGTACGTTGGCCTCCTGTGCCGACCTTGATACCGAATACCTCGGCGGATACGTCAACAACGAACAGAAGGAAGGAGCCGCAGAGGCCAAGCCCGAACTTGCTGCCGCAAGTGTGACAGCCCTCTACTCCCAGGCTCTCGAACTCGGCGCCAGCTACTCGTCCTCTCACTTCGATTTCGGTTATCCTGCCATCATGCTCGGCATGGACATGCAGACGGCCGATATGAACGGTGCGTACTCGGGTTACAACTGGTTCCGCAACTGGCAGAGCTTCGGCTCCCAGGGCCCCAACTCATGGGTGACCTATGAATTCTGGGAACCGACCTATGCAAACATCAAGATGACCAATGACAACCTCGCGTCCATCGCCCCCGACACCGAAGATAATACTCTGAAATTCTTCCGTGCCCAGTCGCTCGCGATGCGTGCGTTCGACTACTGGCTTCTCGCCCAGGTCTATCAGTTCAACTACAAGTTCAACCCCCAGGCTCCCTGCGTGCCTCTGCTGACTGATGAAAATTCGAACGACGCAGCCGTAAACGGTGCTCCGCGTGCCACCTGCGAGGAAGTCTACACTCAGATCCTCTCCGACCTTGACGAGGCTATCCGACTGCTCGACGGCAACCCTGTGACCCCTGCAAGCGTCATCACTGACCGTCCCAAGCGTATGGTTTCGGCTGCCGTTGCCTACGGTCTCCGTGCCCGCGCCTACATGTCGATGGGCCGCTACGCCGAGGCTGCTTCGGATGCTCAGAATGCAATCGCGAAGTTCTCCGGTGCTCCCGCATCGATCGCCGATGTAAGCAAACCCTCTTTCGCAAGCCTCAACGAGAACAACTGGATGTGGGGTATCGCAGTGAGCGAGACCGACGGCTGTGTCCAGACCGGTATCGTCAACTGGCCCTCTAACATGAACACGTTCTCCGACGGTTATACCAATGTCGGCGGCTGGCGCTACATGTCGAAGGACCTCTGGGAATCGATACCCTCGACCGACGTCCGCAAGGGCTGGTTCCTCGACGAGAACTATACATCGCCTATCCTCGATGCAGCCCAGCAGGCTTACATCAACGAGTATGTAGGCACCCCCGTATACTCGCAGACCCAGCAGTCTGATATCTATCCCTATACCAATGTGAAGTTCGCTTCATATCAGGGCGCGCTTCCCGCAACTGTGCTCGCCAACGACATTCCCCGCATGCGTGTCGAGGAAATGTATTACATCCTCGCCGAGGCTCAGGGCATGAGCGCAGGCGTGGCACAGGGCAAGGCCACTCTCGAGAACTTTGTCAAGACCTACCGCGATCCCTCTTTCGCCAGCGCCGCTACTACTGCCGAACAGCTCCAGGAGGAAATCTTCCAGCAGAAGCGTGTCGAACTTTGGGGTGAGGGTCTGATGTACTATGAGTACATGCGTCTTGACAAGGGTATCGACCGCCGCCGCGCCCACGCTCCCTACGTCTACACGTTCAATATCCCCGCACGCTCGCCGCGCCTGATCTACTGCATCCCGCAGGATGAGATCAACTCCAACAAGGCTATCTCCGAGGCCGACAACAACGAAGAGGTGACATCACAGCCCACCCCGGTTGATTGGGAGGAATGATTAAATAACATTTCAAACGATTATCAATATGAAATTCTTCAAATATACATTGATAGCAGTTGCGACGGCAATGTCGCTGGGCTTCACCGCCTGCGACGATGACGACGACTACATGCCCGGCGCACCGAGCAACGGCGTCTACTTCCCGTCGAACCAGTCTACCACGGTAGACCTCGCCACTGCTTCCACGACGATGACGGTGACCGTTGACCGCAACGGTATCACCGATGCCGCCACCTATTCACTGGTATCGACCGTGAGCATGAGCGGCGCTACGCTGACCGCCGAGGAAAGCCCTATCCACGTTCCCGCCCAGGTGGCTTTCGCCGAAGGACAGACTTCCGTGGATCTCGTGATTCCCGTTGATGCTGCAGCGATGCCCACTTCGGTGCCCTACAAGGTAACCGTTGCTCTCGGCCAGGATACTCCCGGCTTCAACTACGGCCTTTCGAGCATCACGCTCACCGTCACCCGTGCCGAGGCCTGGGGCGAATGGCAGCCTTACGGTGAAGGCGTGGGTACATGGAACTACGCTCTCAACCTGTCGTACTTCCTCAGCGGCGACGATCCCGATCTGCCTCTGTCGATCCGCGAGAACCAGGAGAATCCCGATCTGGCCCAGTTCCGCATCGAGCACTGGGGCCGCAACGTGACCCTGCTGATGAACTGGAACAAGACGACCAATGTCATCGTTATCCCCGCTCAGGTTACAGGCCAGCAGATCAACGTACAGGGTGTCGACACTCCGCTTGACCTCTACATCATGTCGTACGGCGAGCTGATGGCTACCGATGCCGAGGCTACTCCGGCTGACATCGCCCAGGCTGAATCCATGTCGACCTTCGACCCGCAGACCGGCCTGTTCGAACTCGCAGTAGGTTACTGCGTGCTCTATCAGGGCGAGTTCCTGACACTTCAGGGTAACGATCCTATCGGCTTCGAGACATTCCAGGCCGGTGAATATGCCGACTACAATCTCACGATGGCCTACAAGGGCACCCTTATCGCCCCCGACGAAAGCATGAGCGCTCTGATCACCGCCAACATCGGTTCAAGCAGCACAGGTGCTGTATTCGCCGCTTCGGCCGACTTTACAAGCGCCCAGCAGCTCCTCACGGCTATGCTGCAGGGTCAGGTTCCCACCGTCAGCGCCGCTGCAGGCGAGAACGTTGAGGTGGCTATCCCCGTCACCGTCGCCGGCGACTACTTCGCGGTAGGCATCACCCTCAACGGCGACGAGCCCATGAACGCAGCCTTCGTGAAGTTCACTGTCAATGGCGGTGCGGCTTCCGAATGGACCAACTGCGCGACCGTGGATTATGTTGACGCGTGGGCTTGCCCGATGTTCCGTTTCACCTTCAACGACGGAACTGTGGCTACACTCGAAGACCTCGCATGGCAGGTTCAGGGTCAGGTGAAGAACGACGATCCCACCCAGTTCCGCCTCAAGAGTCCCTATACTAATGAAGACTGCGCGCTGTGGTACAATAATCTGAACAAGAACACCAATGCGACCGACATCTATATTGACGCCGCCAACGAGAACTGTGTGAAGATCATGCCCCAGTACAGCGGTTTCTCTTTTGAGGATAAAGATGAGTCCGGTGCAGTAGAGGTACTTGATCTGTATATCGGCAATGCCGCAGGTCTCTTCGCAGCCGATGGCGCTGACGATGCCTCGATCATCGCCAGGGGTTACGGTCAGGACTGGAACGACGGTTATCTGGAAATCTATCCCGCTGTATTCGGTTACAGTCTTGAGGAATTCGGCTATACTTGGGAAGCTGATCCCACCGGTATCATCTTCTTCGACTTCGGCTCTGCTTCGGCTCCCGCCAAGGCCAAGGGCAAATTCCAGCCTGTCAAGACCAGCCGCCTGAATGCCGCTGTACGCAGCAACTTCCGTGTATCGGCTGAGCGCGCTTACCGTCTCAACACCGGTAAGGTCAAAGTCGACAGCAAGAATTTCTTCCATATCGTAAAATAAATAAACGCGATAATACCTAACGAAAGCGCGGTTCCCTCCGGAGCCGCGCTTTTTTTGTTTGTACAGGGAAATCAAGCGTGTACAGGGAAAGCAGGCATCTCGCCTGCGGTCACAGGAGGAGAAGTAATTTATGCGGATGCCGTAGCGCAGGCGTGTACAGGGAAAGCAGGCGTCTCGCCTGCGGTCACAAGAGGAGAAGTAATTTATGCGGATACGTCGGCGCAGGCGCGGCCAGGGCAAGCAGGCGTCTCGCCTGCGGTCTCAAGAACAGAAGTAATTTCTGTTATTCGGGGCGTGTGGCAGTGGGGACGGGGAGGGCCGTGCGCGTGCTGTCGCGGCTGATGCGCCGGATCTGGAAACGGGAGGTCGTGTCGCTCCGGTGCTCCAGGCGCGACTGCCTTACGGCGGGCATCTCGTCGACGGCTGCCGGCAGTCCCGGAGGCGTGTCGGGTAATTCGGAGGTAATCTTTCCCTTTTCAGCTGTGATCTTTTTCCGGCTGACGGGCGCGCCGGTCTGTACGGCGAACAGGGCCGGGCGGCGGGTGTCGGCCAGACGGCTCTTGAGCAGCGTCAGATGATATGTCGCGGGCAGCCCGGCCGTGTCGGGCAGATTGGGGAATATGAGGACGGTACCCTTGGGGCACGAATCGGCCTCTGCGGCACTGCTGAGGCGACGCAGGCGGTCGCCGGCATAGTAGTTGATGCAATAGGCGTTGGCGGCGTATTTATCGGGCCCTACGACGTAAATCGGGGCATCTGCCGCTATGGCTTCGAGCATGGCCGCCTCGGGTTTGTCGGACAAGGGATTTACCGCGGCAGGCATGATGGCGCCCCCATAGGCTACGAGTACGGCCCACGTGATGATGCAGGCGCCGTGGATATCGGTCTGACGCCGGCGCCTGGCAAACCATCCGGCAGCTACGGCCACAGGCACGGCAAGTACGACGTACGACCACCAAGCCGGGGCGGAGAACGAGAATTGTACCAGCGGATAGAATGCCGTGGCCGCCACGATCAGTGGCGCGGCGATGGCGAGCACGGCCATGATGCGCGTATATGCGAGGTTGATGCGGGTGTCGGCGAGCGATTCGGCCATCGAGGCGACGGCATAGGCCAGGAAGGGATAGATCGGCAGCAGGTAGACGCTGCGCTTGCTGGCCGGGATGCAGTAGAACACCGTGACGGTGATGATGACCGTCAGCGCAAGGCGCCCCGCGGGCTTGAGCGGCTGCGACATGAGGTGGCGGAACGCGCCGAGGGCCATGACGGCCAGCAGCGTCCAGGGCAGCATGCCGATGATGATGGTGACGAAGTTGTACCAGAACGGCTTGACATGCGACTCGTAGGGCATCGTGCCAGTAAGGCGCTGGAAGTTTTCTTCCCATACGAGCGACAGGAAGCCCGAGCCGCCCTCCTGCCATGCGTAATAGTACCATACGGCGGGAATGACGCAGGCCGCCAGCGAAAGCGCAAGCATGCGCCCCAGCGTACCCAGGAAGCGCTCGCCGCTGAGCAGGAAGTATATGCCCATGACGAAGCAGGGCAGCAGCGCGCCGACGGGCCCCTTGGTGAGCACGGCGCACGTCAGCAGCAGCGTGGCGGCCAGATAGCGCCAGAAGTTGTCGTGGCCGCGGTGGGCGTTGACTTCATAGAGGATGTACATGGCTCCGACCATGCAGGCCGTCAGCACCATGTCGACACGGCAAGCCATGGCGGCGCGGTAGAACTCGACCGATGTGGCCAGCACGAGCGCCATGCACACGGCGAAACGCTCGCCGCGCACCTTGCGCGCCCAGCCGTAGCTGCCCATCACCAGTGCGATGGCCGCGATGGCCGACGGAAGCCGCGAGATGAATTCGCTGACGGTGCCGCCGTTGAAGATCTTTGCGAAGACGGCTATGAGCCATGCGAGGAAGGGCGGCTTGAACGGTATGTCCGTGCCGCACGACACGGGCAGGATCCAGTCGCCCGACTGAAGCATCGACATCGCCACGATTGCCTCGCGGGGTTCGCCCTTTGAGTAGAACAGGCTCTCGCCGAGCCACGGGATCCACAGGATCACGAGACCGACGAAAAGCACGAGGCCGGGACTGAAGTACACCGATCGTTTCATAGGTGAGGCAAAGGTAGCTAATTATTTTGAATATTTCTGGAATTCAAAAGGTTTTTTGCGGAGTGTGATGAACGGAGCGGAGGACGCTTTCCCGCGGGGCGCGTCCTCCGGCAGAGAGCTGTCAGCGGTCGCAGTGCGTCTGGGCCTCGATCAGGTAGCGGATCAGGGCCTCGTTGGTGCACAGGATCGTCTCCAGGCTGCGTGCGTAGGCCGTGTAGTCGTCGATATGGCGGCGCGCCACGCCCGATTCCTCGGCCGCGGCGATGATTGCCGGGGCCACGGTGGTGAGCAGGCGTTTGTCGAACGGCTTGGGCAGGATGTAATGCCGTCCGAAATGCAGGTCGGGCTCGCCGTAGGCGGCCGCCAGGTCCTCCGGCACCGGCTCGTGGGCCAGCGAGGCTATCGCCAGCGCGGCGGCCTTTTTCATCTCCTCGTTGATGGTGGTGGCGCGGCAGTCGAGCGCCGCGCGGAATATGTAGGGGAAGCCGAGCACGTTGTTGATCTGGTTGGGGTAGTCCGAGCGTCCGGTGGCGAACACTATGTCGGGGCGCGACGCCATGGCCGCGTCGTAGGCGATTTCCGGGTCGGGGTTGGCCAGCGCGAAGACTATCGGCCGCGGAGCCATCGACCGGAGCATCTCCGGGGTGACAACGTCGGCGACTGACAGGCCCAGGAACACGTCGGCGCCGCGCATGGCGTCGGCCAGCGTGGCGATGTCGGTGCGGTCGGTGGCGAACCGGCGCTTGTATTCATTGAGGTCGGTGCGGTCGGCGCGGATGACCCCGTGCGAGTCGCACATGACTATGTTTTCCGGGCGCATGCCCAGCGCGCAGTAAAGGCGCGTGCAGGCCAGGGCCGCGGCTCCGGCTCCGTTGACCACCATGCGCACATCGCCTATGTTCTTGGCCTGTATCTCCAGCGCGTTGATCAGTCCGGCGGCCGAGATGATCGCCGTGCCGTGCTGGTCGTCGTGCATGACCGGGATGGGGCATTCGCTCCTGAGCGCGTCCTCTATCTCGAAGCATTCGGGGGCCTTGATGTCCTCGAGGTTGATTCCGCCGAAAGTCGGCGCGAGCGATTTGACGGTGTCGATGAAGCGGCGCGGGTCTTTTTCGTCGATTTCGATGTCGAAGGCGTCGAGCCCGGCGAAGATCTTGAACAGAAGCGCTTTGCCCTCCATGACGGGCTTGGCCGCCTCGGCGCCGATGTTGCCCAGCCCGAGCACGGCTGTGCCGTTGCTGATGACGGCCACGAGATTGCCGCGGTTGGTGTATTCGTATGATTCGGCCGGCCGCTTTTCGATCTCGAGGCACGGATAGGCCACTCCGGGCGAGTAGGCCAGGGCCAGGTCGTGGGGCGTGTCATATGGCTTGGTGGGCACGACTTCGATCTTGCCCGGCTGCGGCAGCCGGTGATAGTCGAGAGCCTGCCGCCTGGTGACTTTCTTGTTCATGACGGAATTGTTTTTTGTTCTTACAACACCGCTGCTACGCGATTTGTTTAAAATGCGTTGCTCTCGCCGTGGATGGCATTCAGGACGGTGCGGACGATGATCTTGAGGTCGAGCAGGAAGGTCCAGTTCTCGATGTACCACACGTCGTACTGCACGCGCTTCTCCATCTTCCACACCTCGTCGGTGAGGCCGCGGTAGCCGTTGACCTGGGCCCATCCGGTGATTCCGGGCTTGACCAGGTGGCGCACCATGTACTGGTCCACGATCTTGGAATATTCCTCGGTGTGCCGGACCATGTGCGGACGGGGCCCCACGACGGACATCTCGCCCTTGAACACGTTGATGAACTGCGGCAGCTCGTCGAGCGACGTGCGGCGCAGGAAGTCGCCCAGGCGCGTCTTGCGCGGATCGTTGCGGGTGGCCTGGGCCTTGTCGGCGTCGTTGTTTACGCGCATGGTGCGGAATTTGTAGCACCAGAACTCCGTGCCGCGGTATCCCGTGCGCTTCTGCTTGAAGTAGACCGGGCCGGGCGAGGATGCCTTGATGGCGATCGCGATGGGGATGTAGACCAGCGGATAGAAGCACAGGAACACCGAAGAGAAGATAATGTCGAATCCGCGCTTGACGAAGCGGTTGATTGATTTCTTGAGAGGATTCCGGCGGATCGACAGCACGGGTACCGCGCCGATAGTGTCCATCTGGAAGCTGCGCGAGATGTACTGCGAGATCTGAGGCACGTAGAAGAAGTCGACCACGTTGTCATCGGCCACCTTCACGACCTTGGTGAGGAGCTCGGCGTGGCCGGGCATCGTGTAGTAGATCTGATCTATCTGATTGGCCTTGACGAAAGCGTCGAGGGAGTCGAGCGATCCGCAGTAGCGGCCCACGAAGTCGGGGCGCCACTCGCGGTCGAAGAAGCCCATGATCTTGTAGCCGAATCCCGGGTCGCTGAGCATCTGGTCGTAGAGGCGGCGTGCGGTGGCGTTCGTACCCACGATGATCACACGCTTGTAATTGTAGCCGCGACGACGGTAGCGCTTGATCAGCCGGCGCGATGCTATCGACCACATCACCAGGGCCACGGTAAGCATTCCGTAGTAGGTGAGATAGAACCGCGGCGGCAGGTGGGCGACGTCGGTCAGCGTGATCAGCGACATGAAGAACAGGGCATACAGCCCAACGGTGGTCATCGATTCCACGGCGACGCGGTCGAGCTGGATGGCCCGCAGATCGTCGCCCCGGTGCCATACACGGATTATGACGGGTATGAAGCTGAGGTTGACAAACAGCCACAGAAAGCCCGTCGACTCCGCGCTGCCGCTCATACCGGGGTAGATCAGCAGGGTCGCCAGGAAAAAGATGTTGACCAGCGCCCAGTCGACGGCTGTCAGCGCAGGCCTTATGAATCGTCCGAATCTTTGGCCGGTTATCTTCAAGGTCGGGTCTTAGGAAGCCGCCGGCCCCTTGGCCGGGG
>CABRGT010000041.1 GCA_902470475.1 uncultured Porphyromonadaceae bacterium | reverse complement strand
CAGATACTCGACTTCCACGCGAACGTGGCCAACGAAGCAGCGCGACACTTCTACACCGACCACGGAGCCACGCGGGTCGAGGCCGCCCTGGAGGCGCTGCCTGCGGACCCGACGGCCGAAATCCACGTCATGACCACCGACTACTGCCTGCGGCGCGAACTCGGGGCATGTCTCAGGACGGCGTCGGCCCGGCGACTGCCCGACAGGCTGTTTCTAGACTCGCCGGGAGGCCGGCTGCGGCTCGATTTCGACTGCTCCGCATGCCGCATGACCGTACACCACATTCCGCGAAAACAATAAATATCAATAACACTTCATAATCAAATGGAAAAGACCCGCATACTCGTCACCGGAGGTACCGGCTACATCGGATCGCACACCACCGTCGAACTGATCAATGCCGGCTACGATGTAGTGATAATCGACAACCTGTCCAACTCCAATATCGGAGTCCTCGACGGCATCGAGGCCATCACAGGCGTGCGTCCCGCATTTGTCGAAGGCGACTGCCGCGACATCGACACTCTCCGCAAGCTCTTCGCCGACTATCCCGGCATCAAGGGCATTATCAACTTCGCGGCCTCCAAGGCCGTAGGCGAATCACTCGAAAAGCCCCTGCTCTACTACCGCAACAATCTCGACACACTGATGAACCTGCTGGAGCTGATGCCCGCCAACGGCGTCAAAGGAATCGTGTTCTCCTCGTCGTGTACCGTCTACGGCGAACCCGACTCCAACCCGGTCACCGAGGACACCCCCATCAAGACCGCCACATCGCCCTACGGCAACACCAAGCAGATCAGCGAGGAAATCATCACCGACACCATCAACTCGGGCGCACCGTTCGGAGCCGTGATCCTGCGCTACTTCAACCCGGTGGGCGCACATCCGTCGGCCCTTATCGGCGAGCTGCCCAACGGCGTGCCGCAGAACCTCATACCTTATCTGACACAGACCGCCGCCGGCATCCGCGAGTGCCTGAGCGTGTTCGGCGACGATTACGACACCCCCGACGGTTCGTGCATACGCGACTTCATCGACGTGGTCGACCTGGCCAAGGCCCACGTCACCGCCGTCACCCGCATGATCGACGGCAAGCAGGAATCGGCCGTCGAGATCTTCAATCTCGGCACCGGCCGAGGCGTATCAGTGCTCGAACTGATCAACACTTTCCGCGAAGTAACCGGCATAGACCTGCCCTACCGCATCGCACCCCGGCGCGCAGGCGACATCGTCAAGGTATGGGCCGATCCCACCCGCGCCAATACCGTGCTGGGCTGGAGCGCCGACACCCCTCTCGGCGACACACTTCTATCGGCATGGCGCTGGCAGCAGCATCTCTCGAAATGAAACGCATATTTCTCATAGCTGCGGCCGCGCTGGCTATCGGCGCACCCGCGGCAATGGCCGACTCGCTTCTCGACGAGATCGCCGCCACACCGGGCAAGGCCGGAGGCGTCTACTACGCCTATCCGACGGAATCATCGCAGAACACTCCGGCACCTAAAGGCTACAGACCTTTCTACATCAGCCACTATGGCCGCCACGGCTCGCGTTACCTGATCAGCGACGACGACTACCGCACGGTCATGGAACGTTTCCGCCGCGCCGACAGCCTCGGCGTCCTCACCCCTCTGGGACACGACGTGCGCCTGCGGCTCGACAGCGTGTGGCTCGAAGCACGCGGACGCGGAGGAGAACTCTCGCCGCTGGGCAACCGCCAGCACCGCGCCATAGCACGCCGCATGGGCGAGGCTTTTCCGGAAGTGTTCGCCGGCGAGCCGCGCGTGTCGGCATCGTCGACCACAATCATGCGCTGCGCCCACTCCATGTTCGCTTTCATCGAAGGGCTGCAGCAATTGTTCCCCGGCCTGGAGGTACCCCGCGAGAGCGGCGAGCGCAACATGTATTTCCTCAACTACCACTCGCCTGAATCCGGCCGCTACACTAGCAAGGACGGTCCGTACTATCAGACTTTCAAGCGATTCAAGGCCGAAATGACCCGGCCCGACCGGCTGGTGGCATCGCTTTTCAGCGATCCGGAGTACGTAAAGATGTGGATCGATCCCGTCGAACTTATGTGGCAGCTCTACTGGGTGACGGTCGACATGCAGAACATGGAGACCGCCGTCACGTTCGACGATATCTTCACCCCCGACGAGCTTTACAGCCTGTGGCAGGTGTTCAACTTCGAATTCTTTGCCCGCAACTCCAGTTATCTGCCGGCCGAGGGCCATTTCACCGGCAATGCCCGCAATCTGGTCAACGACATCCTCGTCAATGCCGACGAGTATATAGCTTCGGGCGAGAACGGCGCCACCCTCCGCTTCGGCCACGACGGCAACATCATACCGCTCGTAGCCCTGCTGAAACTCGACGGCTGCTACACCGACGTGTACGATCCGCATCAGCTCGCCCAGGCATGGAACGACTTCCGCATCTGTCCGATGGGCGCCAACCTGCAGATAGTCTTCTTCAGAAACAAGGCCGGCGACGTCCTGGCGAAATTCATGCTCAACGAGCGCGAGATCGCCCTGCCCGTAGCGACCGACATGTTCCCATTCTACCGCTGGACCGACCTCCGTCCCTACCTCCAGGGCATCGTTGCCGGCGAATGAACCTTACCGGCGTGCCGCCGACAGACACGCAGCCACAGCTAAAGGAGTGAACCAAGAACACACGCGTTCACTCCTTTAGCTTTTTTTTGACTTGAATACATCTGTCACATTACTTAAATAAAAATCCTTATGTATTTTGAGATTGAATCGTTAATAATTTTACAATTATATCATTTGGCCTTTTGTAAATCTTACGTTGCCGGAAATCGGTAACGTTGATGATGTTTCGTTTTCACATCTCACAGATTATTTATAATTTCGCATACTTCTAATTTGTATATGGCGAAATCAGCAACGACAATAGACCAGCAACTTGACCTCCTTAAATCAAGAGGTATCACTGTCAACGACTTAGACAAGGCGCGAGAAATCCTACTGGATATAGGATATTACCGACTTGGCTTTTACCTTTTTCCATTTGAAAAGTCTTACCCCGAACTACACAACCGAACACACGAGTATGTTGAAGGCGCTTCGTTCGAGGATGCAGTCAATCTCTATTATTTTGATTTTGATCTTCGTCTGTTGCTCATGCGCTATCTCAACCGCATCGAGATAGCGTTTCGCACCTCTCTCATTTACAACCTCTCCAATAAGTATAATTCCAATCCGGTATGGTTTGTGAATCCATCCATTGTAAATCGTCCTTACGCCCATGAGTTCGAGCGTAAAGTCTATACTTCGGACTTCAAGCGTAATCCAATTATTCACAGACACCATAAGAATAATCCCAACGACCGCTTCGCTCCGGCATGGAAGACTCTCGAATTTATGACCTTCGGGGCAGTTATGAAACTCTATGAACAGTTGAAAGAGCGCGATGATCAAATCTTCATTGCCCATGAGTTCGGCATCCGCCAGGTCGTTACCTTCGAGAGTTATATGCACACCATCCGGCAAGTCCGCAATGCTTGCGCCCACGGACTGCTTTTGTATGATTTACGCCTTCCGCAGGCAATTCGCCGAGGGCCGGCAGCATACAATCCTGCAGAGCGCAACAACATAATCGGTGCCATCCATGTTATAAAATATATAATGGGAATGATTTCGGTCAATCGTGCTAATGATATGAGCAAGCAAATCAAAGGTCACTATGAGGATCTTTGCTTTGCTTCTCCCAATCTTAAGCCGTTGATTCCTGATTTCTCCACAATATGAGATTTTTAGTGCGATTTTTTCAGAAAAAATTTGCCACGTTAGACAAAAGTATTACCTTTGCATCATCATAGTGCTTCTGGAGACTTTAGTCGCTCCATTTAGCACTCTAAAAAAAGGTAAAGTCGAGGCTACCACTTAGTCGGATAGCCTCGCTTATTTTATACTTCTTTTATAAATCCTACCATTTTTTGGCTGAGCGTCTTCATTGCCGGGTCGGGAAATTTTAGTAACTTTGCAGGATAAGCCCGCCGCAAGGCTGAGAGGGGCTTATCTGTCATTGTAAAACTATCAGTAACGATTGATATATGGATTTCAGACTCTCTTCACAATATAGCCCTACAGGCGACCAGCCGCAGGCCATAGAGCAGCTCGTGGAAGGCGTCAACGACGGGACCGACGCCCAGACGCTGCTCGGCGTCACCGGTTCGGGCAAGACATTCACGATGGCCAATGTCATCGAGCGCGTCAACCGCCCCACCCTCGTGCTGAGTCACAACAAGACCCTCGCCGCACAGCTCTACAGCGAGTTCAAGCAGTTCTTCCCCGACAACGCGGTGGAATACTTCGTGTCGTACTACGACTACTATCAGCCGGAGGCGTACATCCCGTCGGTGGACAAGTACATCGAAAAAGATCTGATGATCAACGACGAGATCGACCGGCTGCGCCTGGCCACCACCTCGGCGCTTCTGTCGGGACGGCGCGACGTCATCGTCGTGTCGTCGGTCTCATGTCTGTACGGCATCGGCAACCCGGAAGAATTCAACGCCAACGTGGTCAATGTACACGTCGGGCAGAAAATCGCCCGCAACGCCTTCCTGCGCCAGCTCGTCGGCTCGCTTTACTCGCGCAACGAGGTCGAGGCGCGCCGCGGCACATTCCGCGTCAAGGGCGACACGATCGACATACGGCTCGCCTACGAGGAAATCGTGCTGCGCGTCGTGTTCTGGGGCGACGAGATCGAGTCGATCTCGACCCTGCATGCCGAGGATCTGCGTTCGCTTGGTTCACACGACTCGTTCAAGATCTACCCGGCCAACATTTTCGTGACCTCGCCCGCGCGCCAGGCTTCGGCCGTGGCGCAGATCCAGCTCGACCTCGGCGAACAGGTCGAGGCCTTCAGACGCGAGGACAAGCCTCTGGAGGCCGCCCGCCTCGAGGAGCGCGTAACGTACGACGTGGAGATGATCAAGGAGCTGGGCTACTGCTCCGGCATAGAGAACTACTCGCGCTACTTCGACGGGCGCGAACCGGGCGCGCGCCCATTCTGCCTGCTCGATTACTTTCCGAAGGACTATCTGACGATTATCGACGAGAGCCACGTCACGATACCGCAGATACGCGCTATGTTCGGCGGCGACCTCTCGCGCAAGACCAACCTGGTTAACTACGGCTTCCGCCTGGCGGCCGCACTCGACAACCGGCCGCTTACTTTCAACGAATTCGAGTCGATGACCCATCAGACCATCTACGTGAGCGCCACCCCCGCCGACTACGAGCTCAAGCGCAGCGAGGGCGTAGTGGTGGAGCAGGTGATCCGCCCCACCGGCCTGCTCGATCCGGTCATTCTGGTGCGTCCGTCGGCCCATCAGATAGACAATCTGATGGAAGAGATACAGACGCGCATCGAACGCGGCGAGCGCACCCTGGTCACGACACTCACCAAGCGCATGGCCGAGGAACTCAACGACTACTTCCTGAAGATGAAGATCAAGACGGCTTACATACACAGCGACGTCGAGACCATGGACCGCATCAGGATCCTCGACGACCTGCGCGCCGGCACTTTCGACGTGCTCATCGGCGTGAACCTGCTGCGCGAGGGCCTCGACCTGCCCGAAGTGTCGCTTGTGGCGATACTCGACGCCGACAAGGAAGGCTTCCTGCGCTCGCACCGCTCGCTGACCCAGACCGTCGGACGAGCGGCCCGCAATCTCAACGGCACCGTAATCATGTACGCCGACAAGATCACCGAATCCATGCAGCAGACCATCGACGAGACCGAGCGGCGGCGTTCGATCCAGCTCGCCTACAACGAGGAGCACGGCATAACGCCGCAGGCCATCATCAAGGCCCGCCACGCCATCGTAGGCAAGGAGGACGCCGATGACGCTGCCGCAGCAGCCTCGGCGGCAGCCATAGCCCGCGGAAAGCCACTCACCGCCAAGGAAAAGCGCCAGATCAAGGAAGCGAAGCCCCGGGAAAGGGACCAGAAGCTGTATGTCAACGAATTCTCCACTTCGGTCGACATAGCCGCCGATCCGATCGTCCCGTATATGAACCGCGACGAGCTGGCGCGCTCCATCAACCGCCTGCGCGAGCAGATGCTGCAGGCCGCCAAGGACATGGAATTCATCGAAGCGGCCCGCCTGCGCGACGAGATCATCAAACTTGAGAACCGACTTGAAACAATGCCCGCATGACCGACCGCAACTATATCGACTATTCGGCGCTCACGCCTGACTCATGGCTGCCGACCACGGTCAAGGAAATGAAAGCCCGCGGCTGGGATGAAGCCGACGTGGTGCTCTTCAGCGGCGACGCCTACGTCGACCACCCGTCATTCGGAGCGGCAGTGATCGGCCGGGCACTCGAAGCCGCCGGCTATCGTGTGGCCATAGTGCCGCAGCCCAACTGGCAGGATGATCTGCGCGATTTCCGTAAGATGGGGCGTCCGAGGCTGTTTTTCGGCGTGTCGGCCGGAGCCATGGACTCGATGGTCAACCACTACACCGCCAACCGTCGCCGGCGCGCCGACGACGCCTACACGGCAGGCGGACGCCACGGCCAGCGGCCCGACTATCCCACGATCGTGTATTCCGGCATACTGAAGGAGCTGTTTCCCGACGTACCCGTCGTGGCAGGCGGCATCGAGGCATCGCTGCGGCGCCTGTCGCACTACGACTACTGGCAGGACCGCCTGCGGCCGTCGATCCTCGTCGACTCCAAGGCCGACATGCTGCTCTACGGCATGGGCGAGCACAACGTGGTGGAACTCGCCCGGCGCCTCGACGCGGGCGAACGCATAGCCGACATCACCGACCTGCCGCAAAGCGTCGTGCTGCGCCCCCTGGCCGAAATGCCGCCCAAAACCACCGACAGCGCCATAGTACTCAACTCGTGGGACGACTGCCGCCGGTCGCCGCGCATGCAGAGCGCCAACTTCAAACACATCGAACAGCAGAGCAACGCCCTCGACGGCGGTCTGACCCTATGGCAGGCCTACGACGGCACGACAGCCGTGAAGGCCAATCCCATGTATCCGGCCATGCGTCCCGGCGACATCGACGCCGCCTTCGACCTGCCCTTCACACGCCTGCCCCATCCCCGCTACAAGGGCAAGGAGATCCCGGCCTACACTATGATCCGGCACTCGGTCAACCTCCACCGCGGGTGCTTCGGCGGCTGCGCCTTCTGTACCATCTCGGCCCACCAGGGCAAGTTCATCGCATCGCGCTCCGAGGCTTCGATCCTGCGCGAGGCCGAGCAGGTGACGCGCATGCCCGACTTCAAGGGCTATATCAGCGACCTGGGCGGCCCGTCGGCCAACATGTACGCCATGGGAGGCAAGGACAAGACTATCTGCGCGCGGTGCCGGCGCCCGTCGTGCCTTCACCCGGCGGTGTGTCCCAACCTGAATACGGACCACGCCCCGCTGCTCGACATCTACCATAAGGTCGATGCGCTGCCTGGCGTGAAGAAGTCGTTCATCGGCAGCGGCGTGCGCTACGACCTGTCGATGCACCGCACCGGCGACAAGACCGTGGACGCCACCAACCGCCGCTTCAACGAGGAGCTGATCGCGCACCACGTGTCGGGACGCCTGAAAGTAGCTCCAGAGCATACCGAGGACGCCGTGCTCGACGTCATGCGCAAGCCGTCGTTCAGCCTGTTCGAGGAATTCACGAAACTGTTCGACCAGGTGAACCGCCGCCACAATCTGCGCCAGCAGCTCATACCCTACTTCATATCGAGCCACCCGGGCTGCCGCGAGATCGACATGGCCGAACTCGCCGTCAAGACCCGCGAGCTGAATTTCCACCTCGAACAGGTGCAGGACTTCACACCCACCCCGATGACAGTGGCCACCGAGATCTATTACAGCGGCATACATCCCTATACCGGCAAAGAGATTTTCACGGCCACCCGCCCCGAGCAGAAACTCGCCCAGCGCAAATATTTCTTCTGGTACGACCGCGCCTACCGTGTCGACATCGAGCGGTCGCTGCGGCGGCTGCACCGTCCCGACTTGATAAACAAACTTTTCCGCCGCTGATTTTTCGGAGTTAAATTATTTTATTCAAAAAAAAAGGTTAACTTTGCAGCAGAAAGTAATGCGTATGAAATTCATCGGAGCACATGTCGACGGTTTTCCGGCCGTAGAGCTTGCCCCCACGGAGGCATCGGCTCTCGGAGCCACCGCATTCGCGCTGAATCTTACCGATCAGGCGCGCTTCATGTCGCCGCCCGTTTCCGATGAATCGGCCGCGGCTTTCCGCGACCGGTGCGCCGCCCTCGGCTTCGCGCCGGCGCAGATACTGCCGCACGCAGGCTTTGTGATAAACCTGTGCTCGCCCGACGGGCGCAAGCTGTCGCTGTCGCGGATGGCACTGGCCGAAGAGATGCGCCGCGCGGCCTCGCTCGGACTGACTATGGTCAACTTCCACCCCGGAGCGACCCTGGGCAAGATGACCGCGGCCGAAGCCACGGCCCTGGTGGCAGAATCAGTCAACCGGGTGCTTGAGAAGACCGAAGGCGTCACAGCCGTCGTCGAGAACACGGCCGGACAAGGCTCCTGCATCGGCTGCTCCATGGAGCAGCTCGCCGCCATAATCGACGGCGTCGAAGACAAGTCGCGCATAGGCGTATGCATCGATACGGCCCACGCTTTCGCCGCAGGCTACGACCTCGCCACTTCCGAAGGCTACGACCGCATGTGGCACGAATTCGACGCCACCGTAGGCCGACAATATCTGCGCGGCATGCACCTGAACGACTCCCAGCGTCCCTGCGGCAGCCGCATCGACCGCCATGCGCCCATCGGACAGGGCCACATCGGAGCCGACTGCTTCGCGCGGCTCATGCGCGACAGCCGCACCGACGATATCCCACTGATACTCGAGACTCCCGATCCCGCGCTGTGGCAACAGGAAACAGCCTGGCTGCTCGCACGCGCAGAATCACAATGAATCCGAAAAAAAATAAATTATATCATATTTACCTCATAACGAAAACATGAAAAACAAACAGGACTTAAGTTTCTGGAAACTGTGGAATCTGAGCTTCGGATTCTTCGGCGTACAGATCGCCTATGCTTTGCAGAGCTCGCAGGTGAGCCGTATCTTCTCGACCATCGGAGCCGACCCTCATGACCTCAGTTATTTCTGGATCCTGCCCCCGCTGATGGGCCTGATCGTGCAGCCCATCGTCGGCGCCGCATCTGACAAGACCTGGAACCGCCTCGGGCGCCGCCTGCCCTACCTGCTTATCGGCGCGCTTGTCGCCATAGTAGTGATGTGCTTCCTTCCCAACGCCGGCAGCCTCGGCCTGGGCGTATCGTCGGCCATCATCTTCGGACTGGTGATGCTGATGTTCCTCGACACTTCGATCAACATGGCCATGCAGCCGTTCAAGATGCTCGTGGGCGACTTCGTCAACGAGCGCCAGAAAGGTCTCGCCTACTCCATACAGAGCTTCCTGTGCAACGCCGGATCGGTTGTCGGCTACATAGCCCCGATCGTGCTTGCCATGTTCCTGAGCAACACCGCACCGACAGGCCAGGTTCCGCCGACTGTCACCTGGGCATTCTACATCGGCGCGGCCATCCTGCTGCTGTGCGTGGTCTATACCTTCGCGAAGGTCAAGGAAATGCCGCCGGCCGAATATGCCGCCTACCACGGCATCACGCCCGCCAAATCAGGCAAAAAGGAAAAGACCAATGTGGTGAAACTGCTCAAGGACGCTCCGAAAGTGTTCTGGACCGTCGGGCTTGTGCAGTTCTTCTGCTGGGCGGCCTTCCTGTACATGTGGACTTATTCGACCGACGCCATCGCCGGACACAGCTTCGGCGCTCCCTCCACGCAGGTCGTGACCGGCGTGACGATCGACGGACAGCGCTTCGACGACAAATTCATCTTCAACAACGACCGCCCCGTCATAGCCGAAGGGCGCCTGAATATAGCCGGCATCGAAGTCGACGGCAACATGTCGCACCCGAGCACAGTGGTGCTCGACGGCGACACCCTCATAGCCAACTCGCAGGTAGTCTACAGCTACGGCATTCCGAAGGCTGAAGTGACCGGCGAAGGCAACGGACGCGGCCTCCTCGCTAAAGCCGGCGCCACGATCATAGCCGACGGCGAGGAGATCAAACTCGCCAACGACGCCTACACCGTGTCGGAATTCGCCATGATCAAGCCGAACACCGTCCTGACCATGGCTCACATCGCCAAGGACAACGGCCACGGCGAATACGTGCTCGAGCAGACCTCATCGCTGCCCGGCGTGAACTCGCCCTCCGAAATCGGCCTTAACTACACCACCGTGCTCAACGCCGCCTCACAGGAATATCAGGACGCCGGCGACTGGAACGGCGTGCTGCTGGCCATCCAGGCCATCGCGGCCGTGATCTGGGCCGTGGTGCTCGCCACTTTCCGCCGCCGCAAGCCGGCCTACTCGCTCAGCCTTCTGATCGGCGCCATCGGCTTCATATCGGTATATTTCATCACCAACAAATACGCCCTCGGCGTAAGCTACGCCCTGATGGGCTGCGCATGGGCCGCAATCCTGTCGATGCCGTTCACAATCCTCACCAACGCACTGTCGGGCGGCCACATCGGCACGTATCTCGGTCTGTTCAACTGCACGATCTGCATCCCGCAGATCATCGCCGCGCTGTGCGGCGGACTGATCCTGCACTGCTTCGCCCCCGCGGCCAACGGCGCGCCCAACACGCTTTACATGCTCGTCGTATCCGGCGTCCTGCTTCTGCTCGGAGCCGCAGCCGTATGGATTATCCGCGAGACCTTCGGCAGCACGCCTAAGGAGACGTCGCTCGACGACATGACCCTCTCGCAGATGGCTTCCGACGAGGATATCTAACCCGCATTCAACCCCACAAGCAGAAGCCGCCACAAACCTTGCAGCGGCTTCTGCTGTTAAAATATAAAACCGAATAACTTGGAATCGCTCAGACAACTCTTCAAGATAGGCTACGGCCCCTCGAGCTCGCACACCATGGGGCCGCGCAAGGCCGCGACAATGTTTGCCGGGGGCCTCGGCGACGCCGTGCGGTGCACCGTCACCCTCTACGGCGCTCTGGCAGCCACAGGGCGCGGCCACCTCACCGACCGCGCAATCCTCGACGTACTCTCGCCCGTGGTCGACACAACCATCGACTGGCAGCCCGACACCGTGCTGCCGTTCCATACCAACGGCATGAAATTCACTGCCTTCGATGCCGAAGGGCGCGTCACCGCCGAGCAGACATACTACTCGGTCGGCGGAGGCGACATAGTGAAAGAAGGCGAGTCGCGCACTCCCGGAGAGTCGATCTACCCGATGACCAAGATCAAGGACATACTGAAGTGGTGCGAGGAGACCGGCCGCAGCTACTGGGAATATGTCGGACAGGTCGAAGGCGACGGCATATGGGGCTATCTGGCCGAAGTGTGGCAGGTGATGAAGGACGCCGTGGAGCGCGGCATCGAGGCCGAAGGCGTGCTGCCCGGCGGACTGGGCGTGCGGCGCAAGGCCGTGAGCTACTTCGTGCATGCGGCGGGCTACAACTCGTCGCTCAAGAGCCGCGGGCTTGTCTACGCCTACGCACTGGCCGTGAGCGAGGAGAACGCCTCGGGCGGAAAGATCGTCACGGCGCCCACATGCGGCTCGTGCGGCATCGTTCCGGCCGTGCTCTACCATCTGAGCACATCGAAAGGATTCTCTGAAAAGCGCATACTCCGCGCGCTGGCCACAGCTGGCCTGTTCGGCAACATCGTCAAGCACAACGCCTCCGTCTCAGGCGCCGAAGTCGGCTGCCAGGGCGAGGTCGGCGTGGCATGCGCCATGGCCGCCGCCGCGGCGTCGCAACTCTTCGGCGGCACGCCCGCGCAGATAGAATATTCGGCCGAAATGGGCCTCGAGCATCACCTCGGACTCACGTGCGACCCCGTGTGCGGCCTCGTACAGATCCCGTGCATCGAACGCAACGCCTACGCCGCCGCCCGCGCCCTCGACGCAAACCTCTACGCGGCATTCTCCGACGGGCGTCACAGCGTCGACTTCGACCGCATCGTCGAGGTAATGAAGCAGACCGGCCACGACATCCCGTCGCTTTACAAGGAAACGGCCAAGGGAGGCCTCGCCGCCATCCACTGACGCTACCGACAACGCATAAAACACTGAAATCATGATCATAAACGCCGCCCGATTCGAAACCAGCAGCCCCGACGTGGCCAAATGCCCGTCGGGAAATACTCCGCGCCATGAATACGCCTTCATAGGCCGCTCGAATGTCGGAAAATCATCGCTCATAAATATGCTCACAGGCCGCAAGGGCCTGGCCATGACATCGGCTACACCCGGCAAGACCATGCTGATCAACTACTTTCTGATCAACGACTCGTGGTACATCGTCGACCTGCCCGGCTATGGCTACGCGAAACGCAGCAAGGCCGACCGCGACCGCCTCGAGAAGATGATCAAAGGCTATATCCTCGGCCGAGAGCAGATGACGAACCTCTTCCTGCTCATCGACTCGCGCCACAAGCCGCAGCGCATCGACCTTGAGTTCATGGAGTGGCTGGGCGAGAACAGTGTGCCGTTTTCGATCGTCTTCACCAAACTCGACAAGCTGTCGCCCACGGCAGGCAAGAAATCCATAGCCGCATATTGCGAGCAGCTTCTGGAGCAATGGGAGGAGCTGCCGCCCGTCTTCGCCACCTCGTCCGAAGATACCCGCGGACGCCAGGCCGTGCTCGACTACATCGACCAGCTCAACCGCCTGCCGCTGTAACCGCAGCCTGTTTTCCCTGTCAGTCGAAGATGTAGGGAGCGGTGGGGGAAGTGCCTGCGGCTATCTGCTCGGGAGTGCCCTGGGCAAGGATGCGGCCGCCGTCGCGACCGCCTTCCGGCCCCATGTCGATGATGTGGTCGGCGGCGCGGAGTACGTCGGTGTTGTGCTCGATTACCAGCACGGTGTTGCCGCGGTCGACGAGACGGTTCAGAATGGCGAGCAGCGTCTTGATGTCCTCGAAATGCAGGCCGGTGGTGGGTTCGTCGAGTATGAACAGCGTGCGGCCCGTGTCCTTGCGGGCAAGCTCTGTGGCGAGCTTCACGCGCTGGTTCTCGCCTCCCGACAGCGTCGACGACGGCTGGCCGAGCCTGATGTAGCCCAGGCCGATATCCTGCAGCACCTTGATCTTCTTAAGTATCTTCGGCACCCCGGCGAAGAAGTCGACGGCCTGGTTGATGGTCATGTCGAGCACGTCGGCTATGGACTTGCCCTTGTAGCGCACCTCGAGCGTCTCGCGGTTGTAGCGCTTGCCGCGGCACACCTCACACGGCACGAGCACGTCGGGCATGAAATTCATCTCGATCGTCCGGTAGCCGTTGCCGCTGCAGGCCTCGCACCGTCCGCCGGCCACGTTGAACGAGAACCGCCCGGCTTTATAGCCGCGGATCTTGGCCTCGGGGAGCCCGACGAACAAGTTGCGGATTTCGGTGAACACACCGGTGTATGTGGCCGGATTCGACCGCGGCGTGCGGCCGAGCGGCGACTGGTCCACGGTCACGACCTTGTCAATGTTGTCGAGGCCCTGCAGTTCGCGGTAAGGCAGCGGCTCACGCATGGAGCGGTAGAAATGCTTGCTCAGAATCGGCTCGAGGGTGCCGTTGATGAGCGACGACTTGCCCGATCCGCTCACCCCGGCCACGCATGTGAGCGTGCCGAGCGGCAGATGCAGGTCGACATCCTTCAGGTTGTGGCCGATGCAGCCAAGCAGATCGAGTGTCTTTCCGTTGCCCCGGCGGCGTTCGGACGGCGTCGCGATGGCCCGGGAGCCGTTGAGATACGAGGCCGTGAGCGAATCGCTCCGGAGCATCTCGGCGGGAGTTCCGGCGAACACGACGTTGCCGCCCTTGCGTCCGGCGCCTGGACCGATGTCGACCACATAGTCGGCCTCGAGCATGATGTCGCGGTCGTGCTCGACGACGATGATCGAGTTGCCGGCGTCGCGCAGGCGCTTGAGCGAGTCGATCAGGCGCCGGTTGTCGCGCTGATGCAGGCCGATCGAAGGCTCGTCGAGGATGTAGAGCACGTTGACCAGCTCCGAGCCGAGCTGCGTGGCCAGGCGGATGCGCTGGCTTTCGCCGCCTGAGAGCGTAGCCGAGGCACGGTTGAGCTGAAGGTAGCCGAGGCCTACGTCGACAAGAAATTTCAGGCGGGTGCTGATCTCCTTGATGATCTCGGCGGCAATGGTGCGGTCGCGGGCGTCGAGACGGCCGAGTACGGTTGCAGACCATTCGTACAGCGCCGAGATGTCCAGGCGGCAGAGCTGGGCTATGTTCTGCCCGTCGACGAAGAAATGGAGCGCCTCGCGGTTGAGGCGGTCGCCATGGCACTCGGGACATTCGCAGCGGGTGTAGAACTGTCCGCTCCACTTCTGCGCGCCTGAGCCGGCGTCGTCGCTCTGCAGCGTCTCTATGTATTTGACAAGCCCCTCGTACGAGCCGAACGTGTTGAATGTGCCGGTGGATTCGTTCTCGATGGTCAGCCGCCGGTCGGTGCCGTTGAGAATCTCGTCGAGAGCTTCTTCGGGAAGATCGCGGACAGGAGTCTTCAGGTCGCATCCGTAGGCCTGGCATATGGCCGAGAGCTGCCAGAAGATGGTGGTGTTCTTGTACTTGCCCAGGGGCGTGAAAGCGCCGTCGTGGATCGACAGGCTGTCGTCGGGCATGATCTTTGCCATGTCGATGATGTTGACATAGCCCAGCCCCTTGCAGCGCGGACAATAACCCTGCGGCGAGTTGAACGAGAAATTGTGCGGGGCGGGTTCGCGGTAGGATATGCCGCTGACGGGGTCCATCAGATGCTGCGAGTAGTGCGCCACGGTGTCGTGCTCGACATCGTAGATCATCAGTTCGCGGTCGCCCTGCGCGAGGGCGGCTGCGACGGTGTCGCGCAGGCGGTCACGGTCCTTGTCGCTGGCTGCGAGGCGGTCGACCACCAGCTCTATCGAGTGGTTGCGGTAGCGGTCGAGCTTCATTCCGGCGGTGAGTTCCATCAGTTCGCCGTCGACACGCACGCGCAGGAAACCCTTCTTGATCAGCGTCTCGAACAGTTCCTTGTAGTGGCCCTTGCGGTTCTTGACCAGCGGGGCGAGAATGTATATGCGGCGGCCGCCGAACTGCTTCAGCACCAGGTCGACGATGCTTTCCTCCGTGTACTTGACCATCTCCCTGCCCGAGATATACGACCGCGCGTGGCCTGCGCGCGCATAGAGCAGGCGCAGGAAGTCGTAGACCTCGGTGGTGGTGCCGATGGTCGAGCGCGGATTCTTGTTGACCGTCTTCTGCTCGATGGCTATGACGGGGCTGAGGCCGGAAATGTGGTCCACATCGGGGCGCTCGAGGTTGCCGAGCATGTTGCGGGCATAGGACGAGAACGTCTCGATGTAGCGGCGCTGTCCCTCGGCAAAGATAGTGTCAAAGGCGAGCGACGACTTGCCCGAGCCCGACAGGCCGGTGATGACCGTCAGCGCGTCGTGCGGAATCTCCACATCGATGTTCTTCAGGTTGTTCACCCGCGCGCCGATCACGCTCAGCGTCGCCGTACCGTCGGTGGGATTATCTTTCACTTTACGATCCATGCCTCATTATATACTTTAACGGAAGCTGTAGAGCGGCGTCCGCTTTTCTTGCGCGGAACACGCACGGTATAGGTCTTGCCGGCCTTGTTGGTGAGCTTAGGCGCGCGGATCCAGGGGTTTTCCTCGCGCAGCAGCTTGTAGGTAGTGCCGTGATCGGCAGCCCAGGCGGCCCAGCTTTCGACCGGGCCGCTTACGTCGACCTCATCGACCTCGCGGGGCTGATATAGCTGGTCGGCGGTGAGGATGAAGCCGTACTGGCCGGGATTCTCCATGATCATCTTCATGGCCATGATGCGGAACGGATAGCGCATGGTCTCGTCGACGAGCCACAGATCCAGGGCACCGGCGGCGTCCTGATCGGTGAGCTGGCCGCTGATGCGCGACATGCCGGCGTTGTACGACGCCATCACCGACGGCCAGTCGCCGCTGTAACGTCCGAGAGCCTTCTTGAAGTAGCGGCAGGCCGCACGGGTGGCCTTCTCGATGTGATAGCGCTCGTCGACCTCGTCGCCGACCTCGAGTCCGTACTCCTTGGCCGTGGAAGCCAGAAACTGCCACATGCCGGCGGCCTTGGCGGGCGACAGGGCCCATGGATTGAGTGAGCTCTCCACGCAGGCCAGATAGAGCAGGTCCTGCGGGATGCCATTCTGCTTCAGGATCGGGGCGATGCGCGGGAAATAGCGGTTGGCGCGCTTGATCATCAGCAGGGTCGTGCCGTGCGTATATGTCAGCGAGGTGAGTTCACGGTCGATGCGTTCGAAATAGTCGGTCAGATCCAGGTCGACCTTGCTGCCGCAGAAATCGATCGATGCCGGAATGACAGGATTGTGGACGCGCGCGAACTCGCCGAGCGGAGTCGCGGCCGAAGGCGGGGCGTCGGCCGCGACTGTAGCTGTCGACGACGCCTGCTGGGCGCACGACGATGCGGCTATGAGAAGCGCGGACGACGATACGAGGGTGAGAAGATATGTGAATTTCATAATAGTCAATCGGTTTTTTGAATTAAATTCAAAGTTACGAAATTCCCGCGACCCGGCCAAGGGACGCACGGCCCCGTTTAGTTAAAAAAAGTTGTTCACAAGGCTCGTATAAAGGTTTGCTTCGGCCGTCGGCGCGGGCGTGGCGCCGCTTTCATCCCTTTCATCCCTTTCGGCGCCGGGAGTTGGCGCAACCGGGGATTTTTGCGTAATTTTGCGTATGGAAATGTTTGAAACGGAAATTCTGAAAGCCGAGGCACCGGTGGCGGAGCTTGCGGAGCTGCGCGACGTGGCGCGGTTCGGGAAGCTGTGCCGCGAATGCCCGGGCTACGGCGCGCGGTGGTGCTGCCCGCCACTGACGCAGGCCGAACTTGACGTCGCCGCGCTGAACGGCACCCTTCTCATAGTGGCTGCAAAGATCCGGCCGGCCGAG
>CABRGT010000040.1 GCA_902470475.1 uncultured Porphyromonadaceae bacterium | reverse complement strand
TGCGGGGCAGTCGCGCACGGCGCGGCGCAGGGCGGCGCAGTCGTCGTCGCTGATGTTGTCGGGCTGCTGCGATATTCTGATGATCAGTTGGCTGAGCGTATCCATAGCGTTACCAGTTGCCTAATGTGGCGTTGAAGATCAGGTCGACCAGTTCCTTTGAAATCTGCTGGCAGAGGTCGTCCTGAACGTCGGTGAGCATCAGCGACGAGTCGAAGTTGCGGTAGGCCGAGAACGACTGGTCGATATTGTTCTTCTCGTTCTTGAGATCGGTGTATTTTACGCGCACGGTGATGGTCAGGCGGGTCTCCGAGGCGATGGCGTTTTCCGTCACGGCCTGCGGTGTGAGGTTGTAGCCTGTGATCTCGCCTTCGAGCATAAGGTCGCCGGAGCCGCCGTCGACGGTCTGCAGCCGTGTGTTGCGCGTGATATAGTCGAGCAGTTCGTTCTCGAACGTCTGCTGCAGAGGCGGGTACACCAGGGCCGCGCGGATGGGGAAATCGCTTACCGCTATGGTGCGGTAGACCGAGTAGTCCATGGACGAACCGTGAAAAGTGTAGCTCACGCAGGACCCGAGAGTGAGCGCCAGGGCAGTGGCTATGCCGAGGAGGAGGGCGCGTGTCCGGGAGGAGTTATTCGAGATCATATTCTTTGATTTTGCGGTAAAGGGTGCGCTGTGATATCTTGAGTTCGTCGGCCGCGGCCTTGCGGTGGCCGCCATGGCGGGCGAGGGCATCGCGGATAGCCTGCTTTTCCTGCTCCTGGAGCGATGTGCCGCGGGAGGAAGCGGCGGACTCGGGCTGTTCGGGCTCGCTTTCGGAAAAGTAGGGGGCATCGACCACCTCGTTGTCCTCGGCGTACGGGGGCTGTTCGGGCGCGCGCAGGCTTTCGGTCATGTCGCGTATGAACGAGTATTTCTGCGGCGTGGTTGCTGCCGGTGTGTCGAATCCCGGCTGTATGTCGGGCTGATCGTGACCGAGACGCTTCTCCAGTTCGTCGACGCGGGCCTGCAGCCGCAGGATGAGGTTGAAGATCATCTCGCGCTCGCGCCGATAGGAGTTGGCCTCATGGTCGATGACCGTAGGAGCCGTCACTTCGGATCCGGCAGGCAGATAGTGGCGCACGGTGTCGGCCTCGACGGTGCGGCCGGCCTCGAAGAGGGCCAGCTGCTCGACGACGTTCTTGAGCTGGCGCACGTTGCCGGGCCAGCGGTAGCGCTGGAGGGCGGCGCGAGCCTCGTCGCTGAGCGTTATGGCCGGGAGGCGCCAGCGCTCGGCGAAGTCGGCGGCGAACTTGCGTGTCAGCAGCCCGATGTCGTTGCCGCGGTCGCGCAAGGGGGGGATGCGTATCTGCACGGTCGACAAGCGGTAGTAGAGGTCCTCGCGGAAGCGCCCTTCGGCCACGGCTTTCTCCATGTCGACGTTCGTGGCGGCCACGACGCGGATATTGGTCTTCTGCACCGTCGACGAACCGACCTTGATGAATTCGCCGCTCTCGAGCACGCGGAGCAGGCGCGCCTGGGTGGTGAGAGGGAGTTCGGCCACCTCGTCGAGGAATATGGTGCCTCCGTCGGCTTCCTCGAAGTAGCCCTTGCGCGAGGCGACAGCTCCGGTGAACGAACCCTTCTCGTGGCCGAAGAGTTCGGAATCGATCGTGCCTTCGGGGATGGCGCCGCAGTTGACGGCGATGTAGCGGGCGTGCTTGCGGGGGCTGTAGGCATGGATGATCTTGGGAAAGAACTCCTTGCCTGTGCCGCTCTCGCCGACAATGAGTACCGACAGGTCGATTGGGGCCACGCGCATGGTGCGGCTGACGGCGGCCGTCAGCGCGGGTGCGTTGCCCACGATGCCGAACCGCTGTTTGGCCTGGAGTACGTCGGCCGACTGATTGGATGGCAATGTCATCTGAGCTTGCGTAAGGCGTAGGTTTGCGACTTGAGGAACTCGCCGAATTCCTCGACAGAGCCCTGATGCTTCATCTGCTCCTCGACTGAGATCGGGTCGCCGACGCTGATGTGGAGCGTGGAGTTGCACTTGCGCCACACTTCCGACGGCAGGCGCAGCGTGCGCAGCTGCCAGCAGACGACGCCGAGGAAGTTGAACAGGAACGAGTTGGAGCCGTGGAAGAAGATCGGGATTACAGGCACCTTGAGCTGCTCGATCAGCCGGATGACCGATGGCTGCCAGGGACGGTCGACGAGCTGTCCGCGCCAGTTGATCTTGGACATGGCTCCGGCGGGAAAGAATCCGACGGGCTGGCCGCGGCGTACCTGCACGATGGCTTTCTTGATGCCCTGGATCGAGACGGCCTTCTTGGCCGGATCGTCGCTCGCGGTCTGGTCGACGGCGATGAAGTTGGGCTGCATGGCCGTGATGCGGTTGAGGATCATGTTGACCATCACCTTGTATTCGGGGCGCCTCGAGGCAATCAGGTGGATGAGCGTGATGCCGTCGAGGGCGCCGAACGGATGGTTCGACACGGTGACGAAGGCGCCCCGGGGCAGGTTGTCGAGCACCTGCTCGTTGTCGATGCGCAGCTTTATGTTGAAATCCTCGAGCAGAAACTTGACGAAGGGGGGGCCGGGCCGGTCGAATCCGCGGGAGTGCACGTCGTTGACCTTGTCGACGTCGAGCCAGTGGAGGGCTTTCGCGACGAGTTTCTCGTGACCTTTCAGACGCGGGACCATGGCGATGACGTCGTCGACGTCGAGCACGGTGCGCTTGACCGGCGTGGGGCTTTCGGTTGTATTGTTGGCGGTTTGCTGTGACATAGTAGAGAGGGAGGGTGTTACGATTTCTGATATTCGGTGGGCGACATGCCGGTGAGGTGCTTGAAGTATTTGCCGAACGACGACTGAGTAGAGAAGTTAAGCGCATAGGCCACCTGCTGTATGTTCTTTCCCGAGAAGCGCAGCAGGTTCTTTGCCTCCATGAGCACGTAGTCGTCGATCCACCGGGAGGCGGAGCGTCCGGTGGCCTCTTTGACCAGCAGCGAGAGGTACTTGGGTGAGATGAACAGCTTCTCGGCGTAGAACGACACGGAACGCTCGCGCACGAAGTGCACGTGGACCAGGCGGATGAACTCGCGCACGTATTCGTTGCGCCGGCTGCCGCCGCCGTTGTTCGGGCGCGTCTCGTCGGGCATGTCGATGATGCGCTTGTGCTCGAACTGGACGAGCTGGTAGAATGTGGCGGCGATCAGGCTCGTGGCTATGTTCTTGTTGATGTGGTAATCAGTCTCGTCGCGTGTGTTCAGTCCGAGAAGCTCGAAGTATTTGTAGAGCAGGTCGGACTCCTCCTGCGAGAGCTCCATCACCGGCGAAGGCTTCTTGACCATCGGAGGGAGGCGTATGGCCGACATGTTGATGTTGACATTCTGCAGGAACGACATGTTGAAGAAAAGCAGGCTTGCCTCAAGATCGTCGGGGAGAGGCTTCTTGAGCTGCACCACATTGCCGGGGAATGCCATGATGAATGTGTTGGGCCCGACATGATAAGGCTCGAGATTGATGTCGAAGTCAAACTCCGATCCGCCTCTGACGAGCATCACAAGCGATCCTTCGAGCTTGAGCGCGCGGTCCTCGATGGCGAGGTGCGTGCCGCAGCCCTTATAGAAGTTGCAAAACACGTATGAGTCCTTGAGATTGCTGAACTCTATGGTATGCTCTTTGAGCTTTCTTGCCGTTTCGATAGCGATTACCTGTTCCATAGCTTGAAGTTTTACAAGACAAAATTACTAAAATCTTAGCAAAAATTGCGCCGTTAGGACGCAATTTTTAACTTTCGGGCAATAATTTCGCCTGTTTTTCTACACAAGGCAGGCGTCGAGTGCCGCGGTGATGGCCTCACGGTCCATTTTCTGGCCGATGAAGACGAGTTTTACCATGCGGTCGCCGTACTCGGGATCCCAGTCGCGGGCGATGGACGGATCGGACGCCATCATCTCCCGGAGCTCGTCCTCGGGGGCGGTGGCGAACCAGCGGCCGGCCTCGGTGACTTTCTTCTGGACTCCGGCTTGCTCGAAGAGATACGACATGTCGGAGTTGACGTCGAAGTAGACGACGCCTTTTGCGCGGATGACGCTCTGCGGCCACTGCTTGCCCACGAAGTAGTCGAACTTGTTGAGGTCGAACGGCCGGCGGCGGTAGTAGACAAACGTGCCTATGCCGTATTCCTCGGCCTCGCCTTCCTCGTGGTCGTGGTGATGGTGGTGATGATGGTGGCCGTGCTCATGCTCATGCTCATGTTCATGCTCATGTTCGTGTTCATGGTCATGATGTTCATGTTCATCGTGGTCATGGTCATGATGATGGTGGTGGCCTTGGCGGGCTTCCTCTTCCTCATCCTCGGTGACGGGGCGCTCGATCTCGGAGATCCATGCGGCCGAAGTGGCCACGCTGTCGTAGTTGAACTTACGGGTGTGGAGCAGCAGGTCGAGATCGACGTCGGCCCAGTCGCATTCGATGATGTCGGCGCGTGGCTGCAGGGCGCGCACGATGCGGCGGATGTGCTCGGCGTCGTGTGCGCTGACTTCGGATATCTTGTTGAGCAGGATGATGTTGCAGAATTCGATCTGGCTTATGACAAGGTTCTCGATGTCCTCCTCGCCGATGCCGGGGCGCGAGAGGCGGTCGCCGCAGCCGAATTCGCTGCTCATGCGCAGGGCGTCGACCACGGTGGTGATGCAGTCGAGCGTCGGGACGGGGCCTTCGTGGCCTTCGCCGAGCATCTGCGGAATCATGGCAATGGTGCGTGCGATCGGTTCAGGCTCGCAGATGCCGCTGGCCTCGATGACTATATAGTCGAACTTGCGCGAGGAGGCGATCTCCATCAGCTGCTTTACCAGGTCCATTTTCAGTGTGCAGCAGATGCAGCCGTTCTGCAGGGCGACGAGGTCGCCGTCGCCCGGAGTGCCGACAATGCCGCCTTTCTGTATCAGTTCGGCGTCGATGTTTACCTCGCCTATGTCGTTGACAATGACGGCGAAGCGGATTCCGCGGCGGTTGTTAAGTATGCGGTTGAGCAGCGTGGTCTTTCCGCTGCCAAGATAGCCGGTGAGCAGGAGTACCGGCAGTCGGTCGTTCGTTTTCATCTCAAAACTCAAATTTAGTGCAAAATTACAACAAATCCGCGAGAAAAACGGGCAGGCAACGGTCAAAACTCACTCAAAACTCACCGGTCGGCGAGAGCAGATTCCAGGAAATCCCTGAGGGAGACGGTGCAGGTGGTGAGGGCGCGGGCGGCGACGGTGCCGGCACCGGTGGAGACGTTGCTGTAGGCCCACATCGGTTCGGCAAAACCCAGGTCACCCAGGTCGCCGAGGATGCCGGCGTCGCGCTGCCATATGTACAGGGCGCGGTCGTAGAAGCTGCGTGATACCGAGGCGAGCGTGAAGGTGATGCTGCAGTCGTAGAGATCAGGATCATATTCCGGCGCAACGACACTGTACGAGGCATTTTCGAAGTGCAGCCCGAGAGTATGGGAGCGCCCTGCGAACTGCCTGTCGGAAAAGATCATCCGCAGGTCCTCGTCGTCGCCCATAACGGATTCGAACACGCCGATGTGTTCTTTGAAAATCGGTTCGGCGTTGTAGTCGAACGTGCCCGGTGAAAAAGATGTGAAGATTGCACCGGATACTCCGGCGGGATCGTCACCGGAGGCGCCGGCGGGTGACCGCCATGTGTAGCTGAGCTGAAAGAAGTCGTCGGCAGGGTGGGGATCGGCGACTGTAGCGGCAATCCTCATGCTGAAACCGAGATACGCGGTCATGGGCTGACGGGGGGCTTTCCATACATCGGTCACTTCCGGCTCAAGGCTGACCGCCGAGAACGGCACGGCCTGCGGCACTGTGACCGAGGCTTCGGCACGGCCGTACCGGGGACTGTCGGCCACGATGCGGATTTCGTCGCGTTCGTGTGCTATATAGCCGTCGGGGACGGGAGTGCCGTTGACATAGACGGTTATGACGGCATCATCGACGGTATGGTTTTTCTCGTCCTGCATGTCGTTGAATACCCATGTGTGTGTGACGCTGATCTCGACCGGCTCTCCGGCGGTGATCAGCGAGTTGACGCACAGCACGGGCGACGTGCCGACATTCGGATCGAAACTTTCGTAGCATCCCGCCAGGAGTGCGGCCAGGAAAAGGGGGATAAGGTGTCTTAGAATTGCCATGTGTAGGATACTGATGGAATCGTGGGAAGCATGCGGACTTTCTGGAACACCGGGCGACTGTTGTCGTCGTAGGCCCTGCGGACTGCAACTGTGTTGAGGTGGCAGTAGGCGTTGTAGAGGCTGAAATTCCAGTATCCGCGGCTGTTGCGGATGGTTAGCGAAAGGTCGAGCCGGTGGTAGAACGGCAGCTGATAATTGTTTATTCCGGCTTTCAGCGGAGTATTGTCGGAGTATCCGGCCTGGTCGAAACCGGGCGATTCCCATACCTGTGGCAGAAGGGTGAAACGGTTGCCGGAGTGGCCGGTCCATGCTGCGCTGAGTTCGGCGCGGCCGCTGATTTTATAATTGAGCAGGATGTTGACGGTGTGGCGGTGGTCGAAACGGGCCGGGAACGTACGGCCTCCGTTTTTATCGGGAAACGTTCGGTCGGACCATCCGAGGGAATAGGACACGTGGCCGGTGAGCCGTCCGTAAGTCTTTTCGAATTTCAGGTCGAAGCCTTTGGCGGTGCCCCGGCCGCTGCAGAGGCGGGCGTTCCACATCTCCATGGGTGGCCGCAGGTAGTACTCGTCGCGGTAGTCGAGCAGATGGCGCATGCTTTTGTAGAAGCCTTCGGCGGAAATGGCGAAACGGCTGTCGGGGGAGTGCCAGTACAGGCCGGCTGAGATCTTGTCGGCGGTCTGCGGCCTGAAATCGCCGGTGACCGGTATCCATTGGTCGACAGGCAGCGCGAGATACGTATGGCACAGCTGGTGTACATACTGGTTCGTGCGGCTGTAGGCGGCCTTGACGGTCCAGTCGGCGGCAGCCCGGTAAGCGACCGACAGGCGCGGGCCGAGGCCGAAGTGCGTGCGGCCGCTGATGTTGAAAAGCGAGCCGTGGAAACCGGCGTTGACCCGTAGACGGCCGGAAATCCGGAAATCGTCCTCGATGTAGACGTTGGCCTCGTCGGCCCGGTACGACCAGGTGGAGTCGCGCGATGCGATGGCGACCGCGGCTGCCGTGTAGCTGCGCGTCGTGCGTGCGGGCAGAAAGGAATGACGGGTGTATCCGGCGCCGAAGCGAATCCGGTGGCTGTCGGAGGGCTGCCAGTCGAAATCGGCCCGGAAGATCCAGTCGTTGATATTGTTGCGGGTATCCGTGACCGACCGTGAGCGGGAGACAGCTGAGACGTTATACTCCTCGGTATAATAGTCGTGCTTCATGCCGGAGAAAAAACGTGTGTATGCCGCGGTGAATTCGGCCGACATGTCTGGCCGCAGACGGTAATTGAGGCCGGCCTGTGCCACGAGGTTGCCCCAGTGCATGTCGTAGCGGTCGTTCTCGTACCAGCCGTAGTCGCCTGTGCTGCGGTCCTTGCTGCCTGTCTTGAGCAGATCGTCGCCGAAGTAGACGCTGACGAATCCGGTGGCCACGCTGTTGAAGCGATGTGTGATTTTTCCGTTAAAATCCATGAAGGCGTAGCGGAAACGGATTTTTTCGGTGTCGGACGATGAGTTTGCGATAGCAAGCAACGGGACCGACAGTACGTCGAACCAGGATCGGCGCAGGGCCACGGAGTATGATGTCCTGCGCCCGACGGGGCCGCCGATACTCAGTGCGCCGGAGGTTAGACCGAGACGGAAAGCACCGTGGCGGCGGTCGGCTGAGCCGTTTTTGGTGCGGGCGTCGAGATATGACGACAGGCGTCCGTCGTATCTGGCCGGAATGGATGACCTGAAAAAGTCGATGTAGCGGATGGCGTCGACATTGAATGCCGAGAACAGTCCCGCGAAGTGGCTCACCTGATACAGTGGCACATTGTCGAGCATGAACAGGTTTTCATCGGAGTTGCCGCCGTGGACGTGCATCTCGGCCATGCCTTCGCTGCCGCCGGCGATTCCCGGCTGAAACTGAAGCGCCTTCAGTACGTCGCTCTCGCCGAACATCACGGGCGTGCGGGCTATATCGGCCGCTGACAGCTTGCGGGCGCCGATTTCCGGAGTCTCTGTAGCCGGTTCCTCGAGACGCGACACCACTACTACTTCCTCGAGTACCTCGGGTGCTTGTGCGGCTTTGATACCGACGGGGTCCGGCGGCGGCGATACCGGTGTCCTGTGTATGACCGGGGCTGACTTTGGTCCCCGGCGCAGAATGATGTTTCGGCCGCGGATCTCATATACGATGCCGGTATTCCTGAAAATCTCGGAAAGCGTGTATTCCAATGATTTGTCGCGCACGTCGACCGATACCCGCAGATCGCGGAGCAGGTCCGACGAATACACGAAATTGTGGCCGGTCTGCTTCACGATGCTTCTGAACACGTCGGCTGCAGGCTCGCCGACGGCCCTGAGCGTGACATTCTGTGCCGCACAGGCTATGCCGACGCACAGCGTAAGCGAAATAATCAGACGTTTCATTTCTCAGCAACTGTCATTTGTGTTCCAAGGATGTCGTTGATCACGTCGATAAGATCGGTCGGTGTGCCTTCGTAGCGGAGCGAGAGTGTGTATCCGGTCTGATTTTCGGGAAGATTGCCGATCTTTACGCCGTAGGCGGATTCTATGCCGGCTATCACGGCCGGCAGCGGGGCGTTCTCGAAGTCGATGACCCTGACTTCGGTCAGGGGGCTGGCCGTGACGGCCTCGACATCCGGCCGGTCTGCTTTCGCCACATGGAAATTCAGGTAGAAAATAGCGGCGGAGGCCGACAGCACTACAGCAGCGGCTACAGCGGCCGCCACCCTGAGACGTCGCAGGCGCGCCGGCTGTGCGATGCCCAGGCGACGCCAGCCGCGGGTGGCCGAGAAGCACCCTTTGCTGTAGTGGCGTGCGATGAAATCGATCCGGTCGCTTTTCATCAGAAATCGATGCCTAATCGGAATGAGAAACAGGCGCGGATATGATGGCGGGTGGCCACGTAGTGGATCTCATATGAGTCGGGTCCGATCCACGAGCCTTCGTAATGTTCGGCCTTGTAGCCTGCGAGTGTAAGGCCGGCTCCGATATTGACGCCCATCTTACGGCCCCAGCTGAACCGGTAGCCGACCGAAGGCGAAAGGTATGCGCCGACGCTTTCGGCTATATTGGCTCCCGCACGCAGGTCGACGAAAGGAGTGAAGCGGCCGAACTGCAGGTCGGCGCGCCCCTGTACGAAAAGGGGGGCGATCCAGTTGTCGAGCTTGCCGCAGCGCTCCATGCCCAGGCCGGCGCCTATGAAAAATATCGGATTGATCTGATATCCGTGTGACGTAGTGAAACCGGTGTAGAATGTGGTCTCACGTGCGGTCGTCAGACTGCCGTTGATGTTTAGTTCTCCGAATTTCTCCGATCGGACACTGCTGGTCCATTCGAAGAAGCCACGGTAGCCGCGGCGTGGCTGGCGAGCATCGGCCACTCCTGCAATGGTGGTGGCCGCGAGTAAAATCAGAATTGTTCTTTTCATGATGATGAATGTTTTTTACCCATAAGACCCGGAATGCGCGGAAAGGTCCTACGCGGCGAGCAAAAAAATTACAGGAAAGGCAGGAAGAAGGGCTTGTGACCGTCGGAGAGCGCTTCGCGCAGGCGGCTGAACGCCTTGGTCATCTGGTTTTTGACAGTCTTGACGGAAATGCCGAGTTCATCGGCTATATCTTCGTTGGAAAGGCCGTCGCGCTTGCTCATCAGAAATATCTCGCGGCATTTTTCGGGTAACGCGTCGATAGCTTTCCAGATCCGGGCGTCGCGGAATGATGTGTCGATCTCCTCCTCACCCACGTCGGGAATGAAATTTTCGCCGAGCTTCTCATGACGGTCGCGCAGGTACGACAGGCAGGTGTTGCGCACGGCACGGTAGATGAATGCCGTAAAATTGCTGATCTCGCCACCGTCGCCGATATAGAGCCATGTCTTCATGAAGGCTTCCTGCACCATGTCCTCGGCCGCGTCCGCATCGTCGACCAGCCGCAGAGCGTACATGCCCAGCGGCAGGTAGAGCCGTCTGAAGTGATTCTCAAATTCTTTGGCTGTCATAGTCGGCTTGTGCTGAATCAGGTCGCAAAGTTAGCAAATAACTTCGGATCATAAAATTTTGCGGGGAGGATGAACACTGCGGGCTGCGGGGTTGTCTTATTATTAGCCGCGGTATTAATCCGGCTTAAAGCAAGTCTCATTCATCATGATCCAACCGTACGAAATCCTGCATTGCGCCACCACTACTGACATAACCCGTTTCATAGGCGACAACACCGGCTCGTCCAAGACGATAGCGGTGTTTGTAATGAACGTTGTCGACTGGATACTTGGATATGTCGGCCTGTCGCACAACATCACGGTGGTCACCGTACTCTACGCTGCCGTGGTGCTGGGCATCTCGCTGGTGGTTGGCTATGTGGCCAAGTGGATAATCTTCGCCGTGTGCGAGCAGGTGGCCCGCCGCTGGAACTCCGATACGTATAATTCGCTGACAAAAGTACGCTTCTTCAACAAACTGTGCCGGATGATCCCGGCGCTGACGTTTCTGATACTGATCCAGTTCACGCTATCGGCCCATGACGCGCTGTCGTCGATCCTGACCAAGGTGACGCTGATCTACGTGGTGTTCGTCACCACGCAGGCATTCTCGGCGCTGGTGGTGGCCATATGGATGCATGTCGACACGAAGGAGAACAAGCGCAAACTGCCGCTCAAGGGGCTGGCGCAGCTGGCCAAGGGTGTGCTGTGGATAGTGGCCGTCATCATCGTGATAGCCATTATCGTGGACAAGTCGCCGGCGTCGCTGCTGGCTGGGCTTGGTGCGTTTGCCGCCGTGCTGATGCTGATATTCAAGGACAGTATCCTGGGCCTTGTGGCCGGAGTGCAGCTGTCGGAGAACGACAGCCTGCACGTGGGCGACTGGATCAAGGTCAACGGCACTGATGCCAACGGCACGGTGCAGGAAGTGAATCTGACGGCCGTCAAGGTGCTCAACTGGGACAAGACCACGACGTCGCTGCCGCCATACAGCCTGGTCAGCGGCTCGTTCACGAATTTCCGCTCGATGCAGGTGAGCAACACCCGCCGGGTGTGCCGCAGCTATATGATCGATGCCGACAGTGTGCTGCCGGCGACTTCGGATATGCTCGAGAATCTGAAAAAGCTGCCGATGATGGATCACTGGATCACCGTGCGGCAGCAGCAGCGCGAGCAGGGTATCGTGGCCGACGTGGACAATCCGGCCGGCCTGGTGAACGGCACGCTTGACACGAATCTGGGACTTTTCCGCGCCTACATGAAGATGTGGCTCGACGCCAATCCGAATATAGCTCACGACAGCGACTGCTTCGTGTGCACGCTGCCGCAGACCAGCGCGGGCATCCCATTCCAGGTCTACTGTTTCACGGCCACTTCGAAGTGGTTTGCATACGAGGCTATCCAGGACAGCATATTCGAGCATCTTGCCGCCATGCTGCGGTACTTCCAGCTCTATACGTTCGAGAATCCGTCGGGCCGCGACACCGTGGTGGACGGCTACCTCAGCCCGGGCGGAGACATTGATGATGTGTTCGGCGTGCCTTATCCCTTCTTCCAGTCGCCCGACGCTCCCGACTCGCCGGCCTCGACCCGCACCACCCCGAAGCAAGTCCCGCGCAACGCCGCCGTCACGCAGCCCGGGCAAATCAAGGCGAGCTGAAAAGACTGGCGGATAGAAATGCGGCGCATCCGGCCTGACGTGTCAGTCGGGCCGGATGCGCGCGTTATATGAAAGGGAGATGTTATTCTTCGTCGGACTCAGCCATGTTGTGGAAGACGTTCTGCACGTCCTCGTCGTCCTCGAGCTTTTCGAGCAGCTTGTTGAGGGTCTCGCGCTGCTCGGGAGTGACTTCCTTGAGGTCGTGCGGGATGCGTTCGAATTCCGATGATACGATCTCGAATCCGTTCTCCTCGAGATATTTCTGAATGCCGGGGAAGTCCTCGAAACCGCCGTAGAGTGCGATCAGTGCGTTGCCTTCCTCATCCTCGTCGTCGACAAGTTCGTCGACGCCGTAATCGATCAGTTCCAGTTCGAGGTCCTCGAGCGAAATACCGTCCTTGGGCTTGATTTTGAATACCGACTTGTGGTCGAACAGGAATGTGAGCGAACCCTGGGTGCCGAGCGAGCCGCCGAATTTGGTGAAGTACGAGCGGACGTTGGCCACGGTGCGGGTGTTGTTGTCTGTGGCGGCTTCGACGAAGATGGCGATGCCGAAGGGGCCGTATCCTTCGTAGGTGATTTCCTTGAAGTCGCCGGCGTCCTTGTCGGTGGCTTTCTTGATAGCGCGTTCGACAGTGTCCTTGGGCATGTTTGCGGCCTTGGCGTTCTGCATCAGAGCGCGCAGGCGGGGGTTGGTGGAGGGATCGGGACCGCCGGCCTTGGCGGCGATTGTGATTTCCTTGCCTATGCGGGTGAATGTGCGCGACATGTTGCCCCAGCGCTTGAGCTTGCGGGCTTTGCGGTATTCAAATGCTCTTCCCATTGGAGTATTATTTAAGTATTGTTGTGTTTGTTGATTGATTGTTGTCTTTGCTGGTTAGCGGAGTTCGGCTCCGAGCTGCTTGCGCAGTGCGGCGATGATCTTGTTCATGACGGCGTCGGTGACGTTGTCGCTGAGCGTCTTCTCGTCGTCGCGCAGAGTTATTGTCACGGCGTAGGATTTCTTGCCTTCGGGGAGTCCCTTGCCTTCGTAGACGTCGAAGAGGGCGACATCGCGCAGCAGCTTCTTGTCGCTCTGGCGGATTACGCGCTCGACGTCGGCCATGGTGGTGGCATTGTCGATCAGCAGCGACAGGTCGCGCTTCACGGCCTGTGTCTTGGGCAGCGGCCTGAAGGTGGTGACAGCCTTGGCGGCCATGTCGGTGAGGGCCTGGAGGTCGAGTTCGGCGAAGTAGACTGGCTGCTTGATGTCGAGCCGGCGCAGGATGTCGGCTGCCACGATACCCATCGACCCCAGAGGCTTGCCGTTGCGGCTTTCGATGACCAGTGCGGTGGAGTAGATGTCGGGCATGGTGTCGGGAGTCCTGACTGTGTACATGCGGGAGTCGAGTCCGCAGCGGGTGAGGATGAGTCCGACAGTCGCCTTGAGGTCGAAGAACGAGGTGTCCTCGGCGGGGCGGTCCCACGAGGCGGGGCGCCGGCGGCCGGTGAGCCACAGTGCGATGCGCGAATGCTCGTGATAGGGCTTGAGCGGCATGGCGTCGGTGGGCTCTTCGCCGCTGCGGCGGGCGTAGACGTTGCCGGTCTCGTACATGGCCAGGTCGGCCGAGCGCCGGTTGATGTTGTGGGCGAGCGACTCGAGACCGCCGAAGAGCAGTGTCTGGCGCATGACGTTGAGGTCCTGGCTCAGCGGGTTGAGCAGCTCGACGCATGCGTCGGCCGGATAGGCGGTCAGGGGTTCGTAATAGGCCTTGGCCGTGAGAGAGTTATTTAGAATCTCGGTGTATCCGGCGCCGGTGAGGCAGTTGGCCAGGGTGCGGCGCAGGTCGTCGGCGGCATCGGTCGGGGTCTTGAACGAGAGCGACGCGTGCAGTGCCGTGGGAATGGCGATGTTGTTGTAGCCGTAGATACGCAGGATGTCCTCGATGACGTCGCACGGGCGGGTGACGTCGACGCGGTAGGTGGGTACGGCCAGCGTGAGCGTGCCGCCGTCGGCATCGGAGCGGCCTGTGATCCCGATCTCGAGCGACTGGAGGATGGAATCGATGGTTGCGGACGGGATTTCCTGGCCGAGCAGGCGGGTGACTGCGCCGTAGCTCAGCTCGACCTTTGCGGGTTCGGCCGGGGTTGGGTAGAAGTCGACTACGTCGCCCAGGATCCTGCCACCGGCGATTTCTCTGATCATGTTGGCTGCGATCTCGAGGTAGAGACGGCAGGTGGCAGGATCGACGCCGCGCTCGAAGCGGAACGACGAGTCGGTCGACAGGCCGTGGCGGCGTGCGGTCTTGCGCACGGAGGTGGGATTGAAGCAGGCGCTTTCGAGGAATACGGATGTAGTGGCCTCGGTGACGCCCGAATCGAGTCCGCCGAACACGCCGGCGATGCACAAGGGGCTGCAGGCGTCGCAGATCATCAGGTCGGCTGCGTCGAGGGTGCGCTCCACGCCGTCGAGTGTGGTGAATTTGTCGCCTCCGGCAGCCTTGCGGACCACAATGCGGTCGCCGCCGATGCGGTCGCGGTCGAATGCGTGGAGGGGCTGTCCGAATGCGTGGAGAATATAGTTTGTGATGTCGACCACGTTGTTGATCGGGCGCAGGCCGATGACGTTAAGCCGGTCTTTGAGCCAGTCGGGGCTCTCGGCCACTCGGACGCCTTCAATGGTCAGTCCGCAGTAGCGTGTGCAGGCTTCGGGTGCCTCGACGGTGACTTCGACGCCTTTGCCAGCGGGATCGTCGATGCTGAAGCCTTCGGCCGACGGGCGCTTCAGGCGGGGAGCCGTGGCGGGTTCATGGCAGGCGAGGAAGGCGGCCAGGTCGCGGGCCACGCCGTAGTGCGATGCGGCGTCGATGCGGTTGGGAGTCAGATCGACTTCAAGCACGTAGTCGTCGGTGAGACCGAAGTACTCGGCGGCGGGAGTGCCGGCCCTGACGCTGTCGTCGAGCACCATGATGCCGTCGTGGGATGAGCCTACGCCGATCTCGTCCTCGGCGCAGATCATGCCCGATGATTCCACGCCGCGTATCTTTGATTTCTTGATCTTGAATTCCTTGTCGCCGTCGTAGAGAGTCGTGCCGACTGTGGCGACCACGACAGTCTGTCCGGCGGCCACGTTGGGGGCGCCGCAGACGATCTGCGTGGGCTGTCCGTCGCCGAGATCTACGGTGGTGATGTGCAGGTGGTCGCTGTCGGGATGTTCGACGCAGGTGAGCACTTTGCCGACCACAATGCCCCGCAGGCCGCCTCTGATTGATTCGACACGTTCGACCGAGCCGGTCTCAAGACCTATGGAAGTGAGATCGTCGGCCACGGCCGCCGGCTCCAGATCTATGTCGAGATAGTCTTTGAGCCATTTATAGGATATGTTCATATTCGCTAAGTGTTTTCAACGCGCAAAGTTAACAAATATCGGCCAAACGGCAAAACAGAAAATGACAAAGGCCGCTCATTTCGGCGGCCTTTGAAGTCAAAAGGGGATGACTGTGGGTCAGATGTCGCTGTAGTTGCCGGAGCCGCCGCCGGTCTGGCCGTTCTCCTCGCGCTCGGCTATGTCGCGGTTTGTGGCGTCCTCGTAGGAAACCTCGACCTGCATATATTTCGAGATTTTCAGCATGATCGATCCGCCGGGAGCGTCGTAGAAGGCTGCGTAGTGGCATTTGTCGGCCTTGATGCCTGCGATCTCGTCGCCGTCGCCCTCGTCGTAGGGATCGGCGAAGAAGTCATAGGACGAAGTAAGGGTGTACTTCGAATCGAACTGGCTCTTGTAGTTGAGATATTCGCGCTTGATGGCGTTCCAGGTGCTGACTTCGGGCAGGTAGACGTTGATGCTCCACACCTGGTCGGTGAGCTGGGAGCCGAATACGTATACCTCGCATTCCTTGCCGGTGTATGTGCCGCGCATCGAGATGGAGTGGTTCTCGGCCGATCGGTTTACGATGCGGAAGCCTTTCTGGTTGACGAGCTGCTGGGCAAAGGAGCTGATGTTGCCGCGCATGGGAATGCCCATGAAGGTCATGGCCGAGGATGTGTTGGTTGTGGAGGGTGTGACGGGCTGGTCGTCGTCCGAGGGATAGTTCTCGACGTCCATGAAGCTGAGCTTGACCTGCATGTACTTCGAGATCTGGATCAGAAGCACGCCGCCGTCGGCGATGAAAGTGGTGGAGTAGTCGACCTTGTCGGCCTTCACGGCCGAAACCTCGTCGCCGCCGCCGTCGCGGTAGGGTGCTTCGAAGTCGGAGGTAGAGCTGCGGTAGGTGTAGGCGGCGTTGGAGCGGTAGTCGCGCACGATCTTGTTGTACTGGTTCTTGATCGCGCTCCAGGTCGACTGCTCGGGCAGATATACGTCGATCTGATACACCTGCTTGGTGTTGTCGTTGTCGAATACGTAGAACTCGCAGTCGGTGTAGCCGGCGAATCGGCCCGAGAGGGTGTAGACGCCGCGGTCGTCGTCGCGCTCGACGATACGCATGCCTTTCTGGTTGACGAGTTTGTTGCAGAAAGGCGAGAGGCGGCCGTCCATGGGAATGCCCATGAACGAGTAATGGTCAGCCGCGAAGGCTGCCGAGGCCATGGCCGCCACCAGGAGAACAAGAGAGATGATTCTTTTCATATCTGATTACTTGACTGTTATGATTTGTATTATTGTTTGTCGGTATAGAGGATGGAGGTGACGGAGCGCTTGTCGCCGATGAAAGTGGCGGCGCGCACCTGCCGCAAGCCTGCGGCGTCGAACGGGCCGGTATAGACTGCCGATGCAGCTGTAGGCTCAGAGCCGTCGGTGGTGTAGCGGATGACGGGCGCGAGCGATCCGGGATACGATGTGTTCATCACGACCTTGCCGTCGGTCAGGGCGATGCCGGGCTGGCGGAGGTGGAAGTTATAGCCTTCCGACTGCCAGTAGGGTACTTCGCGGGTGTTGATCACTGCGTTGAAGCGGGCGTCGCTGTAGGTCGAGTCGCAGTTCCATCCGCGTTCGGCCAGTCCGAGCATCTTGGGGAGCAGGAAGCTTTCGATCATTTCGGGCGAACGCATGGTCTCGGCGAAGACCTGTCCGGAGACGCCGATCACGTTTCTGAAAGATTCTTCGTCGACAGGGCAGAGACTGCGCGGATAGCCGGCCAGGGCATCGAACTCGTCGACATAGCCGCCCCATGACAGACCGCGTTCGTAGGGATGGGGCGAATAGCACATGTCGAGATAGAAGTGGTCGACGTTGCTGAGCACGGTGGGGTATCCGGCGCGTGCGCTCTGGCTGGTGACGGAATTCTGCTTGCCCAGGGTGCTCCAGCAGTTGACGCTGAATACGTGGGGGCGGACCGCCTCGTTGTACTCGTCGTCGTGGCCGACGGCTATTTCCTGCCAGCCGGATACGGGGATGCCGAGACGGTTGTACTCGTCGAGCAGTTCGCGCACGTAGATCAGGTGCAGCTGGCGTTCGTCGGTGATGCCGCGCTCGTCCATGTAGCGGCGTGCGATGGGGCTGCCGGTCCAGGCGCCTTTGGCCACTTCGTCGCCTCCGATGTGGATGGCGGGTATCTCGAGGCCGGCTTCGCGGTACATTTTCTGCAGTTCGGCGCCCAGATAGGTCATGAAGCGGACGGGACCCGGGATGGCCGGATTCATCACGTTGTCGTGGAATGACTGCGCCGAGGTATAGACCGAGGTGTCGGCCGGGTCGATCAGACGGTAGGTGTCGTCGCCGGTGACGCGCAGGCGCTTTTCCATGGCCCGGATGGCGGCGCGGGCATGTCCGGGTGACTCGATTTCGGGCACGACGGTGATGCCGAGCGAGTCGGCCGTGCGGAGCATGGCTATGAATTCGGCCCGGGTGAAGTATCCGTTGGACGAGCCTGCCGGGTTGTCGGGATTGCCGTCGCCGGTGAAGAGCTGGGCCATGAATTCGGTCTCGTCGGTGGTGTAGCCGCGTCGTCCGCCCACTTCGGTCAGCTCGGGCATGCCCGGGATCTCGAGGCGCCATGCCTCGTCGTCGGCGAAGTGGAAGTGGAGCACATTGAGACCGTAGCGAGCCATCAGCCGCAGGATGCGGTCGAGCTGGGCCGGCGTCTGATAGTTGCGCGCGATGTCAATCATCAGTCCGCGGTAGGGGAAGTCGGGTCGGTCGGTGATGACTGCGGCGGGGGCGATGCGTCCGTCGGACAGTCCGAGGGCCTCGAGGCGCCGCATTGCCAGGGGCAGATCGGCTTCGGCTGCTTCCAGGCGGAGTTCGCCGCCGTCGATCACGGCGCGCCAGGCTCCGGGGGC
>CABRGT010000039.1 GCA_902470475.1 uncultured Porphyromonadaceae bacterium | reverse complement strand
GGGCTTTTGCTTGATTAATTTGATTGAGTCTAAAATGGAGTTCTGCAACACCCACCGAAATTTTTAGCGAAAATCAGTGGAGCGACTTCATCACGAGGTCGCTCCACTTGCTATATTACGACTTGGCAAATTATATCTCAGTTGTTGATTTTCTTGTTCAGCCATTCATCACGGCGTTGTCTGCACTCTTTGAGAGTATCAGCCACGCAGGAGAACAATTCTCCGTCAGTGTGGCGGTAATCGTATTGATAGTGTTTCTTTCGCCGTGTGCGATAGCCGGTGTAAAACACCTCGTATTGTTCAGTGCCGGGAGTGGTGGTTGTGCTTACTCCGTTGGCAGTCATTTTCGTTGCCATAGTATTTCGGTTTTAGTATTCTACAATCAGTATCCGATATTCAAATGTTATATCGGGGTTGGTTATCTTCCTTTGTTTCAGCCATAAGTGGTGGCTGCCGTACCCATAGACAAAGTAGCGGTCAAGGGGGTACTTGTCTGCAAAATCGGCTACTATCTGCCGCAGGGTTTTCTCGCTGTCGGCATAGAGAATGTGGTTTACAAACTCTATGATGATTTCGGCAACCTTATCATCAAAGATGATGGTCGGATGTTCAAATGTTACGTTCATAATAGGTGGTTTTTATGACCTGCGCCATTGCTGACGCAGGTCTTGTTAGACATTTAGGCGGTCATTCTCGCCCTGATTTCCTTTCGGTGGCTTGCGATAGCCCTTTCTATACGTTCCTGATACTCGCAGACCTTGTTGCAGGCGGCACGGCATTGTATCACTTTGAGAGTCTTTAGGTCTATCTCTATGGTAGCCACTATCTTGCCACCAATTCGTGCGGAGAACACAAGGCTTTCGGGTTTAAGGTAGTATTGACTACTGCCTACACAAATATGCTGTGTGCTGCCTTCCGCATAGTATTCGTCAACGCTGTCAAGGGTCTTGATTTCTATCTCGTTGTCTGTGAACACAAGTCCGATGAAACGACCTTTGAGTTCCTTGAACCTCTTATCGTCCTCAATCGCTTTAAGGCGGTCGGCTTCTCTACGTTCCTTTTCACGCTGGCGGTTGGCTTTCCGCACATATTCATCGTGTGCTTCAACGAGATTGGAAGGAGTTATCAGCTTCGGGGAATGGGTATCCCTGCCGAAACGCTCCAACATCCGCAGATAGTCATACCACGTTGAAAGGTTCGGGATTTCATATCCGTGTCGCTTGGCGATGATGTATGATGCCCAGAAGTGCTTTACATCTGCGGTGTGGTCTGCCATATATTTAAGCATCCTTATGTTGCCTTCTTTCAGCAGTGTCTCGGCTTGCGGTGCGGAAAGGAGCATCGAGAAATAGCTGACGGGGCGGATGTCGTGGAAATTGCCGTCAAAGCCGTTTCGTGTCAGTTCCGGTATGACCTTGATTTTCGGATAGAGATACTGGTCTGCGATATACTGATAGGTATCGTTATCCTTTCTAATCTCAAAAGGAGAACCGAAAGCGAAGCAGTCAAGATACCACCCCATAGTGCGCTGAATAGCCACAAGCGAGGTCTTTCCATTCGGAGCAATCCAATACTGTCCTATTTCCAGAAAGGCGGGGGATGCCTTCATACCTTTGCGCATTTCCACTATCAGCAGGAACATACGCAATATCTGATACTCCCCACAAGTGGTTATCACGTTGAAATAGGATTTCTGCCGACATTTGCGCTCATAGGTTTCCTTGACTTTAAGTTTCGCCTTGCAGTTGGGGCAGGTGCATCTCTCGGCGGTTTCGTTCATCAGCCAAGAGTGTCCGCAATCCATACAAGTGGTGCGTCCTTTGGGCAGACGGAAGGCATAGTGGTTGATTGCATTGGTGAACGCCCAACGGCGTGGGGCGGTCGGGAGTGGGCGAAGATGCCCACTCTGTGCCATTACCGCTTTTTCGTATTTCGTTCTCGGTTTCATAGTCGTAATGTGTTAAAAGTCAAAAAGACTGGGTTGTGCGATTTGGGGATTGTTCTCGGTCGTTTTCTTCTCGGTAGTCTTGGGTCTGCGCATTTTCGCCATTTCCTCGTCACGGAGTTTGTTTATGGCGTCCTGCCGTGCCTGTTCCTTTTCTTCCTCGGTAAGTTCTACCGTATGGTTTACTACCATTTGGCAGTTGGTGGCTATATTGCTTACCTCGATTTCCGGCTCATCCCAAAAGTGCATAGCCCAGCCGAAAATTTCATCGTCGGTAAAACCGCAACAACCGCTTTTCTTGACCTCTCCGATGATATAGGCGCAACACTGCTCCATCGTCTTGGAGGGATTTGCCAGCCTGACCGCTACGAGAGGGTCGTTTTCCGCCCTTGCCATAAGGTATTGGGCGATTGTGTCTTGGAACGCTTGTGTTCCTTTCATTGTGTTCGTTGCCATAGTCGTAAATGTTTTAGAGTGTCGTTATCCAATAGATTATCCCCGCTGCCGTGAGGATTGAGATTATCCACCCAACACCTCGGCAAATCGGTTTCAGTATCGCCCAAAGAAGCACCCCGACAATCAAACCTGCTATAATCCCTATTACTCTTGCCGCCTTTTTTAATGCGGTATGAGCTGGAGAAGGAGTGAAGCTCGTTTTGTTGATATGTCTGTCGTTCAGTGTCATAAGGCGATATTTTTTTTAATGCGTATAATCGCTGTTTGAAGTTTGTTCGCTCGTTGACACACTTTCACGACGGGAGAAAAAGGGATGTTCGGCTCTTGCCGGAAAAAATACTACCGACCAACGGGAGCTGTGGAGATTTTTTCAGACAAATGCAAAAGAATACCCCGTCCCGGCGTGTTCATCAACTCCGAGCGAACAGACTTTGAACCCCGATTATAATCCGCGATAAACATAGAGCTGGCAACGCCCCGGTGGGTGACACTGAACGGCAGACATACAAGAAATGCTATCCGTAAGATAATAGCAATGTCCATAAATATGCCCGAAGCTAATGTATGTCATACTCTCTCACCGATGATAATGTCTATACTTTCATTAGAAACCGCTATGACAGCCCCGGTATAAGGCAATGTATGTGTCGGGGACGACCCCGGAATTTATGGAGGGATCGGCACCGAAACATTCTTTGCCGCCGTGGGCCGTAACAAACGGAGAGTGGCGAGGCGGCTCAAATTCCTTATCAATGAGCAGGCGTTAAGAACACGGGCTGTCGATTAGAAGTCTTGTGTGTGCGACATCCCTGTCGCAATCTCACAAGGCGTATGAGGCAGCCGGTGTTCAGCCGGCTCCCATAGTCGGTGTGCGGTCGGAGGGTGTCAGTGAAGCCTGCTTCGCCGTCACACTCCGACGGCATAGCCGACGACAATACCGTGAGCAGCCACGCCTCTCGCAGTTTTCGCAGAGTCGGACAAACAACATTGATTTTTTTCTTGGCTGAATAGTCTATAATCCGAATTAAAGTGTTATATTTGCAAAATAATTACAAATACAGCATTTGAAATGGTATTAGAAATCGCTCTCACCAACTTTTTCTCGATTAACGAGAAAATAACGCTTGACTTACAGGCTGCCAATATACAGACAAAGGAAGCCCGCGCCCTTGCCGAAAACACATTCAGCGTCGGCGGAGAACGGCTTTTGAAGACTATTGCGATATACGGAGCAAACGCATCAGGCAAAAGCAACATAATCAAGGCTGTCAAGGCTGCGGTGGATATGATTCTGGATTCTCACAACTATAATGAGGGTGACAGTTTCGGTTTCAAACCTTTCAAATTTGGCGGAGATGATGCTCCGAGTGAGTTCTACATACGTTTTATCGTCAATGAGATAGAACATGAATATTCTTTTTCCTGCACACGTGAGGAAATCATTACCGAAAGCCTTTACTATTATCCCAAAGGGAGGAAGGCTCTGATATTCTCCCGTGATGAACGTAAATCCGGAGGGAAGAAGGAGAAATATGAGTTTACGACCGTAATACGCCGTCCGATGGATGTGGCGTCGAACACCTCACGCAAAACGCTTTTCCTGTCGCGTGCAAGCCAGATGGATCGTGACAAAGCAAAGGAGATATACCGATGGTTCAACGAACAGCTTGTATTCAGTTATCGCGGCAATACATCAGCGGTGACAGACAGATTTCTCGGAGATAACAAGGATGCGGTCCTTCGTGTCCTTAAAGCCGCCGACAGCGACATTGTGGAGTTTTCATACAAAGACGGCGAACTGACGACATTCCATCGCCGCAATCCTTCACTTCCGTTTGACTTCAATACGGAAGAATCCGAAGGTACAAAAATATTGTTCAGGATAATGCTCACGGTAATGGATGTTGTCCGCAATAATAAGACAATGTTTCTTGACGAAGTGGAAACGAGCCTGCACACCCGGCTTGTTGAGTATCTCATCAACCTGTTCCACAACAGCAGGTCGGCGCAGCTCATATTTACGACGCACAACACCCATCTGCTCGACATGACACGCTTCCGCAAAGACCAGATTTTCTTTGTGAACAAGCGCGATGACGGCTCCAGTGACCTTTATTCACTTTTTGATTACAAGGACTTCCGCGAGAAGATGGATCTGGAGAAAGCATATCTCCAGGGTCGTTTCGACGCCGTGCCTTATGTCAACGAATTTGAAAATATCTGACTATGGCACGAAAAGCGAAACAGCCGAGAGGCAAGAAAATGAATCCGACATTCTTCGTTTTCTGCGAAGGGAAAACAGAGGCGGCATACGTTGATTTGCTGCGCCGCAGTTTTCGTGTGCCGGTTGAAATCATTGCAAGAGTGAGCGATTCCAATATATCCCAGCCGTATATCGACAGATGCAAAAGGGAGAGGTTTACAACATCAGCCGACAAGACATTTCTGATGTTCGACCTTGATGTGCCCGGTATGCTCTCTCATCTGTCAAAGATAAAGGATGCCATACTTCTGCTTTCCAATCCTTGTATAGAATATTGGTTTCTGCTGCACTATGCTGATGTCAACCGTGAAATATCGTCGTCAGAGTGTCTGGCTCTTTTGAGAAGCAAAGACCCGGCTTATTCCAAAGGAGAATTTTCAACGGCGATGAAAAGAATACTGATTGAGAACATAAGTGATGCTGCGGCACGCGCCAAAGATAAAGAGGTTTATGCCAACCCGTCCTCGACCGTTCATCTGTTGACAAAGGAGATAATCCGTATTTGAAACAGACCGAAAAATCCGTTGATTTCATCCTCAAATCATCCGTGAGTCGGACAAACGCGGCTGATAGGGGTTATTGGGGCAATATGGCATTTTGAACCGTGAGCCTGAAAAATTATCTTATCGTGAGTAAAAGGTATTTTTAACGCTTTGGCTCATTGATAATTGGAGATAAAGTATTAACTTTGCAATACCGAAATATTATTTCGGAGAAGAACATTGAAATAGCAGAATGAGTCATTAGTGAGTCGGCTCTCTACTACTTCTCTAAATCTTTGTAAATCAGTGCATTGAAAGTTATAACCCCGAAACCTCCGGTTCCGCACCACGTTCGTCACCGGGCTGCTGTTCATGGCGGCTTCCGGCTGCATTATGTATTTCCAGTATCAGACCCAAGGGCTTTTCAGCAACATGATCTGGCCCACCGTCCTGAACTTCACCGGACTCCTGATGCTCTATTCCCTGGTCGCCGCGTTCGGAATGAAGAGTCTGCCGTCGCGCTATCTCGTCACATTCGTCTTCCTCATGATATGGATGCGCAATGCCATTGCGCCCGTCATCGGCACGTCGGTCTACTCCAACAGGCTCTACGAGCGCCAGCAATACCACATCACAAGGCTGGCCCGGGGCATAGACGCCTTGAATCCGGAAGCATCGGCTCTACATATGCGCAACATAGCCGCCGCACGGGCTTCCGGCATGGGCTCATACGTCGCCGGACAATACTCGGCCACGGTGATGAACGCCCGGACGACCTTACAGGCAACAATCGTGGCAATGAAAGAAATAACGGGCAACACCGTCATACTGATACTGGCCGCCGGAGGCATAGTCCTCATATTGCCGTACCGGAAGGACGAAACGACCTGATGCGCAGCGGCCTCCATGCGGAGACAAATATCGGATCTGAAAGCAGCCCCATGCCGCCCCGCGGGAATTACCATACCCTGTCCGGGAGCTTTCCGTAGCCTCAAAAAGGACAAAAAGCAAAAAAACGACAAAAAAATTTTGTATTTCAGAAAATAGCCGTAACTTTGCAGTCGCTAACGCGACCTCGGGGTGTAGCACAGTTGGTTAGCGCGCCACGTTCGGGACGTGGAGGTCGGAAGTTCGAGTCTTCTCACCCCGACATCTTTAAATTTAATCGTCTGCAAGTCTTTGACATGCGGGCGATTTTGATTTTTATTCCGGCACAGTGGTTTACGCGCCGCCCTCCTTTTGCAAACGGTTTGCAATCAATATTTGTTAACTTTGCATCCGAAAAGAGGACCGGCTACGCCGCCCGCTATCAATTATATATTAATGTAATACCTGACATAAGATGGAATTCATATATTCACTTATAAATATGCTGGCCGAAATGGCGCCCTACCTGCTGCTGGGATTCGGCATCGCGGGAATACTCTACGCCTTCGTACCCGGACGATTCTACCGCCGGCATCTGTCGCAGCCGGGCGCATGGTCGGTGATCAAGGCCGCTCTGATCGGAGTGCCGTTGCCTCTGTGTTCGTGCGGAGTACTGCCCACAGCCGTGTCGCTGCGCCGCAACGGCGCCTCGCGCGGTGCCTCCACATCGTTCCTGATCGCCACCCCGCAGACCGGACTCGACTCAATCGCGGCCACCTATTCCCTTCTTGGGCCGGCATTCGCCATCATCCGGCCTGTCGCCGCGCTCGTCACTTCATTCATCGGCGGCATGCTCGTGAACCGGCACGACAAGGCATGCTCCGCCGACACCGCCGAAGAGGTCGACACGATTGACGCCCCGGCATCGGACAGCTTCCTGCAAAAAATCGCCGATGCCCTCCGATACGGCTACGTCGAGATGGTACAGAACATAGGCAAATGGCTGATAATCGGCCTTGTCATAGCGGCCGCGATAACAGTATTTATACCCGACGGATTCTTCACATTCTTCGCCGGATATCCGTTGCTCGCAATGCTTGCTGTGGTAGTGGTGGCCGTGCCTATGTATGTATGCTCCACCGGCTCAATACCCATCGCACTCTCGCTGATGCTCAAGGGCCTTAGTCCCGGCGCGGCATTCGTGCTGCTCATGGCCGGCCCGGCGGCCAACTTCGCATCGATCATCATTGTGGGCAAATCACTCGGCAGGCGCACGGCCGCCATATACCTAAGCGTCATCGTCGTCGGAGCTATCGCCATCGGCATGTGCATCGATTATCTTATGCCACGCGACTGGTTCACGATGCCTCTCACCGCCGGTCACACAGCCTGCCATCTGCAGGTCGGTCTCTTCCCCGGCATCTGCTCGGCCGTGCTGGCCATCCTGCTGATCAACGCCCTTGTAAGAAGATATTTACCTAATAATACAAAGAAAATGAATAACGCACAGACTGTAATCACCGTCAAAGGCATGACCTGCGGCCACTGCAAGGCCATGGTCGAAAAAAATCTCGCAAAGCTCCCCGGAGTCGAATCGGTAGCCGTCGATCTCGCAACCGGCGAAACAAAAATCGAAGGCCATCCCGACATGAGCGCCGTGCGCGAAGTCATCGACGACCTCGGCTTCACCATGGACTGATACGACACAGGATGCCGCGCCGGACAGCACACACGTCACTCCTGGCAGCGGACACCCGGCCAACGACACGAAACATAAAACACAACAGCATGGACACCGACATCGAACAGGCCCTGATCCGGAAAGGAGTGCGGCCGACGGCCAACCGTATTCTCGTCATGAGAGAATTGATGAATACGCCCGGTCCCGTCAGTCTCGCCGATCTGGACAAGGCGCTCGACACAGTCGACACGGCAAGCATATTCCGCGTGCTCGACCTCTTTTCGAAGAAAAATCTCGTGCACGCGATCGAGGACGGCAGCCGGTCGGTAAAATATGAACTCTGCCCCGGCCACACCGGCCACTCCATCGGTGACCAGCACGTTCATTTCTTCTGCGAACGCTGCCGCAAGACTTATTGCCTTGAATCCGTCAGTGTCCCGGCCGTTGATATTCCCGACGGCTTCCGGCCCAGCTCGGCCAATTATCTGCTCAAAGGCCTGTGCCCCGCATGCGTTGCCCGCGGGCAGCAGCCCTCGGACCGGTGAGCCAGCATCTGCCGCCGCCCGGCCTGTCGGCGCAGATTACTTTTTTACGAAAAGTATTGTAAATGAGGGGTAAGGTGTTGCGCGGGTGAAAAAAAATGGTTAACTTTGCGCCGCAAAAGTAGGCCACGGCCTGCCGGAGTGTGCGGACGAGTGAGTCGTCGGCACGTATAATTAACTTATTATTAACTTTTTAAATGACAGAACAAACCAAAACCCCTATCGTAGACTTCGATTGGGAAGCCTATGAGAAAGGCGAGACAGTCGGTGAGAAATCCCGCGAGGAACTCACCCGCACGTATGACGAATCGCTCAACACCGTCAAGGACAAAGAAGTAATCGAAGGTACCATCATCGCCATGAACAAGCGTGAGGCCGTGGTTAACATCGGTTATAAGAGCGACGGCATCATACCGATGAGCGAATTCCGCTACAACCCCGAAATCAAGGTCGGCGACAAGGTGGAAGTATTCATCGAAAACCCCGAGGACAAGAAAGGCCAGCTCGTCCTGTCGCACAAGAAAGCCCGCGCTTCGCGTTCGTGGGAGCGCATCAACGCCGCTCTCGAGAACGACGAGATCATCAAGGGCTTCATCAAGTGCCGCACCAAGGGTGGCATGATCGTCGATGTTTTCGGCCTGGAAGCATTCCTCCCCGGCTCGCAGATCGATGTAAAGCCCATCCGCGACTACGACGTTTACGTCGGCAAGACTATGGAATTCAAGGTTGTGAAGATCAACGAAGAATTCAAGAATGTCGTTATCTCTCACAAAGCACTCATCGAGGCCGAGCTCGAGCAGCAGAAGCGCGAGATCATCTCGAAGCTCGAAAAGGGCCAGGTGCTCGAAGGCACCGTCAAGAACATCACCTCCTACGGCGTATTCATCGACCTGGGCGGTGTCGACGGCCTCATCCACATCACCGATCTCAGCTGGGGCCGCGTGACCAAGCCCAGCGAGGTTGTTGAACTCGACCAGAAACTCAATGTCGTTATTCTCGACTTCGACGACGAGAAGAAGCGCATCGCCCTCGGCCTCAAGCAGCTCCAGCCCCATCCGTGGGATGCCCTGGACGCAAACCTCAAGGTCGGCGACCATGTCAAGGGCAAGGTTGTTGTCATGGCCGACTACGGCGCATTCCTCGAGATCGCTCCCGGCGTCGAGGGCCTGATCCACGTCAGCGAGATGTCGTGGAGCCAGCACCTCCGTTCGGCTCAGGACTTCATGAAAGTCGGCGACGAAGTTGAGGCTGTCATCCTGACACTCGACCGCGAGGACCGCAAGATGAGCCTCGGCATCAAGCAGCTCAAGAACGATCCCTGGGAGAATATCGAAGAGAAATATCCCGTCGGCAGCCGCCACACAGCCCGCGTGCGCAACTTCACCAACTTCGGCGTATTCGTCGAGATCGAGGAAGGCGTCGACGGCCTCATCCACATCAGCGACCTGTCGTGGACCAAGAAGATCAAGCACCCGAGCGAATTCACCCAGGTCGGCAACGACATCGAGGTTGAAGTACTCGCTATCGACAAGGACAACCGCCGCCTGAGCCTCGGCCACAAGCAGCTCGAAGAGAACCCCTGGGATGTATTCGAGGGTGTCTTCACCGTTGGCTCCGTTCACGAAGGCACCATCATCGAGATGCTCGACAAGGGCGCTGTCGTTGCCCTCCCCTACGGCGTCGAAGGCTTCGCCACCCCGAAGCACCTCGTCAAGGAAGACGGCTCGCAGGCCAAGGTCGACGAGAAGCTCAACTTCAAGGTCATCGAATTCAACAAGGATGCCAAGCGCATCATCCTCTCGCACAGCCGCATCTTCGAGGATGAGGTTCGCGCCGAGAAGCATGCCGAGCGCAAGGCCAAGCGTCAGCCCCGCCAGCCGCGCGAAGAGGCTCCCGCCATCACCACACCGATCGAAAAGGCTACCCTGGGCGACCTCGAGGCTCTCGCAGCTCTCAAGGAGAAGCTTTCGGGCAAGTAATCCGATTCTGAACAACATCTTCGGAGGATGCGCCGCATGCGGCGCATCCTCCTTTTGCTTTAATCCATGCACATTGCTGCCCGAACGGCAGTTTTTTGTGCAGATATTTGGCCGGAGACCGATGAATTTGTACTTTTGCCATGATAACCAATAAGGTCAATTAAAATGTCTACTCCACTGCACAGCGACACATCGCTCAAGGGACGCCGCATGGCCGGCGCGCGGGCTCTGTGGCGCGCCAACGGCATGACCGACGACCAGATGGGCCGCCCGGTGATAGCCGTCGCAAACTCATTCACACAGTTCGTCCCCGGCCACGTCCACCTGCACGACATCGGACAGGAAGTGGTCGCCGAAATACGCCGCCAGGGCTGCTTCGCCGCCGAATTCAACACCATCGCCGTCGACGACGGCATCGCCATGGGTCACGAAGGCATGCTCTACTCCCTGCCCTCGCGCGAGATAATCGCCGACTCCGTCGAGTACATGGTGCGGGCCCACTGCGCCGACGCTCTCGTGTGCATATCAAACTGCGACAAGGTCACTCCCGGCATGCTCCTGGCCGCCATGCGGCTCAACATACCCACGATTTTTGTCTCCGGCGGCCCGATGGAGGCCGGACAGGTCGACGGACGCGCCACCGACCTGGTCGACATAATGGTCGAAAGCGCCGATCCGTCAGTTCCCGACGACCGCGTCGAACGGCTCGAGCGCCACGGCTGCCCCACCTGCGGCTGCTGCGCCGGCATGTTCACCGCCAATTCAATGAACTCGCTCACCGAGGCCCTGGGACTGTCGCTGCCCGGCAACGGCACCGTCCCCGCAACACACGTCAACCGCCGCGAGCTCTTCCGCCGCGCAGCCCGTCAGATAGTGGAGAACGCATATGCCTGGTACCGCGACGGCGACGACAGCGTGCTACCCCGCACCATCGCATCCCGCGCGGCCATGCTCAACGCCATGTCGCTCGACATAGCCATGGGCGGCTCGAGCAACACCGTGCTGCACCTGCTCGCCGTGGCACACGAAGCCGGTGCCGACTTCGGCCTCGACGACATCGACCTCCTGTCGCGCCGCATCCCGGTGCTCTGTAAGGTCGCGCCCAATTCGCATTACCACATCGAGGACGTCAACCGCGCCGGAGGCATACTCACCATCCTGTCGCGCCTCGCCGAGGCCGGACTGATCGACACCGCCGCCCGGCGCGTCGACCGCCTGACACTCGCCGAAGCCATCGACAGCTACGTGCCCGCAAGGCCCGGATTCAGTGACGCGGCCGACGAACTGTGGAAATCCGCCCCCGGCGGCCGCCGCACCACCGAACTCGGCAGCCAGATGACTTATTACAGCGAACTCGACACCGACCCAGCCGCAGGCTGTATCCGCGACGTGGCCCACGCCTACAGCGCCGACGGCGGCCTGGCCGTGCTCCGCGGCAACCTGGCCGCCGACGGCTGCGTGGTCAAGACGGCGGGCGTCGACGAGTCCATACTGACATTCCGCGGACCTGCCCGCGTGTTCACCTCCCAGGAAGCGGCCGTCGACGGAATCCTCGGCGGCTCGGTAAAGGCCGGCGACGTGGTGGTCATCACCTACGAAGGTCCCAAAGGAGGCCCCGGCATGCAGGAAATGCTCTACCCGACATCATACCTCAAATCGCGCCACCTCGGCAAAGCTTGCGCCCTGATCACCGACGGCCGCTTCTCGGGCGGCACTTCGGGCCTCTCGATAGGCCACATATCGCCGGAAGCCGCCGCAGGAGGCACGATCGGACTCGTCCGCGACGGCGATCTGATCGAGATCGACATCCCGCTCCGGGCCATAACGCTTCTCGTCGATGATGACGAGCTCGACCGCCGGCGCCGCGACGAACTCGCGCGCGGCACCGAGGCATTCCCCCCCGCCGGACGCGTCCGGCACGTAAGCGCCGCACTCAGAGCCTACGCGGCCAACGCCGCATCAGCCGACAAGGGCGCCGTGCGGCTCGTGTGAGCGAACAAAACCTTTTCAAAATTGTACTGAAAAGTATATGACGACAATTCATCACGAAACAGACAACACCGACAATATGATGACCGGAGCCGAAGCGCTCCTGCGGTCGCTGGTGGCCGAAGGCGTCGACACCGTATTCGGATATCCCGGCGGCGCCATCCTGCCCGTATACAACGCCCTGTACGACTTCGGGCCCGAACTGCGCCACATCCTCGTGCGCCACGAGCAGGGCGCCATGCATGCCGCGCAGGGCTACGCACGCGCCACCGGCCGCACCGGCGTGGTCATCGTCACCTCCGGACCCGGCGCTGCCAACTGCGTCACCGGCCTGAGCGACGCCATGATGGATTCTACTCCGCTGGTGCTCATCACCGGCCAGGTCGGAGCCTCGTATCTCGGCAGCGATGCCTTCCAGGAGACCGACGTGGTAGCCGTCACGACGCCCATCACCAAGTGGGCCTACCAGGTTCGGTCGGCCGAAGAACTCCCCGAAGCCGTGGCCAGAGCTTTCTACATCGCATCCACCGGCCGACCCGGTCCCGTGGTGCTCGACATATCCAAGGACGCCCAGATCGGCATGGTCGCCTTCAGCCACCGCCGGGTGAACTTCATCCGCAGCTACGATCCCGATCCGGCACCCTCCGCCGAAACCCTCGCCCGGGCCGCCCGCCTTCTCAACGAGGCCGAGCGCCCGATGATAATCGCCGGCGGCGGCGTCACCCTCGCCGGAGCCGAGGCCTCCCTTACCGCACTGGCCGAAAAAGCGCGGATACCCGTCGCCGCCACGCTGATGGGCCTGTCGGCGATGCCGTCGGACCATCCGCTGTTCATGGGCATGGCCGGCATGCACGGCGCCGTCGGAGTCAACATCGCCACCAACCGTGCCGACGTGATTCTGGCCGTCGGCATGCGCTTCGACGACCGCGTCACCGGCAACACTGCCTCTTACGCACGCCAGGCTCGCATCATTCACATCGACATCGACTCCTCGGAATTCAACAAGACCGTCGCCGCCAACGTCACCGTCCACGGCGACGCACGCGACGTGCTTGCCCGCCTGCTGCCACTGGTCAGACCTGTCGATGCAGCCGCCCGCGCCCCCTGGCTCGAGGTCTTCGCCCGATGCGCCGAAGCCGAACGCGCCGATGTCGACTCCCGCGAGCTGCACCGCGGCGGCGACCTGCCCATGACCATGGGCGAGGTTTCGCGCCTCGTGTCGGAAATGGCTCCCGCCGGAACGATTGCCGTCACCGACGTGGGACAGAACCAGATGATGGCCGCCCGCTACTTCAACTTCACGGCACCGCGCTCCATGATCACGTCAGGAGGCCTCGGCACCATGGGCTTCGGCCTTCCCGCCGCCATGGGTGCGGCCGTCGGCGTGCCGGACCGCACCGTCTGCTACTTCGGCGGCGACGGAGGTTTCCAGATGACCGTCCAGGAACTCGGCACCATCATGCAATACCGCATACCGGTGAAGATGATCGTCATGGACAACAGCTTCCTGGGCAACGTGCGCCAGTGGCAGCAGCTGTTCTTCGGCGGCCGCTTCTCGCAGACTCCGCTCCAGAATCCCGACTTCGTGGCCCTGGCCGCCGCCTACGGCATCGCCGCCGAGCGCGTTGACCAGCGCGACGCCCTCCCGGATGCCATCCGCCGCATGCTCGGCCACGACGGCCCATATCTGCTCGATGTCGCGATCGACCCGACCGACATGGTGTTCCCCATGACCCCCGTCGGACGCCCCGTCGACTTCATTATGCTCACGCCCGATAAAACCTACAGCTATGAATAATCCCCGCAAGCAGCTGTTCACCGTCACGATCTACTCCGAAAACTCCATCGGACTGCTCAACCACGTATCCAACATCTTCACGCGGCGCTGTCTCAACATCGAGGACGTCACCGCAAGCATGTCGTCCGTGCAGGGCATCCACAAGCTCACCATAACCACCTGGAGCGACCGCCCCACCATGGAGAAGGTCGTCGGACAGCTCGAGAAAATCATAGAGGTTCTCAAGGTCGGCCTCTACACCGACGAGGAGATCGTATATCAGGAAATCGCCCTATACAAGGTTCCGACCCCCGGGCTGCTCGAAAGCAACGAATTCGAGACAATCATACGCACCCACGGCGCACGCATCCTGGAGATGACGCCCGAATTCACCGTCTTCGAGAAGACCGGCCACTCGTGGGAGACCGAGGCGCTGTTCGACTGCCTCCGCCGCTACGACATCCGCCAGTTCGTCCGCTCCGGGCGCGTGAGCGTCACCAACTCGCCTGTCGAGCACATCGACATATTCCTTCAGAAACAGAACGAACGCCAGCAACGGCTCAAACAGAACAATGACTGACACCACCGACGAAATATTCAGCATCACCCGCTTCCTCACCGCCGGCGAGACCGACGCCCGCGGACTGATGCCCGTTACCCTGATTGCCGCACGCGCCATCGAGGCCGCCACGCTCCACGCCAACGCTCTCGGCATCGGCTACTCCAACCTGTCGGAGCATCGGCTGGGCTGGGTACTCGCCCGCCTGGCCATCGAAGTGCGCCGCTACCCGGCCATCAACGAGACCTACACCCTCACCACCTGGATCGAGGGCTACAACAAATACTTCAGCGACCGCTGCTTCGTCATGACCGACGCCGCCGGTGAAGTCGTGGCCGACATCCGTTCGGTATGGGTAGCCATCGACACCGACACCCGCCGTATGGCCGACCTGACGCGCCTCGACCGCAAATCGTTCCCGACAGCCCCCCGGCCATGTCCCGTAGGCAAGTGCCGGGCTCTCACCATTGCACCCGGTGCCGACACCGCGCGCACGCCCTACGCCTTCCGGTTCACCGATTTCGACTTCAACCGCCACGTCAACACGGTGCGATACCTCGAAGCCGCCATCAACCTTCAGCCGCTCGACTTCTACGACTCGCACGACATAGCGGTCCTCGAAGCCGCATTCGAGCACGAATGCCGGTTCGGCTCCGCCGCCGAGCTTGTCACCGGCCCCTCAGCCACCGCCGGGGGCGCCGTCACCACAGAAATTCACAGCGACGGTCGCCGCGCCGCCGCAGTTCAGATAACTTACCGCGACAGATAAAAAAACATCACATACTATGGCTAAATTAAATTTTGGCGGCGTTGAAGAGACCGTCGTCACACGCGAAGAATTCACACTCGACAAAGCCCGCGAGATTCTCAAGGACGAGACAATCGCCGTGATCGGATACGGCGTCCAGGGTCCCGGGCAGAGCCTCAACCTGCGCGACAACGGCTTCCGCGTCATCGTCGGCCAGCGTCCCGGCAAGACCTACGACAAAGCCGTGGCCGACGGCTGGGTGCCCGGCCAGTCGCTCTTCTCCATCGCCGAGGCCTGTGAGCGCGCCACCATCATCATGTGCCTGCTCTCGGATGCGGCCGTCATCTCGCAGTGGCCTGTGATCAAAGAGCACCTCAAGGCAGGCGACGCCCTCTACTTCTCCCACGGCTTCGCCATCACCTGGCCCGACCGCACCGGCGTCGTGCCTCCGGCCGACGTCGACGTCATCATGGTCGCTCCCAAGGGGTCCGGCGCCACCGTCCGCAGCCACTTCCTCGAAGGCCGCGGCATCAACGCATCGTTCGCCGTCGAGCAGGACTACACCGGCCGCGCCCTCGACCGCACCATCGCGCTCGGCATCGGCATCGGTTCGGGCTACCTCTTCGAGACCACCTTCACCCGCGAGGCAGTCAGCGACCTCACCGGCGAGCGCGGCGCACTCATGGGCGCCATCCAGGGCCTGTTCCTCGCCCAGTACGAGACCCTGCGCGAACACGGCCACACACCCTCCGAAGCCTTCAACGAGACCGTCGAGGAACTCACCCAGTCGCTCATGCCCCTGTTCGCGGCCAAAGGCATGGACTGGATGTACGCCAACTGCTCCACAACAGCCCAGCGCGGCGCACTCGACTGGATGACACCGTTCCACGACGCTATCAAGCCCGTAATGGAGCGGCTCTACGAAAGCGTCCGCTCAGGACATGAGGCGCAGATCGCAATCGACGCCAACTCGGCCCCCGACTACCGCGACCGCCTCAACGACGAGCTCCGCCGGATGCACGACAGCGAACTCTGGCGCACCGCCGAGACCGTCCGCCGTCTCCGTCCCGAAAACCTATAAAAACGGTACTCCCCCGAAAACCATGCAGTTCCCGCAAGAATCATTCCCCGCCACCTGGGGCAAGACGTTCAACCTCTCCAACGGCAAGGTCGTCGTCGACGACGACACCTTCTCGCTCGTCCCCAATGCCGTCTTGACTGCCATGATCGGATCATTGGGCGACAAGGCCTACAACACCCGCAACTACCCCATCTGGAATATCACGGGCTATCAGAAAGTATTCATGGCCTGGATGAAGATCCTCTTCAGCGACGGCACCGAACTGAAAGTCTCCATCGGCACCGACAGCAAGAAGCGACGTCTCATCGCCGCCCTCGAGCAGCGCCGCGCAGCCATCTTCGCTGCCGCCGGCGATCCCCTTCCGCCACTCGTGGCCGACATCTGACCTTACAGAATAATCCAGCGACGGCGTGCGAGTCCCGGAAGGGCTTTCACGCCGTCGCCGTACAGATGCGCGCCGAGGCTCACAGCGCTATGTCCGACTGCCGCCTGTCCGTCCGCAACGCATGCGGCGACAGCGCCACACCGAGGGTCAGCACGCCTATGCGGCCGATGTACATCAGCGCTATGATCACGAATTTTCCGAACACACTCAGTTCGGGAGTTATGCCGAGGCTCACGCCCACCGTACCCAGCGCCGACGCACACTCGAACAGCACTTGCAACAGCGTGAACTTCTCCGATATGACCAGCAGCAGGACTCCCGCAAGCAGCACCGTCCCGTAGACTATGATATTGGCCAGGGCCGAGTTGATGCGGTAATCGGGCAGCCGGTTGCCGCCGAGGGTCACGTTGCGGTCGCCACGTAGCTTCGACATCACGAAGGCATATACAGCCGACACGGTGGTACATTTCACACCGCCCCCGGTACCCGACGGCGACGCACCTATGAACATGATCACCGAAAGCACAAGTACTGCCGGCGGCATCAGCGTGGCCAGGTTGAATGTATTGTAGCCTACAGTCGTCATCGCCGACATTGTCTGGAAAAACGACTCAAGGACGCGCACCGGCAGCGACGCCGACTGGTCGGCAGCCGGAAATACGGTCAGCACGACCGTCCCCAGAAGCGTCAGCGACAGCGTCATCACCAGTATCACCTTCGTCGTAAACGTGATCCTGTACCGCCGGTCGAAGCACTTGTTTCTCAAGTCAGTGATCACGATGAAACCCATGGCGCCCGCAAAACTCAGCGCAGCCACCGTGATATTGACCGGCAGATTGTTCTGAAACGCACACAGCGAATCGGGAAAAGTGCTGAAACCGGCCGTACAGAACGACGATACGCTTATGAACAGCGCGCTCCACGCCGGACTATCCACGCCGAGGCTGCCGAATATGATCCATAGAGCGACAAAGCCGGCCAGTTCGAAGATAAAGGTGAAATGCACCACATTGTCCACCAGACTGCGCATGCTCACGCCCTGCGGCACAGGCAGCGACGAACTCATCACCCTGAAACTGCGGTCCGTCATCCGCCTGCTCAGATGCAGCATTATGTACGAACTCACAGTCATATACCCGATCGCTCCCGTCTGTATCATCAGCAGGATCACCGTCATGCCGAACGGCGTGTACACCGCCGGCACATCGACCGTCGCAAGGCCCGTGGTGGAGACTGCCGACACGATCGTGAAAAAATCGTCGACAAGATTATATCCGCCGGTCCGGTGCGACCACGGAAGTATGATAAGCACGAACCCGACGATTATGTAGAACAGATAACCCAGCGCTATATTACGTTCGGGCACCTTGGAGTTGCACCCGAAAGTCACCAGACGCGACATCGACATTCTGATGAAGGCCTGCCTGAGCCACCGCAATGTTTTTATGACTTCATCTCTCATATTATCGTATCGGGTCCTTTCGGAACATCGGGCCTCGATACAGTTATATCAACATCCTCCGACACGATAAGGTTTGAGATGTAGTCGGGCGCGGCGCGTATCAGAAGATGAGCTCTCCGGCACCCTTGCGCACGACGGCGGGGGCTGAAGAATCGGTGAGGTCGACAACCGTGGAGGGGACCGTTCCGCCCGCGCCGGCATCGAGCAGCAAATCGGCTTTCCCGGCGTAATGCATGGCGATCGATTCGGGTTCAACGGCCTCGGCATCGTTGTCGATTGCGACCGAAGTGGTCAGTACCGGCCGCCCCAGGGCGGCGGCCAGGGCCGTCGCCACGCCGTTGGACGGGATGCGGATGCCGACACTGCGGCGCCCTTTGAACACCTTCGGCAGGCGCGTCGACGCCGGCAGGATGAATGTGAACGGCCCGGGCAGACTGCCCTTGAGCATCCGGAAGGCGTGGTTGTCGATACGGGCGTAGTCGGAGGCCATGGAGATGCCGTCGCACACGATCGAGAGCAGCTGCTTGTCGGGGTTGATACCCTTGACGGCGCACAGACGCTCTATGGCGCGGTTGTCGAGCGCGTCGCAGCCCAGGGCGTAGAGCGTGTCGGTCGGATAGATGACGATGCCGCCTTGGTCGAGCACGCGGGCGGCGCTGGCTATGTGGCGGTCATTGACGGTGTCGCCGAAGAATTTCAGAATCTCCATGCCTATCGTGTATAACGTGTGAATGAAATGTTGCGTGCGTCGGCATACTCCGTGAGCAGCCGCCGCGTAAGTTGCTCCACGGCATCGGCGTCGGCCGGTCCGTCGTACAGGTGGATCGTCATCAGCAGTGCCGTGGTTTCGGGCGATAGTTTGGTTCGGTCGTTGTCCGACGTCGGCGTCCCTATTCCGCCGGCCGCGTCGCGGAGCACCGGCAGGCAGTGGATGTTGAGCGGACCGCGGCCGATCGCCTCGTATGGCTCGCCCTCGCGTCCGACGCCGAGCCGCACCGTGTCG
>CABRGT010000038.1 GCA_902470475.1 uncultured Porphyromonadaceae bacterium | reverse complement strand
CGATGGCGCGCATCGTCCTGAACAGTCACGAAAGCCTCGCATCAAAAAGCCGGACGAAAGACGGCACCACACAGGAAACGCAACGGTACATTCCAATGATCCTGAAACTTGCCGAAGGAGCCGACGTCGGTGAACTCGAAGCGGCAGGCATCATCGTGCTCCACCACCGCGACGAGCTGGCACTGGCCTACATTCCCGCCGACAAGATAGATGTGATCGAAGATCTGAATATCGTGCGACGCGCTTCGGCAGGACGGCCGGCAAGCGCCCTGCTCGACCGGGCGTCTGCCGCCACCGGTGCCGCGGACGTCATCGACGGACGCGTATCCGAGCAGCCCTTCACGGGCCGCGGAGTCGTGGCGGGATTCTCCGACATAGGCTTCGATCCGGGACACGCCACGTTCGGCGCCCGCGTCGCGGGCCTCACCCACATCAACGACACCCTGGCTACCGTCACGCGTCTGACCGGCTCCGAAATTGCAGCATACACCACCGACAATCCCCGGCAATACCATGCCACGCATGTGGCCGGCATCATGGCAGGTGGCGGCGACGGCACTCCCTACCGCGGCACCGCCCCCGGCGCCGACATATACGCCACGACATCGACCCTGTACGACACCGGCATTCTGGCAGGCGTCGAGGACATCATAGCCTACGCCCGCGACCACGGACAGCCGGCCGTGATCAACCTGTCGCTCGGCTCGGCCCTGGGCCCGCGCGACGGCACCGACCTATTCTGCCAGTATCTCGACCGCTGCGCCGCCGAAGTGCCGGTGCTGCTCTCGGCCGGCAACGACGGCTCCACATTCATCGGCATCCACCACACCTTCACACGGGAGGAGCCGACGGTCACCGCAATGATCAGCGAGCATGTCGACTGGGGCTACAATTACCTGCCCGGGCACTGCGAGGGCTGGAGCAGCGACAGCAGGCCTTTCGAAGTATCATTCTCCGTGTTCGACGTGCTCGAACGGAAATTTGTATATGAGACCGACCGTATCGGAGGTGAGTCCGTTTCGGTGATAGACGCCGCCACAGACCCAGGCTTCGCGCGCTATTTCAGCGGCGACATAGTGGCCGCCGGTGAGATCAGCAGTGAAAACGGACGCTACAACCTGCTGATGCGACTCAATCTGGCCGTGAACGAACGTATCAACGAAAACCGCTGGGCCCGCTACTACCTGTGCGTGAACCTCCACGGCGAGTCCGGCACGCACGTCGACTTCTCTCCCGACGGCGAGCTGCTGTTTCTCGATCCGGTAGGCGCCGCGCAGGCTTTCGTAAACCGCGGCGACAACAGCCAGTCGATAAGCTCGATGGCCTGCGGCCACAACACCATCTGCGTAGGATCCGCCACCACACGCGACACGGCTCCCCTCCTCTCCGGAGGCACGGCGGAGTGGACCGACTACGTCACGACGGGAACGGTGAGCGCCTTCTCGTCGTACGGACAGACAGCCGACGGACGCGCATTGCCCCATTTCTGCGCTCCCGGAGCCTATGTCGTCTCCGCGGCCAGCCGCGCCTATCTGAACGAATTTCCCCAGAAAATGTCGGCCGTAAACGCCCGCGGCACCACCGAGGGCAACTATTTCATCACCGACTGCGGCACATCGATGGCATCGCCGCACGCCGCCGGCATCTTCGCCCTATGGCTTGAGGCCGATCCGACGCTGACGCCAGCGGAATTGCTTGAGACAGCTGTCGCTACGGCCTCACAGCAGGGTCTCGACCCGGCCGACCCGCGCTCGGGCGCCGGCATGATCGACGCCGTAGCAGGCCTGCGCAAGATTCTCCGTCAGGGCGCCCTTGACCTGCCCGAAGCCATCGCACGGCCGCGCGTGAGCCGCGACGACAGCCGCCTGCACATCGACTCCGCCGGCCTCGAAGTGCTCGCCGTCGCTGCATTCGACCTCACGGGCCGCGCCGCCGATCCCGATGCGCTTCCGGCCGGACCGGTGATCGTGCACGTAACCACCACCGACGGCTGCTTCACCTACAAATTGTAAAATCAGGCCTTTAATTGGCCTATATTTTAGTAAATCCGCTATGAGCCGATTGCCTTCGGGAGCGCCAACCGGTGCAGACCCGGCGGCGGACGGCGTTTTGCTGTTGGCTGAATCGCGAATTTTTCGTAAATTTGCGGGTTGAACAAAACGAACACATATAGTTATGGCCGAAATCAAAGATAATGAGACAGTTGAATCCAAGGGACTCAACTTTGTGGAACAAGAGGTATATGCCGACCTGAAGGCCGGCAAGAATGGCGGACGGCTCAACACCCGTTTCCCGCCTGAACCCAACGGCTATCTGCACATCGGCCATGCCAAGGCTATATGCATGGACTTCGGAGTCGCCGAAAAGTTCGGCGGCACGTGCAACCTGCGCTTCGACGACACCAACCCGGTGAAGGAGGATGTGGAATACGTCGATTCGATCCGCGAGGACATACACTGGCTCGGCTTCGACTGGGGCGATCGCGAATATTACGCATCCGACTACTTTCCGAAGCTTTTCGACCTGGCCTGTCGCCTGATCAAGGAAGGCAAGGCATACGTCGACGACCAGACCTCGGAGGAGATCGCCGCCCAAAAAGGCACACCCACCACACCCGGAACGGAAAGCCCCTACCGCAACCGCACGCCGGAGGAGAACCTGGACCTGTTCATGCGCATGAACGAGGGCGAGTTCGAGGAAGGCTCGCGCGTGCTGCGTGCCAAGATCGACATGGCGTCGAGCAACATGCACTTCCGCGACCCGATCATGTACCGCATCATCAAACATCCCCACCACCGCACGGGCACGAAGTGGAAAGTGTACCCGATGTACGACTTCGCCCACGGCCAAAGCGACTATTTCGAGGGCGTGACCCACTCGATATGCACCCTTGAGTTCGTACCCCACCGCCCGCTCTACGACTACTTCGTGGACGAGCTGGCCGACGAGAGCTACCGCCCGCGCCAGATAGAGTTCAACCGCCTGAACCTGACCTACACCGTGATGAGCAAGCGCAAGCTGCTGACGCTGGTCAAGGAGGGCCTCGTGGCCGGATGGGACGATCCGCGAATGCCGACTATCTCGGGCATGCGCCGGCGCGGCTACACTCCGGCGTCGATCCGCAACTTCATCGACACGATCGGCTACACGAAGTACGAGGCTCTGAACTCGGTGTCGCTGCTGGAGCACGCTGTGCGCGATGACCTGAACCGCATCGCCACCCGCGTGATGGGCGTGATCAACCCCGTGAAAGTAGTGATAACCAACTATCCGGAAGGCAAGACGGAAACAGTAGCGATGGAGAACAATCCCGAGCAGGAAGGCAGCGGCATGCACGAAATGCCTTTCTCGCGCGAACTCTATATCGAGCGCGACGACTTCATGGAGAATCCTCCCAAGAAATTCTTCCGCCTCGCGCCCGGCGGCGAAGTCCGCCTCAAGGGCGCCTACATCATCAAGTGCGAGGATGTGGTGAAAGATGCCGAAGGCAACATCACCGAGATCCGATGCACCTACGATCCGGACACACTCAGCGGGATGCCCGGAGCCAACCGCAAGGTCAAGGGCACACTGCACTGGGTGGCCGCCGCAACGGCAGTCGACGCCGAAGCGCGCCTCTACGACCGCCTGTTCGATGTCGAAAACCCGGCAGCCGAACCGGACCGCGACTTCCGCGAGATGCTCAACCCCGACTCTCTGACCGTAAAGCAGATCAAAGTGGAGCCATACGTGGCAGCCAACGCACAGGCGGGCATGAAGTTCCAGTTCCAGCGCATCGGCTACTTCACTCCCGACACAGACTCGACAGCAGACCATCTGGTGTTCAACCGCACCATCGGCCTGCGCGACACCTGGGAAAAAGTGCAGAAACAGAACTAAGAGTGAAGGATCCCAACAGCAATCCCAACGAAGAACTCGCAAGACGCTTCCGGGCCGATCTGCGACGACCGATCAGCGAACGCTACTACAGCGAGGAAGAACTCGTGTCGGTCTTCGACTATGGCGGCGACCAGGGCGATGACTACCTGCGCACGGAAGCGTTGCTTCTGGGCGCGCGCCTGTACCCGGACTCGTCGGAACTGCTTCAGCGCCGTGCGATCTACTACAGGAGCTTCACGGACCGGTCGTTCGACGATTTTCTCGACGACAACCCCGACGTGAACGAACCGCTGTGGGAGATTCTGAAAATGGGCAAGTTCACCGGCACTGCCGAAGAGGCCGAAGCCCGGCTGGCGGAGTATCTCGAAGAAAACAGGCTTGTGACGGACGAGGAAGTGATACAGTTCGTACAGCTGGCCGCCGACCTGGGCCTTAACGACTGGCTCTTCAGCCACATCGACCTGCTGCGTCGGAAGGTCGACTACCTCCCGACTCTGCTCTACGAGCTGGCCGCATCGGCCGAGATGGACCGCCGCTATGATCTCGAGACAGAGATGCTCGAACAGCTTACGGAGATCGATCCATACTGCGCCGACTACTGGCGCCTGCTGGCCAAGATCCAGGCGCAGCAGGGCCTCGCCGACGAAGCCCTCAATTCGATTGACCTGGCCCTGGCCATAGATCCCGACAGCGCTGATTCACTGGCGGTAAGGCTGAGCCTTCTCAAGGCCGGAACCGAAGAATTCACCGGGACCGCACGCAGGATTTTCGCCCTGCGACCCGAGGACCCCGACACGATCGACACTGTGATCAGTGCCGTTACCGGAGCCGACGACGGGACTCTGATCCATGACATGTACGAAAGCCTGCTGACTTACATCGACGACATGCCGGACCTTGTCGAGCAAGCCATATCGGCCAACGCACCCGGGATGTATCCGGTCATCTGCACCGCGCTCGAAAGGCTGTACGACGCCGGCCAGACCGACCGCGAGCTGTGGCTGTCACTGGCCTCAACCGCCTACGAGGCAAAGGACGATCTCACCGTTGCTCAGATCCACCGGACTTTCGAGGCCAAAAGTGGCAAGCCGCTCAACCACGATTACCTGGCCCTTAAAGCGATGTTCCGTCACAGACAATACGAGCTTGTGGTAGAAACGTTTGCCGCATCGGAAAACGACGGTACTATCCGGCGCCCCGAAAATATGCTCGTGGCTTACGCCATGTTTGTCATGGCGCTACTGCGTACCGGGCGCCTGGCCCAAGCCGGAGCCGCGGCAAAAGGGCTGCTGGAAATATTCAATGAACGCAACGAGCTCGTCAATCCCATCGAGGCATTCGGCATGAATACATTCCTCGCCGACGTGTGCCGCCGCACCGACAAGACGCAGCCGGCGGCGGGCACTGACTGGGACGCGTACGACCCGCTGGGCCTCGACCGCCTCTGACCGGCTGAAATTTCCTGAATTCGACAATAGCTATCGGCCATAAAAAGCCGACACCCATCACAGAAACGGATTCGAGCGCCGCTCTTCGCCGATGGTCGTGGAATCGCCGTGGCCCGGAAGCACGAGTGTGTCGTCGGGCAGCGCCATAAGTTTCGACGTGACCGCCCTGATGAGTGTGGCATAGTCGCCGCCTTCGAGATCGGTGCGCCCGACCGATCCCTTGAACAGAGAATCGCCCGTGAGCACGAACCGGCCGGCGGGGCTGTAGAGCGCAATGCCTCCGGGTGAGTGCCCAGGCACGTGCAGGACCTCCAGCTTTTCATCGCCCAGCACGATAGTGTCGCCATCGGCAAGCGGCACATCCACCTCCACACTGCCACCCAGCCCGCGCAGGCCGAACCGGCGCACCTGCTCGTCGAGCGCCATGCCCAGCGGGGCATCAGCCTTATGAGCACGGACCGGCACGCCGTAGCGGTCGCGGACATGGTTGGCACCGAAGCAATGGTCGAGGTGCATGTGGGTATTGACCACGCCTGTCACCTCGAGGCGGTTGTCGGTTATGTATGTGTCAAGACGGTCGCGCTCGGCGGCATCGCTCATGCCCGGATCGACAACGATCGCCTGCCGCGAGCTGTCGTCCCACACCACATAGGTGCATTCGCCGAACGGATTGAATACGAATTGCTTGATATTTAACATGACGGTTCTTTCTTATCCACTTAACGTCTGCGGCGGCTTTTTGTTGAACCGACAGGCACGTAGACGAGTTTTTTCGTATCAAACACGGCGGGCGCCATGATCTCTTTGAGATCGTACTCGGCTACCGGATAAGCGACACCGGCCGACTCGTCGGCCAGGTCGCCGCCTTTGAGGCAGATGATGCCGTTGTCGTAGCGGTTGCCCTCGCGGCGCCCGGGAGCCACGTTGCGGGCCGCGATTTTGACGAGGCGGTCAAGCGGCATGACGGCCCGCGACACCACATAATCGAATTCGTCGTGGCATTCGCCGGTATCGCCATGCTGAAACGTCACATTGTCGAGTCCGACCGCAGCGGCCACATCAGCCGCCACCTTGAGCTTCTTGCCTATGCGGTCGATCAGATGAAACGACGCCTGCGGATAAAAGATGGCCAGCGGTATGCCCGGGAAGCCGCCGCCTGTGCCGAGATCCATAAAAGCTGTGCCCGGCATCACGTCGCCCAGAAATGCGGCTATCGAGAGCGAATGCAGCACATGGTTCACATACAGATTGTCAATGTCGCGGCGCGAGATGACATTGATCTTGGCGTTCCAGTCGGCATATAGATCGCCGAGTTGCGCGAACTGCCCGGCCTGACGGTCGGTGAGGGCCGGAAAGGCCTTTCTGATTATATCGGGGCTGTCCATATCTGAAATTCTGTTTATTTCGCGCACAAAGTTACATTTTTTTTTGCCAACAGCCGCCCGCTGATTGTTTATTCTATGAAAAAATCCGTAACTTTGAGCACAATTTACTGACATGATAGCTATAGGAAAATACAACGACCTGCGGATCAGCCGCGAAGCCGATCCGGGCCTCTATCTGACCGACGGCGACGGGCATGAAGTGCTGCTGCCGCGCCGGTATGTGACCGACAGCATGGCGCCCGGACAGGAAATCCGCGTATTCGTATACACGGACGGCGAGGACCGGCCCGTGGCCACCACCGACACGCCATATGCCACGGTAGGCGAGTTCGCCTTCCTGCAGGTGCGCGACGTCAACCGCACCGGCGCGTTCCTTGACTGGGGCGTGATGAAAGATCTGCTGGTACCCTACTCCGAGCAGAAAGTACGCATGGCCGTGGGCGGCATCTACCCGGTATACGTCTACCTCGACGACGTGACGAAGCGTCCGGTCGCCTCGGCTCGGCTGGAACGCTTTCTCGGAAACCTTCCGGCCGATTATCGCCCGGGCACGCGCGTGAGCGCACTTGTGATCAGCCACGGCGAGATCGGCTACCGCGTCATCGTCGACAATCTGCACTGGGGCATGATCTACGACAACGAGCTGCGACGCCCACTTGAGATCGGCCAGACAGTGGAAGCACACGTGAAATACGTGCGCCCGGACGGCAAGATCGATCTCTCGGCCGGCCCTGCTGCGGTCGACCGCATGGGAGCCGCCTGCAAACGGATTCTCGACGCACTCGACCGTGCGCCCCAGCACACACTGATGCTCAGCGACAACTCCGACCCGGCTGATATCCGCGCCGCGCTCGGATGCAGCAAAAAAGACTTCAAGAAAGCGATCGGACACCTTTACAAGGAGGGACGCATCCTTCTTGGCGAAGACAGAATAGTCCGGCTCTCAGACAAGTAACGTTTTTTAACTAAAAAAACTACGTCAAATATTTGGCAGAACCGGAAAACAGGCGTAACTTTGCAACATCAAACGGCGATTTAGTGTAGTGGCCTAGCACGCCACCCTCTCACGGTGGAGACCAGGGTTCGATTCCCTGATTCGCTACTCGCCCAAGCAAAACCCCGACAGCGCAAGCCGCCGGGGTTTTGAATTTTTTAAATGCAGACCGTAAACATACAGGCACGGGCCGCGGCCCGTGCCTGTATTATGTATATTGACTTTGACGGCGCATTACTTGCTGTCGGTATCCTTCAGACGGGGGATTGCCGTGAAGCTGGTGACACCGCCTTCGGGGAGGTCGTCGGCCGAGGCCACAACCTCGACGTCATAGGCCAGCAAAGCGTTGGCGGGCGATTTGTCGACCGCATAGACCGGCGCGTAGAGTTCAAGCAGGTGGCCGCCAAGCGGCGTGTCTTCGCTGACAAAGATCTCGAATGCGAAATTATCGGCGGCATTGGCCGTGGTGCCCAGGCGCTGATAGTCCCAGAAGTATTCCACATAGGTGAGGAGGGCCGCCTTGCCGGGTTCGTTGTTGACGACCTTGACAGCGTCGATATTGAACGTCTCGCCCTGAACGACGTAAATGGTACCGTCGACGTACGTAGCGCCGGAGATGTCGATGATGAAGTTCACATCGGGATTGTCATCGTCGTCGCTGCATGATGTGAAGCCCAACAGAGGCAGTGCAAAAATAAAAAGATAAAGCAGTCTTTTCATAATCTTGAGTTTTGGTAAGAGAACATGTGTGTTTTTGAAAATTAACTAACTGAACGCGCAGCTGCTCCGCAAGGCAGCCTACACTATAAATAACCGACGGAGTGAGGATTGGTTCACTCCGCCGGCAGAATATTAAAAAACTATCAGTTGCGGAACACAAGTGTGTCGGCATCCTTGTCGTAGTCGATCACGATAGGATGGTCGCGCGACACTTTCTGAGCAAGGATATCTTTCGACAGGCGGTTGAGCACCAGGCGGTGTATGGCCCGCTTGACGGGGCGGGCGCCGAACTCCGGATCATAGCCTTCGTCGGCCAGGAAGGAAAGGGCTTCGGGGGTGACGCGCAGCTCGATGCCGCTTGACGCCTTGAGCATCTTCTGTATGCCGCGGATCTGCAGTCCGACGATCTCTTCGATCTCCGTGCGGTTAAGGGGGGTGAACATGATGATCTCGTCGATTCGGTTGAGGAACTCAGGGCGGATGGTCTGCTTGAGCATCTCGAGCACCTGTTCTTTGGTCTTCTCGACGGTCTCGGCCTTGTTCTCCTCGGTCATTTTCGAGAAATTGTCGCGGATCAGCGCCGAACCCATGTTGGAGGTCATTATTATAATGGTGTTCTTGAAGTTGACGTTGCGGCCCTTGTTGTCGGTGAGGCGCCCGTCGTCAAGCACCTGAAGGAGGATGTTGAACACGTCGGGATGGGCTTTCTCGATCTCGTCGAACAGCACTACCGAATAAGGCTTGCGACGCACGGCCTCGGTGAGCTGACCGCCCTCGTCGTAGCCGACGTATCCCGGAGGCGCTCCGACTAGACGCGACACGGTGTGCTTCTCCTGATACTCGCTCATGTCGATTCGGGTCATCATGTTCTCGTCGTCGAACAGATATTCGGCCAGGGCCTTGGCCAGCTCGGTCTTGCCGACACCGGTGGTCCCCAGGAATATGAACGAGCCGATCGGGCGCTTGGGGTCGTTGAGGCCGGCGCGGCTGCGGCGCACGGCGTCGGCGATGGCAGCGATGGCCTCCTCCTGGCCCACGACGCGCGAATGAAGCTCGTCCTCGAGATGCAGCAGCTTCTCCTGCTCGCTCTTGACCATCTTGTTGACGGGAATGCCGGTCCAGCGCGACACTACATCGGCGATATCCTCGGCATCGACCTCCTCCTTGATCAGAGCCTTGTCGCCCTGCATGGCCTTGAGCTGTTCCTGTATGTCGGCGTTCTCCTTCTCCTTGGCCTGGATGCGCGAGTAGCGTATCTCGGCCACCTTGGCGTAGTCGCCTTCGCGTTCGGCGCGTTCGGCCTCGAAGCCAAGCTGTTCGATGTCGATCTTGTTCTGCTGTATGCGGTTGATCAGGTCTTTTTCAGCCTTCCACTTGGCGGAGTATTCCTTCTCCTCCTCGCGCATGGTGGCGATTTCCTTCTCGATCTCCTTGACCTTTTCCTTCATGCCCTCGCGCTTGATGGCCTCGCGTTCGATCTCCTTCTGGGCGATGCGGCGGGTGATGTCGTCGAGCGCCTGCGGCACGGAGTCGATCTCGAGCTTGAGCTTCGAGGCGGCCTCATCGATGAGGTCGATGGCCTTGTCGGGCAGGAAACGGTCGGTGATGTAGCGTTCGGAGAGCTGGACAGCCGCCACGATAGCCTCGTCGCGGATGCGGACCTTGTGGTGGTTCTCGTAGCGTTCCTTGAGGCCACGCAGGATGGCAATGGCGCTGAGCTCGTCGGGTTCGTTGACCATGACCTTCTGGAAGCGGCGCTCAAGAGCCTTGTCCTTCTCGAAGTACTTCTGATACTCGTCGAGCGTGGTGGCGCCTATGCTGCGCAGTTCGCCGCGGGCCAGGGCCGGCTTGAGGATATTGGCGGCATCCATGGCCCCCTCGCCCTTGCCCGCGCCGACCAGGGTGTGGATCTCATCTATAAATAATATTATCTCGCCGTCGGCCCCGGTGACTTCGTTGACGATGGCCTTGAGGCGTTCCTCGAACTCGCCCTTGTACTTGGCACCCGCGACGAGGGCGCCCATGTCGAGCGAATAGATCTGCTTGGTGCGCAGGTTTTCGGGGACGTCGCCGCGGACGATGCGGTGGGCGAGACCTTCGGCGATGGCCGTCTTGCCCGTGCCGGGTTCGCCGATGAGCATGGGATTGTTTTTGGTACGGCGGCTCAGGATCTGGAGCACGCGGCGGATCTCCTCGTCGCGGCCGATGACGGGATCGAGCTTGCCCGATCGGGCGCGCTCGTTAAGATTTATGGCGTATTTCGACAATGCGTTGTACGTCTCCTCGGCACTCTGGTCGGTAGCCTTGCGGCCCTTGCGGAGCTCGTCGACGGCAGCCTGGAGTTCCTTGCGACCCAGGCCATAATCCTTCAGTATCTTCGAGGCGGGAGAATCGATCTCGAATATCGCCATCAGCAGCGCCTCGAGAGTGACGTATTCGTCGCCCTGCTTCTTGGCGATGTCGAGAGCCTTCTGCAACACGTCATTCGAAGTACGGCTCAGGTACGGCTCGCCGCCACTTACCCGCGGCAGGGCGTCGATCTCGCGGTCGACCGCCTGGGCCACACCTGCGGCGTTGGCGCCAATCTTCTGGAAAATAAACTTCACCAGCGACTCGCCTTCCTCGATCACAGCCTTGAGCAGCGCCACCGGCTCGATGGCCTGCGCCCCGGACGAGCGTGTGATCTCGACCGCCTTCTGGATAGCCTCCTGCGATTTGATTGTGAAATTATTAAAATTCATAGCCGAATTTTTTGTAGGTTTTTAGACTTGATTTTTTCTTTTCTGATAAATATAACAAGCGCCGTGCCACAATAGTTTGCCGGTGACAAATTGTCAGCCACAACAGCGTCCATAGACAGGTCGGCCACCCGAAGCTATAAAAATATGCTTTATAACATATTGTTAATAATTGTTAATATAAACCCGATTTAAAAAACTTTTCTTAATTTAGCGCCGTCATATGAGGCCCGGAGGGGCGCGATATGATAAAATTACTTAACAAAGCTAACCAATAATCCTGAAACAAACCTCCTGATAATAACACATTAACAAAACGGAACTCCGTACATAACCCGACTTCAAAAACTAACTAAAATAACGCAGCGCCCCGAGAAAGCCTTAAGCAAGCCGCCGGAGGGTAAAGCATTTAAAAAACCTACTTTACTAAATTTTATGAGAAAACATCTGTTTGTGACTTTGCTTCTGGCCTGTGGGATGCCGCTGACCGGCAACTTCGCAGCGTATGCCGCTCCGGAGCCCCAAACGCAGAGTCAGGCGGCCGTGACCATAACGGGTACGGTCCTGGATGAAAACAACGAGCCGGTCATCGGCGCCAGTGTTGTACAAAAAGGTGTCTCAAGCAATGCGGTAGCTACCAACTTCGACGGTAACTTCACCATCCGCATCCAGGCGGGAGCCACCCTGACCATCAGCTACATCGGCTACAAGACAATGGAAGTGAAGGCTGCGCAGGGCATGACCGTGTACCTGCAGCCGACCACCGAGCAGCTCAACGAACTCGTGGCCATCGGCTACGGCTCGCAGAAGCGCGCCAACCTGACGGGCGCCGTCGCCACGGTCGACGTATCCCGCGCCATGGACTCACGTCCCGCCACCGACGTGGCCAAAGCTCTTCAGGGCGCTGTGCCCGGCCTGACCATCACAATGGCCAGCGGTGCCATCGCCGACAATCCCACGATCAACATCCGCGGTACAGGTACTCTGTCGAACGGTCACGATTCATCACCTCTGATCGTAGTCGACGGCGTCGTTGTCGATGACCTCTCATTCATCAATCCCGACGACATCGAATCGATCTCCGTTCTCAAGGACGCAGCCTCGTCGGCCATCTACGGTTCGCGCGCTGCCTTCGGCGTGATTCTGGTAACCACCAAGACAGCCAACAAGGAAGAACGCGTATCCGTCAAGTACAACGCCAACTTCGGCTGGGGCCGCGCCACAGTCCTGCCCGAGTTCAACACCACCGTCAACAACCTGCTTCTCGCCATGGACAACACCAACCCCGGCGGCGACCAGGAAATTTTCGGTATGTACTACAATGAAATTCTTCCCTTCGCACAGGCCTGGCAGCGCCAGCACGGCGGCAAGCAATACACCTCGCTGGTCGAACTCCAGCAGTTCCAGAACTGGAACAACGTCGGCGACTACTACTGCCCCGACCCCAACAACCGCACTATGCCTGCAGGCCTGGAAGGCTGGGACTACAGCCAGGGCTTCCAGTCGAACGAATGGCTGTCGTACGCCGACTGGGACGTAGCCAAGACTCTGTTCGGCACGGCATTCTCACAGAAGCACAATGTTAGCCTCGAAGGCCGTTCGGGCCGCACGAATTACCGTGCATCGTTCGGCTATGACAGCCGCGAAGGTCTGTGGAACTACAATCCCGACCACTTCAAGCGCTACATGGCCAATGCATCGATCGAAACCCAGATATTCAGCTTCCTGAAAGCAGGTGCACGCTTCAATTTCTCGCAGCGCACCTACACATCGCCCCACCTTTCGGCACGTAACGCCTACCAGTACGTATGGCGCTTCCCGTCGCAGTTCGAAAACTACGGCTACCTCGTAGACGAGAACGGCGAAAAGATGGGCTTCCGCAACGAGATCACTTACCGCATGAACGGCTACAACGGCAATACTACCACCGCCCAGACCCGCATGCAGGCTTATATGATCGCCGATCTTCTGCCCGGACTCCAGCTGCAGGCCGACTTCACCTATCAGCTCCGCGACATGAACAGCGACGACGCCCGCATCCCGTTCACCATGTATTCGCAGTGGGTATCCGGCCGCGCCCAGCCCGCTACCTGGACCAACTACGCCCAGAGCGCCACTTACGCAGCCGAGAGCAACTCGCGCGACAATCTGTGGACAGCCAATATCTTCGCCACCTACAGCAAGTCAGTCAAGGACAACAACTTCAAGGTGATGGTCGGCTGGACCGGCGAACGCGAGGAATATCGCTACCACTACGCACAGCGCAACGGCCTGCTCGACTACAGCCTGCCTAACATCAACCTTACCAACAGCTCGACCTACAACGTGAACGCCTCGCACTGGACCCGCGCCACCACAGGCTTCTTCGGCCGTATCAACTACGACTACAAGGGCATCTATCTGTTGGAATTCAACGGCCGCTACGACGGTTCGAGCCGCTTCCGCGCCGACGACCAGTGGGCATTCTTCCCCTCGGGATCGGCAGGCTACCGCTTCTCTGAAGAAAAATACTTCGAGCCTCTGAAGAACTGGTGGAGCAACGGTAAGATCCGCGCCAGCTACGGCCACGTGGGCAACGAGAACATCGGTTCGAACATGTTCCTCTCGACAATCTCGCAGATCGCTCAGGGCAATGTGCATTGGGTCGACGGCAACCAGAAGATTACCGAAGCCGGCATGCCTACCCTTGTATCGAACTCACTGACCTGGGAACGCATCATCACCACCGACGTAGGCTTCGACCTCGGCTTCCTGAACAACTCGCTCAACGTAAGCTTCGACTGGTTCAACCGTGAGACCAAGGACATGATCGGCCTCGGCCAGCAGCTGCCTCTGACTCTCGGTGCGTCCTCGCCCCGCAGCAACAACGGTACACTGCGCACCCGCGGCTGGGAACTCTCGCTGTCGTGGAACCACTCGTTCGGCGAATGGGATGTTTACGCCAACTTCAACATCGGCGACGCCCGCTCGAAGATCACCAAGTGGAACAACGCTACCGGCCTGATCTACGGCTACGATCCCGCAATGAGCGGCTCGTCGGGCAGCAGCTACTTCACCCCCGACACCTATTACGGCGACATCTGGGGCTTCGAGACCGACCGCTACTTCACAATGGACGACATGACCTACGATCCCGACAAGAAGCGCTATGTTCCCAACGAAGGCATCGCTGACCAGAGCGCTCTCGAAAGCGACACATTCCATTACGGCCCCGGCGACATCAAGTTCGCCGACCTCAACGGCGACGGCGTCATCAACTGGGGTAACTCCGACATGATCGAACTTGGCGGCAAGACCTATGTTCCCGGCCAGGCCGGTTACGAGGAAGCCAAGGCCGACCCGAACTCGACTCCCGTTCCCGTCCGCTCGCTCAAGAACCACGGCGACCTCAAGGTTATCGGCAACGCTCTGCCCCGCTACGAATACTCGTTCCACCTGGGCGGCGCATGGAAGGGCTTCGACCTCGACCTGTTCTTCCAGGGCGTAGGCAAGCGCGATATGTGGGCTACCGGCTCGACTATCATCCCGATGGTACAGAGCGGCTACGGCACATTCACCAACCAGCTCAGCTACAACAAGATCGATATTGACAACTCCACAGGCTACATCTCGGAAGCCGACATCAACCAGGGATACACCTACCCGCGTATGTTCTCGGGTTCGGACGGCACAGGCCGCATCTCCAACATCGGCCAGGGCAAGTTCAACTTCTATCCCCAGTCACGCTACCTGACCTCGCTTGCATATCTGCGACTGAAGAACATCACCTTCGGCTACACACTGCCCGCAGAGATCACCAAGAAGGCCCTCATCCAGCGTGCCCGAGTATACTTCTCGGCCGACAACGTATGCTTCCTGCACAACGGCGCAGGCAAATACATGCTCGACCCCGAAATGAACTCGTCGGCCAACAGCACCGCACAGGGCGCAAACGGCGGCCAGGGCACATACGGACGTACCGTGCCTCTGCAGCGAGTATTCTCATTCGGCGTTCAGGTTACTTTCTAAACACCTAATCTTAGAAAACAATGAAAAAGATATTAATCATAAGTGCAGTGGCGCTCGCCGGCGCAGCCCTGACAGGCTGTGACCACTTCCTGGACGAGAACCGCTACCCGTTGTCGACCCAGACCAACAATCCCGGTTTCTGGAACAACGTAAATAACGTTCAGAATGAAATAAATTATTTCTATGAAGACTTTCTGGGCTACGGCAACGGCACAGGCTCGGGCAACTTCTATTTCACCTGGACCACCGACGACCAGTGCGGCCGTACGACTTTCGCCAACTGGCGCAACCTCACGGCCACTCCCACACAGAGCAGCTGGAGCGCATCGTACACCGAGATCCGTCGTGCGTATCTGATCATCGATGGCGTAGAGAATTCAACTCTCGCCCAGTCGGTGAAAGAAGACTTCATCGGACAGGCTCGCCTGTATCTCGCCCGCCAGTATTATGATCTGGTACGCAAGTTCGGCGACGTGCCTCTGATCGACGAGGCTCTTGATCCTACCTCAATAGATGCGTTATACGCACCGCGTACATCGCGCAATACAGTGATGGACAAGGTACTCGAGCATCTCGACTACGCTGTTGAGCACATCGCAGCCACGTCAGTCAAGGACAAATTCTCGAAAGACATGGCCCAGGCCATGAAAGCTGAGATCTGTCTGTATGAAGGCAGCTATGCCAAGTATCACCAGAAAGACAATGCCCGCGCCGCCAAATTCTTCGGCGAAGTTGTAAAGGCCGGTGAAGCCATCGCATCGAAATACGTTCCTGTCGACGACTACACATCGCTGTACAAATCGTTCCAGAGCAGCGGTGGCGGCTACGGCGGCATCATGAACAACCGCGAAATCATCTTCTGCAAGAATTATGTCATCGATGTGCTGATGCACTCGACCATCGATTACAGCTCGGCATCCGACGGTATCGCCGGTATCACCCGCGACGCATTCGACAGCTTCCTGCTGCTGAACGGCACCCTGCCCACCGACGACAAGGGTGAACTGACCGCCGACGGCAAGAACGTGTCGATCCAGAAACTGCTCGACGTACGCGACCAGCGCCTGGCCATGACCACCTATCCGTGCCTGGCCTTCACAGGCTACGCTTACGCAGGTCCCAACACCGCCCCCATGTGGTCGAAGACCGGCTATGCAGTGTCGAAGTATGACAACTTCACCGTATCGAACGCCGACGCCACCTCGGCCAACCGTTCGTACACCTGCGCTCCCCTGTTCTGGGGCGCCCGCCTCTACCTGGCAATCCTCGAGGCCAAGGCTGAACTCGGTACACTCAATGATGCCGATCTGACCAAGTACATGAAACCTCTGTGGGACCGCGCCGGCTTCACCGTAGCTCCGACCGTAGCTCTGCTCAGCAGTATCAACGATCCGGCCAACGACGTGAACGTATCGAGCCTTATCTGGGAAATCCGCCGCTGCCGCCGCAACGAGCTCATGATGGATGACGACATCCGCTACTGGGACCTCATCCGCTGGCACATGCTCGACCACATGGACACCCAGAAGTATCCGAAGATCGTACAGGGCGCAAACATCTCGATGCTGTCCGAGAAACCCGCCGAAGTATCAGCAGCCGATCCCAACTACCTCGACTGCTCGTACGGCCAGGAACGTATCTTCAACAACCGTCAGTACCTCTATCCTATCCCGACCGATCAGATCACGATCTACAAACAGCACGACGTAGAACTGACTCAGAATCCCGGATGGTGATCAGCTGAAGATTTTTCCTAAGCTCTGAATAGCGGGGGCGCGGCACGCAAATGGCCGCGCCCCTCTTTTTTTGAAGGAAATGGCAGGAGCGGCCGCGGGTTTTCGGCAAAAATTGTGTAACTTTGCAGGCATTATGAAGCTTGGATTTGACAACGAGAAATATCTCAGGATACAGAGCGAACACATCAAGGAACGTATCGCTCAGTTCGGCAACAAACTATATCTGGAATTAGGCGGAAAACTATTCGACGACTATCACGCGGCGCGCGTACTGCCCGGATTCCAGCCCGACAGCAAGTTGCAGATGCTGAGCCAGCTCAGCGACCACGCCGAGATAGTGATAGTGATCTCGGCCCGCGACATCGAGAAGAACAAAATGCGCAACGACCTGGGCATCACATACAACGAGGATGTGCTGCGCCTGCGCGAGGCTTTCATGAGCCGCGGATTCATGGTCAGCTCCGTAGTCATCACCCACTACAACGGCCAAAGCAGCGCAGTGGCTTTCCGCGAGAGGCTGCACCGCCTGGGCATCACCACCTACTGCCACTACAGCATCGAAGGCTATCCGACCAACGTGGCGCTGATCGACTCCGATGAGGGCTTCGGCAAGAACGACTACATCGAGACGACGCGGCCGCTGATAATCGTCACGGCGCCCGGTCCGGGCAGCGGCAAGATGGCCGTGTGCCTGAGCCAGCTCTACAACGAGCACAAGCGCGGCATCGAGGCCGGATACGCCAAGTTCGAGACGTTTCCGGTGTGGTCGCTGCCGCTCAAGCACCCGGTCAACATAGCCTATGAAGCCGCCACGGCCGACCTCAACGACGTGAACATGATCGATCCGTTCCACCTCGAGGCGTATGGCGAGACGGCTATCAACTACAACCGCGACATTGAGATATTCCCTGTTCTCGACACACTCTTCGAGGGCATATACGGCAAGAATCCCTACAAATCGCCCACGGACATGGGTGTCAACATGGTGGGCTTCTGCATCAGCGACGATGAGGTGTGCCGCGAGGCGTCCAAAAACGAGATAATCCTGCGCTACTTCACGGCGCTGAACAAGATGGCCCGCGCCGACGGCAACGAGCAGGAAGTGTCGAAGATAGCCCTGCTGTTCAAGCAGGCCGGCATCGACACGAGCTACCGGAAGGCTGTGGTGGCCGCCCGCGAGCGCGCCGAGCAGACGCGCCGGCCGTCATCGGCCATCGAGCTGCCCGACGGCACCGTCATCACCGCCGGATCGAGCGATCTGCTGGGCCCGAGCGCCGCACTGATCCTCAATGCCGTGAAGCATCTGGCGGGCATCGACCACCATGTGAAGCTGATACCGCAGCACATGATCGAGCCTATACAGTACACGAAGCTCAACTACCTGAACGGCCATAATCCGCGCCTGCACACCGACGAGGTGCTGGTGGCGCTGTCGGTGCTGAGCACGCACGACGACAACTGCCGGCGCGCCCTGCGCGAGCTACCCGCCCTGCGCGGCTGCCAGGCCCACTCCACGGTAATGCTCGGAGAGGTCGACCACAAGATATTCAAGCGACTGGGCGTAGGACTCACCTGCGATCCGGCACGAAAATGATCCGGATGCCCGGTGACGACAAACAATTAAGCCGGGCCTCCGCAGAGGTCCGGCTTTCGTGCGCATGAAGGGACTCGAACCCTTACGTCCGAAGACATTAGATCCTAAGTCTAACGCGGCTACCAATTACGCCACACGCGCTTGACGGCTGCAAAGGTACGACATAATTCCATTTCACGCAAAAATTTGTGCATAAATCTGCCAGTATGGAACGAACGGTAATCATAGCGGCGGCCACGCTGGCCGCAATCGGAGCGGCAGCCGGCGAACCGGCAGTGACGGACGAGAACGCACGGATGGCGGCGGCCGGTATGGTCGACGCGCAGACCTTGTGTCCGGATATTGTCGTCGACCTGATGTACGCGCGCACCGACAACTTCACCGGTGAGCGGCTGTACGGCAACCTGACCGGCGCGTGGCTGCATCCGCTGGCGGCCGAATCGCTGGCCGCGGCCCAGCGCGAGCTGACACGCCTGCACCCGGGCATGCACATCAAGGTATGCGACGCCGCCCGGCCCATGAGCGTGCAGCGACGCATGTTCAAGACCGTGCAGGGCACGCCAAAGAGCCGCTATGTGAGCAATCCGGCGCGCGGGGGCGGGCAGCACAACTATGGCATGGCCGTGGACGTGACGCTCACCGACAGCTGCGGCCGCGAACTCGACATGGGCACACCCGTCGACCATCTGGGACCCGAGGCACATATCGGACAGGCCGAGACCGAAATGTTGCGCACAGGGCGCCTGAGCCGCGCCCAGCTCGACAACCGGCTGCTGCTTCGTCGCGTGATGAAAGCCGGAGGCTTCACCACACTTCAGAGCGAGTGGTGGCACTTCAACCGCTGCTCACGCCGCTACGCCCAAAGCAGGCTGCGCCGCCTCGACTTCTGAGTCGCGCTTCCTCGCAGATTCTACCTGCAAGTGCAAAATTAGGCAATAACTTTGAAGAACTCGGCGA
>CABRGT010000037.1 GCA_902470475.1 uncultured Porphyromonadaceae bacterium | reverse complement strand
AAAAGTGTATTCTTCCGACAAATCGATAATTTTGCACTTGCCAGTTGAGAGTAGGATTCTCGTTTCACCCGGTGCCCGTGAAAATTTTGGCGCCGGGAGGGCAGGGGATTGGTGAAATTTGCGTAACTTTGTCCGATTTATGAAAAAGTTGCGCAAAATAGTACGGGCAGTGGCCGTGTCGCTGCTGTTGCTGCTTGTGGTGCTTCCGGCCGGGGGTTATGTTGTCATATCTACGCCGTGGGCCCAGGAGAAGTTGCGCGAGGTGGCATGCACCCGGCTCAGCGGACTGCTCGGCACCGATGTGAGCATCGGCCGCGTGACATATCATCCGTTCAATACCGTATCGGTGACCGGCGTGCGAGTCGGCGATGATGCCGGTGTAGCGGCGCTCGAGGCTGCCCGCGTATCGGCCCGCTTCGAACTGTGGACTTTTCTCAAAAGCGGACGGCTCGAGTTCGATTATGCTGTCGTCGACGTGCCGTGCGTGAATCTGTACCGCACCGCCCCCGGCGCGCCGCTCAACATACAGCCCATCATCGACCGGCTGAAACCGCGCGACAAATCAAAGCCGCCGACGGAGTTCGACCTGAAAATCGGCACCGTGGTGATCCGCAACGGCCGTCTAAACTACGACATCCTGTCGGAACCTGATACTGTAGCCGGGCGTTTCAATCCGGCTCATATCGGGATCAAGGACCTCGACCTCCATGCCTATGTCCGCCAGGGAACCCGTGAGCGCTGGGATGTGGACCTCGAATCGCTGTCGCTGCGCGAGCGTTCGGGCTTCACGCTCACCGGTCTGTCGGCCGATGTGCTGGCCACGCCCGAGGAGATCAGCCTGCGGTCGTTCGCGCTTGAACTGCCCGGCAGCAGTCTGTCGCTCAAACCGTTCAGAATCCGCATCAACGGCTACGGATCGATAGCCGAGGTGCTTCAGACCCGCTCGGTGGAGCTGTCGCCCCTCGCTCCGGCCCGCATCTCCACTGCCGACCTGCGCTATTTCGTCCCGCTGATGGGCGGCATCGACCGGGTGGTGGATATAGACTTCTCGGTCAGCGCTTCGATGCGTCAGGTCAATATAAATCGCCTGACACTGATCGACGACGGCGGCCTGAAAATCGAGACAGCCGGAGCCATAGCCAATCTCAACCGCCCCGACTCGCTGGAATTCAACCTGCTGCGCCTCGATGTCGAGGCTCCGGCGGCGCACACGGCCCCTCTGCTTGCGCGGTTTAACCCCGGGCTCGGACGGCTGGCCGGCCGCACTGGCGATCTGACCTTCCACGGAAGCGGTACAGGCGACATGTCGGGCGCGCATCTCGACTTCACGGCCCGCGCCCGCGGCGCACTTCTGAAATTCAAGGGATCCGTGACTACCGCCGACCGCTACCGCTCAGTCAGTTTCGACGGCCATGCCGGCATCAGCAACTTCGACCTTGCCGCAGCCACGGGCAATCCGCAGGCCGGTGCGCTTGACGCCACTCTCGACGGCCGCGGCTACTTCGGCCGCGGCGCAGTGCGTGCCGACGGCGTCCTTGCGGTCGACCGCCTCGGATGGAAAGGATATACCTACACGGGCATCGTGGCCGAAGGGACCTACGACAGTTCCGAATCGGCCCTTAACCTGCATATGACTGCCGACGACCCGGCTCTCGGGCTTGAACTGACCGCCGAGGCCACTCCCGGCCACGGATACAAGGTGCTCCGCGCCGACATGGATCTGCGCCGGATGCGTCCCGACATGATGCTGGGCTGCGGACGGCCGGGCTACAGCCTGAGCGGACGGCTGAGCGCCGACCTGGGCGGTACGCACGCCGATGATTTCGAAGGCTCGGTGGCTCTGAAGTCCGTGGCCTACACGGACTCGGCAGGAAGCGGCCTGCGCCTGGAATCGTTCGAGGCGCAGCTCGACCGTTCGGGTTCGGCCGACATCATCGAGATTGCGTCGGACTGCCTCAACGGCACCATCGAGGGCGACATAGCGCCGTCGACTCTCGCCGTGACCCTGCGCGACATGGTGGCCGACATAGTACCCGACGTCATCGAGCCGGGCGCGCTGCCGGCAGATGCGGCAGTCAACGACTTCACTTTCGATCTGACGCTGTCGAATGCCGAGGCGATCTCCGAATTCTTCCGCCTGCCCGTGCAGATCATCTATCCGGTCGACATCACCGGAAGTGTCGGCGGACCGTCGGGGCGAGCGTCGCTCACCGTCGACGCTCCCTATCTGCAGCAGGGCGACAAGATCATAGACCAGACGGTGATTACCGCCTACATCGATACGGCCGACGACCGTTCGCTGGTATACGCCACCTCGCACGTTCCCACCAAGAAAGGCCCCATGACGGCTGTGCTGGGTATCGCGGGAAGCAACAACCGCTTCGACACCCGCATCGACTGGACTCTCGACCGCAAGATACCGCTCAACGGCGTGATCAACTTCTCGACCGAGCTGTCGCGCGGCGAGCACGGCGACCTGTGCGCCAACACTGTGTTCAATCCCGGCCAGATCAACTTCGGCGACAACATATGGCAGATAGGCCGCTCGGCCATCAACTGGTGCGACAGCCGCCTGGCCGTGGATAATTTCGCGCTCGAGTCGGGCAGCCAGTCGATCCGTATCGACGGCATAGCCTCGGCCGAGCCGGGCGACACCATGGCCATCGACCTGCGCGACATAGAGCTTGCCTCGATATTCGAGACCCTCGAGATCGACAAGGCACTCATCGGCGGCCGCGCCAGCGGCAGATTCACCGCCACCGGCGCGTTCACGCCCGAGCCGTATCTGGCCACGGACAACCTGCACGTCGACAGCATCGGCTACAATTACTGCACGCTCGGCGCCGCCGACGTCAGGGCGTCGTGGAACAACGAGCGAAAGTCGTTCTATCTCGATGCCGACATAACAAATCCCGAGGGGCGGCATTCGCGCATCGACGGCGACATATTCCCCTTCACCGAGTCGCTCGACCTGAATTTCGACGCCACCCACATCAGGGTAGGGTTCATGAAGCCGTTCATGGAGGCATTCACGAGCGATGTCGAGGGCTATGTGTCGGGTACGGCGCGCCTGTTCGGCACATTCAAGAATATCGATCTCACGGGCGATGTCTATGCCGAGGACCTGCGGCTCAAGATCGACTTCACCAACACGTGGTACAGCGCTTCCGACTCCATCCACATCCGACCCGGACTGATCCAGCTGGACGACATCACCATCCGCGACGTCAACGGCCATACGGCCATGCTCAACGGCTGGCTGCGCCACGACTATTTCCACTCGCCCGTGTTCGAGTTCAATGTCACCGACGCCCGTGACTTCCTGAGCTACAACGTCACGAGCAAGCTCAACCCCGACTGGTACGGCACGATCTACGGCAACGGAGGCGCCACCGTCAAGGGGCGCCCCGGCGTTGTGGAAATCGGTGTGGACATGTCCACGGCCCCGCACTCGACCTTCACGTTCGTGCTCAGCGACCGCCTCGACGCCGAGCAGTACTCGTTCATCACCTTCAACGACGTCACCGAGGTCGACGTCGACAAACGCTTCATGGCCGTGGACGATATCCCGGCAGTGGTGAAGGAATACCAGGCCCGTCAGGCGGCCATCGCCGCCGACAGACCGTCGGACTATCTGATGGACATCAAGGTCGACATCACTCCCGACGCCGAGCTGATAATCGTGATGGACCCCGTGGGCGGCGACCGCATCCGCGCCTACGGCTCCGGTGACATGACCATGGAGTACGACTCAAGCGACAACTCGCTGGGCATGCGCGGCACCTACACGCTCGACCGCGGCAGCTACAACTTCACCCTGCAGGACATCATCATCAAGGACTTCACCATAGAGCCGGGCAGCTCCATCACTTTCAAGGGCGATCCGTATTCGGCCGAACTCAATCTGCTGGCCGTGTACTCGCTGAACGCCAACCTGAGTGATCTTGACGAGTCGTTCACCCAGGACCGCGAGCTCAACCGCACCAATGTGCCCGTGCAGGCCCTGCTGAAAGTGACAGGCGACATGCGGCAGCCCGACATCAACTTCGACCTGCGGTTCCCGACGCTGCAGAGCGACACCTACCGCAAGGTGCGGTCGATCATCTCCACCGAGGACATGATGAGCCGCCAGATAATCTATCTGCTGGCGCTCAACCGCTTCTACACCCCCGACTATATGGGCGAGACAACCAAGGGCAACGAGATATTCTCCGTGGCCGCCTCGACGATCTCGAGCCAGATCTCCAACATGCTCGGCAAGCTGAGCGACAACTGGAGCATCGCGCCGAACCTGCGCAGCGACCGCGGCGACTTCAGCGATGTGGAGGTGGACGTGGCCCTGTCGTCGCGGCTGCTGAACAACCGCCTGCTTCTTAACGGTAACTTCGGCTACCGCGACAAGTCGCTAAACACCAATCAGTTTATCGGCGATTTCGACATCGAATACCTGCTGACGCCGCGCGGCACATGGCGCCTGAAGGCCTACAACCGCTACAACGACCAGAACTACTATCTGCGCCAGGCGGCCACCACGCAGGGCGTGGGCATCATGTTCCGCCGCGACTTCGACTCGCTTTTCGGCCGCCGCAAGCCTAAGAAAGCCGCCGCTCAGGCCGACTCGACCACCACCGCGGCACCAAATGATTCAGTAAAATGATGGAAGGACCGACCACCGCAACGCCGCCCACCGTGGCATTCGCCGACCTCTTCAAAGGCCGCTACGCCGTCCTCACCGCCTGCCTCTCCCTCCTCTTCGGCGTCATCTGCTACCTCCACCCGTGCATTCTGGACGACCTCTGGTACGGACGGCCGCTGTGCCGCGACTGGTCCGATCCTGCGGCTGTGTTAAGATCCTATGCCGACACTTACATGGACCACTATGGCTATGACAACGGTCGTATGGCTAACTTCTTCGGCATGTCGCTGCTGTTGCTGCCGAAGTGGGTGGGCGCCTCGTTTTTTGCATTGAATATATATATCGTTATAGCCGTCGGGAGTGCCTTGGCGGGGGTATGGAACCGCCGTTGGCTGCTGTTCGCTCTCGGAGCATTTGCATTCACTTTTGCATTGCCGTGGTTTGACTATATGTTCGTAATGATTTTTGCAGCCAATTATCTGACGTCCACCGTCTTTTTTCTTGTCGCGCTATATGTGTTCATGCGCCGGTCGCGGCGAGTCGGTGTTGTCGGTGCCTTTTTTATCGGTCTGTTGCTTGGCTCGTGGCACGAGCAGTTTGCGTGTGCCGCGCTGGGGGCGATGATTATTGTATCTCTGCTGTGGCGCTCGTACGTGAATCGTGTCAACGTAGCGCTGTGCGTGGGCCTGATTTTCGGACTGGTATTTCTGCTTACTGCCCCAGGTCCCTACGAGCGTGCGAGCACCTTCGATATGTTCAAGGGTTTCCGTCAGATTACCATAGGCCTAAAGTTTGACCTGGTATTTTATGGCTACATGGCGGTCTGTGCAGTGGCTTTGTTCACCCGCGGACGTCGCGAGCTGTGCACGCCAATGAGTGTTTTTCTGATGCTTTCTGCAATGGCAGGCTGGCTCATCTGGCGGACCTTTTGCCACGGCCAGCGTCTTACGTGGCTGCCTACGCTCTGTTCGGTACTCGGTCTGCTTTATCTTGCAGCCAGTTGGCTGCGCCGACCTTCGGGCCGATGGATTAAGACCACGTCACTGGCCGTGTGGGCATTGGTGTTCGCACATCTTATAAGTGTGATCCCGTGGGCGGCGCGATATGGCTCGGAAGTAAGCGCTGCCCGTAAGCTCCTGGATGCCACTCCCGACTCGGTGACGGTGTTTTCATACATAACTCCTCCGGCACTCGCTCCCGCCTATGTGCTGGGTAAGGTGAATTTCAATGGAGTGGATTCGTGGTTCGGTTTCTTTGAACGGGTGATCAATCCGGAAGTGAAGCACTTCCGTCCTGACAGCGCCCGGCTGATGAATGCCGGCGACGAAATGTATTTATATTACGGAAATCTCATATCCACCGATACGACGACTCACGAACCAGGGCAGTCATTAGTGCTCGATTACGGCACAAAAAAGTATTATACCGATGCATTCCCCGTGCGTTTCACAACCGATGACGGACGCCCGTGTGTGGTGTGGAAGGTGACAATCTGGCCCGTGATCGTCAATCTCAGGAATCTTAGAGATATTTATTGGGGGCAACCTATTGACAAGTAAGGAAAAAAAGAGTAACTTTGCGAAAATTAACAGACTTGCAATGAAAATAATAGCTGAAAGCAGCAGTACACGCACCGAATGGGCCATAGTCGACGGCACTCAGATCGTCGAGCATGCGTTCACCACCGGCATGAACCCCTTCTTCCAGTCGCGGCGCGAACTGTCGCACTGCATCCGCCTTGAACTCCCGGAGGCCTTTTTCCGCCGCCGCTGGGACCATGTATATTTCTACGGCGCCGGCTGCGCCAACAAGGACAAGATCAAGACTATGGAGTCGTCGCTTGTGGCTCAGTTCCGCACGCCTGTGACGGTGCAGAGCGACTTGCTCGGAGCTGCCCGCGGGCTGCTGGTGCGCAAGCCGGGCATGGCGTGCATCCTGGGCACAGGCTCCAACTCGTGCCTGTATGACGGCAACGAGATCGTGAAGACCGTGCCGCCGCTTGGCTATATCCTGGGCGACGAAGGCTCGAGCGCATATTTCGGCAAGACATTCATCGCCGACATCCTGCGCGGCTTCGCTCCGGCCGACATCACGCGCGCGTTTTTTGAGAAATATATGATCACGTCGAACATGCTCATGGACGAGGTGTACACCAATCCGCTGCCGTCGCGCTCGCTCGCGCGGTATTCGGCTTTCCTTGCCGAGCATATCGACAACGCCTACATCTACCAGCTGATCTACTCGGGCTTCATGCGTTTCTTCACCCGCAACCTTGTGGCTTACGATTACCGCGACAATCCGGTGAGTATCGTGGGTTCGACCGGCGTGCAGTTCAGCGACGTGCTGCACCGGGCGGCCGAGGATTTCGGCGCCAGGATAGAGAAGGTGATTCCGTACTCGATGCCCGGTCTTGTTGAGTTCCATGCCAAGGACTGACAGCAGGCCGACAATTACAGCAACGATGACTAAATCAACTCGCGGCTATGCCATAGGCGCCATAGCGGCGGCGACCTACGGGCTCAATCCTCTTTTCGCGCTGCCCTGCTATGCGGGAGGCATGAATGCCGACTCGGTACTTTTTTTCAGATATCTGCTGGCCATCGTGATCGTGGGCGTGATGCTCAGGGCGCGGGGCCACAGCTTCGCCGTCGGACGCCGACAGGCTCTGCCGTTGGTGGCCATGGGGCTGCTGCTGGCGGTGTCGTCGCTGACGCTGTTCGAGAGCTACAATTACATGAGTTCGGGGATAGCGTCGACGCTGCTGTTCGTCTATCCGGTGATGGTGGCCGTGATCATGGCGGTGGTGTTCGGCGAGAGGCTTTCGTGGGTGACGGCGGCGAGTATCGGAGCCTCGCTGGCAGGTATAGTGATGCTCTACCGTGGCGACGGCCATACGACACTGAGCGTTACGGGTACGCTGCTGGTGATGCTGTCGTCGCTGTCGTATGCGATCTATATAGTATGTGTCAACCGCCGTCCGCTGGCCGAGCTGCCGTCGCTGAAGCTGACTTTCTGGGCGCTGACGGCCGGTCTGCTGGTCTTTGGCTGCCGGTTCGCCACGCAGGTGCCGCTGACAGTCCCCGCGGACGGGTCGCTGTGGCTGAATCTTGCAGGGCTGGCCGTGTTCCCGACGGCGGTGTCGTTTCTGTGCACCACGCGGGCCATCCAGCTCATCGGGTCGACGCCGACGGCCATACTCGGTGCGCTTGAGCCGCTTACGGCGACCGTGATCGGCATAATCGTGTTTCACGAGACGCTCACGGGGCGCGACATCGCGGGCATCGTGCTCATACTGGCCGCGGTGACGGCCGTGGTGGCCCACGGCTCGCCGGCAGCCGTCATGATGCGGCTGCGCAAGATGTTCCCGCGGGTCATACATCATAAACAATAAGGCAATGATCGAATCAATAACAGGAAAAATAGTATCGGTGAATCCGGCCGCCGCCGTCATAGAGACTCCGGGCGGGGTCGGATACCTGGTGAACATAACCCTGCCGACATTCGCGGCGCTCGAGAAGCTCGGATCGGCGCGGATGCTGATCCACGAGTCGATCCGCGACGACGCGTGGGTGCTTTACGGCTTTCTGGACGAAGAGGAGCGCGAGCTGTTCCGCGCGCTGGTGGGCGTGTCGGGGGTAGGAGCGGCGTCGGCGCGCATGATCCTGTCGGCGCTGACGCCTGCCGAGCTGCGGGCCGTGATCAGCGGCTCGGACGTCAGGCGGCTCAAGAGCGTGAAGGGGATCGGGACGAAAACGGCAGAAAGAATAATTGTTGACCTGCGCGATAAAATAAAAGGAGATGCTTCTACGTTAATAGAACAGGCACAGCAGGCACCGGCGGCCTTTGACGAGGCGCTTGAGGCACTGGTGATCCTCGGATTCGCGCGGCAGGCAAGTCAGAAAGCTCTGACGAAGCTGTTCGAGAGCGATCCGGGCATGACCGTGGAAAGCGCCGTGAAGCGGGCGATGTCGATGCTCTGATGCTGTCGCTTCCCGGACAATCACACCGGGAGCGGAGTCTTGTAAATGGGAAAGTTGCGTAAGAACGAACGACATATCATGCGCCGTGCGGCGCATGCCGCAGCCTGGGCCCTGGCGGCCCTGGTGGCGAGCGTGCTGTTCTTTCCGGCGGCCGGACAGTACTATACTCCGGTGGTGACACCTCCGGCTCCGGCGGTGTACGGACCTTCGACGGTGGCTGTCGATTCGGCGATGCTGCCTCCGCTGCCGGTGGCTCCGACGGTGCCCCGCGACTACGAGGATCTGCTGCAGAACGAGCTGGCCTACGACCTGTCGACGCCGTCGAACATCACCACCCAGGCCGAATACGATCCCGAGACGGGATGCTATGTCGTGCACACGCGGCTCGGCGACACCGACATAGCGACACCGTTCATGCTCACGGCCGAGCAGTACAACAACTGGCAGCTGCGGCGCTCGATGCAGAACTACTTCAAGCAGCGCAACATGGAACTGCTGACCAATGAAGACAAGAAGCCTTTCAACATCCTCGACATGAACTTCGCACTCGGTCCGCTGGAGAAGATTTTCGGCCCGGGCGGCGTGCAGCTCAAAACGCAGGGTTCGGTACAGCTGTCGATGGGCATCAAGAGCAACTTCACCGACAACCCGTCGCTGTCGCTCAACTCGCGGCGCAAGACATACTTCGACTTCGACCAGCGCATCCAGGCCACCATCAACGCCGGGGTGGGCGACCGCCTGAAGTTCAACATGACCTACAACACGGACGCGACTTTCGACTTCGACTCCAAGAACCTGCGCCTCAATTACGAGGGCAAGGAGGACGACATAGTGAAGAGCATCGAGGCCGGCAACGTGTCGATGACCACCGGATCGTCGCTGATCCGCGGCGCGTCGGCCCTGTTCGGCATCAAGACCAAGCTGCAGTTCGGACGCCTGACCGTCACGGGCCTGGTGTCGCAGCAGAATTCAGAGTCGAAGACCGTAAGCTCCAAGGGCGGCGTGCAGACGACCAAGTTCACCGTCAACGCTGACCAGTACGACCAGAACCGCCACTACTTCCTGGCCCAGTTCTTCCGCGACAACTACGATGAATTCGCCTCGAAGCTGCCGTATGTATCGTCGGGGGTCAACATCACGCGCATCGAGGTGTGGGTGACCAACAAGAGCGGCAAATACGAGCAGGCACGCAACCTCGTGGCTTTCCAGGACCTGGGCGAGAGCAGCGTGCTGGGGTCGAATTACTGGATTCCGGACGCATCGCTGCCGATTCCCACCAACTCGTCGAACAATCTGCTCCGGGTGATCAAGGACGAATATCCCGGGGCGCGCAACATCAATACCGTGACGCAGGCGCTGGAGCCGCTGCAGGCCTACGGCATAGTGGGCGGCACGGACTATGAGAAGGTGGAGAGCGCCCGTCTGCTGTCGAGCAACGAATACACGCTCAACGCCACGCTGGGCTACATATCGATAAAGAGCGCGCTCAACGCCGACGAGGTGCTGGGCGTGGCATTCGAGTACACCTACCGCGGCCAGGTCTATCAGGTGGGCGAATTCTCGTCGGACATCACCACTACTGACCAGTCGCTCTATGTGAAGATGCTCAAGAGCACCACGTCGTCGACTTCCGAGCCTATGTGGAAGCTGATGATGAAAAACGTCTACAACCTCGGCGGCTACCAGATACAGAAAAGCAACTTCAAGCTCAACATCAAGTATCTGAGCGACACGACCGGCACCGAGATCAACTATCTGCCCGTGCCGGGTCTCAACAACCAGTCGCTGCTGCAGGTAATGAATCTCGACCGCCTCGACTCGAACCAGGAGTCGAATCCCGACGGTTTCTTTGATTTCATCGACGGCTACACCATACTTCCGTCGCAGGGCAAGGTGATATTCCCGGTGGTGGAGCCGTTCGGCCGCCATCTGCGCCGGAAGATCAACAATGACGCGCTGGCCGAGCAGTACGTATATGAGGAACTGTACGACTCGACGCTGACGGTAGCGCGGCAGTTTGCCGACAAGAACAAATTCGTGCTCACGGGCGAGTATCAGGCCTCGTCGGGCTCGCAGATACGACTCAACGCCATGAACGTGCCGCGCGGTTCGGTGATAGTGACCGCGGGAGGCGTGACCCTGACCGAGAATTCCGACTACACGGTGGACTACTCGATGGGCATAGTGACGATCACGAACCAGTCGATCATCGACTCGGGCCAGAGCATAAGCGTGACGCTTGAAAACCAGTCGCTCTTCTCGATGCAGCGCAAGACACTGCTCGGCCTGGACCTGCAGTATCAGTTCACCCCCGAACTCAACCTTGGCGCGACGCTGATGCACTTCTCCGAGAAGGCACTGACCGAGAAGGTGAACATCGGCGACGAGATCGTCAACAACACGATGCTGGGCTTCAATCTGAGCTACAACACGCAGTTCATGTGGCTTACGAATCTGCTCAACAAGATACCGACCGTGACGGCCACGCAGCCCTCGCGCCTGAGTCTGACGGCGGAGTACGCGCAGCTCATACCCCACTCGCAGAAGTCGGGCTCGAACCGCGGATCGTCGTACGTCGACGACTTCGAGTCGACACAGACCGGCATCGACCTGCGGTCGCCGTACTCGTGGTTCCTGGCGTCGACGCCCTACGATCCGTCGGCGGACGCACTGTTTCCGGAGGCGGCTCTGAGCAACAATGTGGACTACGGCAAGAACCGCGCCCTGCTGAACTGGTACTACATCGACCGCATGTTCACGTCGCGCAACTCGTCGCTCGCCCCGGGATACATCAAGAGCGACCTGGACCAGCTGTCGAATCCCTACGTGCGCGAGGTGACCTCGTACGAGATCTTCCCCGGGCGCGAGCTGACCTACGGCGAATCGCCTACGATACAGACGCTGAACCTGTCGTTCTATCCGACGGAGCGCGGCCCCTACAACCTGGACGCGCAGAACATCGACCAGGAAGGCAACCTGCTTTTCCCCGAAAAGCGCTGGGGCGGCATCATGCGGCGTCTGGACAACACGAACTTCGAGCAGAGCAACATCGAGTACGTGCAGTTCTGGCTGATGAACCCGTTCCTGGACCCGGACAACCCCAACTACGACGGCGGCGACCTGTACATCAACTTCGGCGAAGTGTCAGAGGACATCCTCAAGGACGGACTGAAGAGCTACGAGAATGGCATACCGGTCGACGGCAACAACGAATACCTGCGCGAGACGGTGTGGGGCCGTGTGACGACGCAGAACTCGCTGACCTATTCGTTCGACAACGCCACCGGAGCGCGTCTGGCACAGGACGTGGGCCTGGACGGACTGCCTAACACGGACGAGTATGAGTTCCCGTCGTATCAGGACTATCTGAACCAGCTGCGGCAGCGGCTGTCGCCCTCGGCGATCGAGCGGATGGAGAATGATCCGTTCTCGCCGCTGAACGACCCGGCAGGCGACAACTACCACTTCTACCGCGGCTACGACTACGACGAGCAGCGCATGGGCATCATCGAACGCTACAAGCGCTACAACGGCGTGGAAGGCAACTCACTCTCGCCCGAGGACGCTCCGGCGCTGTATCAGACATCGCGCGCCACTCCGGACGTGGAGGACATAAACCAGGACAATACGCTGAACGAATACGAGCGCTACTTCCAGTACCGCGTCTCGATCCGTCCGCAGGATCTTGTGGTGGGCAAGAACTACATCACGGACAAGCAGGTGTCGGTGGTGCGGACCCGCAACGACTCCAACCAGACGGTCGAATGGTATCAGTTCAAGATACCTCTGAGCGACTATGAGAAAGTGGTGGGTTCGATCAAGGACCTGTCGACGGTGCGCTTCATGCGAATGTTCCTGACGGATTTCCGCCAGGTGACGCACCTGCGCTTCGCCACCCTCGAGCTGGTGCGCGGCGAATGGCGTCCGTACGATTTCAACCTCAACCTGCGCGGCGACACACCAGCCGAGGGCCAGCTCGACATCTCGGTGGTGAACATCGAGGAAAATGCCGACCGCGAGCCGGTGAACTACGTGCTGCCTCCGGGCGTGACCCGCATCTCGGATCCGGGGCAGAGCCAGATCGTGCAACTCAACGAGCAGTCGATGTCGCTCAAGGTGCTGGGTCTGCAGGCCGGGGACGCGCGTGCGGTGTACCGCAACACGCAGCACGATCTGCGCAACTACAAGCGCATGCAGATGTGGGTGCACGCCGAGCGTCTGATCGACGATGTGACCAACCTGCGGTCGGGCGACCTGTCGCTATTCATCCGCCTGGGCTCGGACGTGAAGAACAATTACTATGAATACTCCGTGCCGCTGGTGCTGACGCCCGAGGGCCACTACAGCGACTCGCCGTCGGACCGCCAGAAGGTGTGGCCGCTGGACAACTACCTCGACTTCAACCTGCAGTCGCTGATCAACCTGAAACTCGAACGCAACGCGGCCAAGCGCAACGAGCAGTCGGGCGTGGGCTACGGGATAGTGTTCAGCGGGCGCGATCCGGACAACGAGCGCAACACGATGAGCGTGCTCGGCAATCCGTCGATGAGCGACATCCGCGTGATGATGATAGGCGTGCGCAACAACTCGGCGACGGTGAAGGACGGCATAGTGTGGGTGAACGAACTCAGGGTGACCGACTTCAACGAGAACGGCGGCTGGGCCGCCAAGGCCAACGCCACGCTGAACGTGTCGGATGTGGCGACACTGAACTTCGGGGCCCACATCGAGACGGCCGGCTTCGGCGGTGTGGACCAGAGCCTGAACGAGCGCCGTCTCGACAACTACCACCAGTACAACTTCGCCGTGCAGGCCGACCTGGGCCGATTCCTGCCCGCAGGGGCCAAGCTCCATGCGCCGATCTACTACTCGGTGTCGAGCGAGACAACGACGCCCCGCTACAATCCGCTGGACCAGGACGTGCTGCTGGAGGACGCCCTCGACAATGCCGGCAGCAAGCACGAGCGCGACTCGATCAACAACTACGCGGTGGAGCACACACAGGTGCAGAACTTCTCGATCTCGGGTCTGAAATTCGACGTACAGAGCAAGACGCCAATGCCGTGGGATCCGGCCAACTTCACGCTTAACTTCTCGTTCAGCAAGCGGGCGAAGCATGATCCGACGACCGAATACGAGAACACCAACGACTACCGCGGCTCGCTGCTGTATTCGTACTCGCCGTTCATCAAGGGCCTGAAGCCCTTCGGCTGGCTGAAGTCGAAGAACAAGAACCTGAAGTTCTTCAAGGACTGGGAGATACAGTGGCTGCCGAACAATATTTCGTTCATGACCAACATGTCGCGCTACTATTACGAGCAGCAGACGCGGTCGGAGGTTGACCAGATGTTCCAGCTGCCGGTGTCGGTGAGCAAGAACTTCCTGTGGGACCGCCAGCTGTCGGTGACATGGAACATAATAAAGAGCCTGCAGGTAAGCTTCAGCTCGAACACGTCGGCACGCATCGAGGAGACGGCCGGCGCGGTGAACAAGCGTCTGTTCCCGGACCGCTACCGCGAGTGGAAGGACACCGTGTGGCAGAGCATACTGTCGATGGGTACGCCGTGGAGCTACAATCAGAGCTTCTCGGCGCAGTACAAGGCACCGTTCTCGCGCATACCCGTGCTTGATTTCCTGAACGGGTCGGTAGGGTACGCGTCGACCTACCGGTGGGACCGCGGCGCCACGATCGACGGTCAGAAACTGGGCAACTCGATCGCCAACCAGGCGACGTGGACTGCCGACGGACGCATCAACTTCGAGTCGTTCTACAACAAGATACCTATATTCAAGAACGTGACCAAGCGCTTCGCCAACACGCGCAAGGCGCCCACGCAGCCGAAGAAGCCGAAGAAGTTCGAGCGGTCGTACAAGCTGCCGGCCGACTCGGCGCAGCTTGTGATCAAGCATAACCTCAACGTGGCCAAGGTGAGCGTGGCGGCGACGACGCAGGACGGGAAGCCGTTCGCGGTGAAGACGCGCATCGTTGACCGCAACAGCGTGGAGGTGCTGACGCACGGCGATCAGACGCTGAAATTCGTCATCACCGAGATACAGAAGGAGGACCGCAACCTGTGGAAGGATGTGGGCGAGTATGCTCTGCGCCTGGTGCTGTCGCCGCGCAACATATCGGTGCGCTACCGCAACGCGCGCACGCTGTCGCTGCCGCTGTTCAATCCGGAGATCGGCAATATCTTCGGCCAGACGTATTCCTACGGCCCGATGGCTCCCGGCCTGGGCTTCGCCTTCGGCTTCGAGGGCGGGGAAGAGTATGTGGACAAGGCGCTGCGCAACGGCTGGCTCATCACCGACGACGGCCAGACGTCGCCGGCCATCTTCTCGCGCACCAAGGAACTGAACATCGAGGCCAATTTCGAACTGTTCAAGGGCTTCAAGGTGCAGCTGACGTTCAACCGGACGGACAACCGCACGTCGCAGATGCAGTTCATGTACGCCGACCACCCGACGGCGTATTCCGGCTCGTTCACCATGACGGGATGCGCCATAGCCACGGCGCTGCGCTCGTCGGGAGCCGACAACGGCTACGAGTCGGGAACGTTCAACACGTTCCTGTCGAACATCGGGGTGATCCGCGACCGCGTCGAGGGCGAGTATGCAGGAGTGCTTTATCCGGATGCGGGATTCATCAAGGGAATGCCCGTGGCAGGGCAGCCTTTCAGCCCCGAGAACGGAACGATAAGCGAGACGTCGTCGGACGTGCTCATCCCGGCATTCGTGGCTGCCTACACGGGGCGCAACCCGCGCACGCAGTGGCTGTCGCCGTTCCCGGACTTCGGCGCCGTGATGCCCAACTGGCGCATCACCTATGACGGCCTGATCAATATGGGCAATCTGCGCAATATCTTCAAGACCTTCACGCTGAGCCACGCATACCAGTGCACGTATTCGGTGGGATCGTACTCGTCGTACCTCAACTGGGTTGGTGTCGACGGCGACCGCCTGGGCTTCACGCTCGACGAGCTGACGGGCAATCCTGTGCCGTCGTCGCCGTTCAACATCTCGTCGGTGGCGATAACGGAGCGCTTCGCGCCGCTGATCGGCCTGAACGTGACGCTGCAGAACGACATACAGCTCGGGGCCGAGTACCGCGACCAGCGCACGCTGACGCTCAACTCGTCGGCCGGACAGGTGGTCGAGGCCACAACGAGGGGCATGAAGTTCAGCGCCGGGTACAAGATCGTGGGCTTCAACTCGGTGCTGAAAATGAAGGGCTCGCAGCGCGGCGTGAGCAACGACCTTACGCTCAATGCCGAGGTGGGCGTGCAGAAGAATCAGGCGCTGATCCGCCGCATCGAGAACAATTACACGCAGCCAACGTCGGGCACCAACACGTTCAACATCAATTTCACGGCGTCGTACATTCTCTCGAAGGCCGTGACAGTGTCGGCTTATTTCGACCATCAGGTCAACTCTCCGATCGTGACGACGTCGTCGTATCCGACGACAAACACGTCGTACGGACTGTCGCTGAATATCTCTCTGGCAAGATAAAGCGGGGTGTGGCGCAGGATTCTCTGTGTTCCCTGTGCTTCGTCGGATGCGGCGTTTTGGTAACTTGGTGGGTATAAAGAATGGGCCGGCTTCCGCGGGGAAGTCGGCCCGGAGGTGATTCGCACAGGATTCAAACCTGTAACCTTCTGATCCGTAGTCAGATGCTCTATTCAGTTGAGCTAGCGAACCAATCTTGTTTGTGACTCGCACAGGATTCAAACCTGTAACCTTCTGATCCGTAGTCAGATGCTCTATTCAGTTGAGCTAGCGAGCCGGGATTCTTTGCTTTTGCGGTTGCAAAGTTACGGCCTTTTTTGAAATCTGCAAAATTTTTTTGGAATTATTTTTTGTAAAAGGGTCGGAAAAGGTGCTGAAAGTGTAAAACCGCGGGCGGCGAGGTGGCGTTATTGAAATTATAGGGTGTAAAATGAAAATAATTTCGTATCTTCGCAGGTAATATCAAACATGAAAGTCCGGCTCCGCGGAGACGGACGCCGGATGAACATAAAACAGGACATGAAGACAGCATCGATGATAGTGAGGGCGGCCCTGACGGCTGCCGTGATGGCTTTTCCGGGTGTGTCGGGAGCGGAGAATCTGGTGATTCTGCACACGAACGACACTCACTCGCAGGTGGATCCCGACGACCACGACAATCTGGGCGGGTTCGGGCGCCGCATGGCGGTGATAGACAGCGTGCGGTATGCGGAGGACAATGTGATGCTGATCGATGCGGGCGATGCCGTGCAGGGGACGCTTTACTTCAATCTCTACGGGGGCGAGGTGGAGCAGAAGCTGATGAATGCAATGGATTATGACCTGCGCATACTGGGCAACCATGAATTTGACAACGGCGTGGACTCGCTGGCGGCGGTGCTGTCGAAGGCCGACGCCGACTTCCTGGCCACGAACTATGACCTGTCGGATTCGCCGCTGGGCGAGATGTTCGAGAAATATGCCGTCAGGGAGATCGACGGGCGCCGGATAGGCTTCATCGCCATAAACCTGCGTCCTGAAGGGATGATCGCCGAGGGCAATTACGACGGGGTGGAGTATCTCGACGCGATAGAGGCGGCGAATGCCTCGGCATGGTGGCTGCGCAACATCGAGCACTGCGACCTGGTGGTGGCGATCACGCACATCGGCTACAATCCGGCGACGCCTCCGGGCGACCTGCTGCTGGCGCGGTCGTCGGACAATATCGACATAATCATCGGCGGCCATTCGCATGACCTGATCGACCCGGCGACGGACAAGTACCAGTATGTGGTGCCGAACGCCTCGGGCAAGGATGTGCTGGTGACGCAGGTGGGCAAGGCCGGCAAGAACATAGGCGAGATCACGATCGACCTGGAGACGCTGAAGCCCACGTACCGGGTCATCCCGATCAACAGCCGGCTTGACGGGGCCGTGCCGGAGGTGTTCTATGATATTACGGAGCCGTACCGCGCGGGCGTGGATTCGCTGATGACGCGTACGCCTGTGGGGAGAACCCGGGCCGATCTGCCGCAGGAGTCGGCGGCGCTGCTGAACTGGGCGACGGACGTGATACTCGACCGCGGCCGACAGCTGGCCGACAGCGTGGACTTCGCGATACTGAACAAGGGCGGCCTGCGGCGCGGACTGCCCAAAGGAACGGTCAACGAGGGGCAGATCATAACGATGATGCCGTTCAACAACCGGGTGCAGGTAATCGACATCAAGGGCAAGGACCTGATGGAGGCCTTCAACGTGATGGCGCGCGTGGACGGCAACGGCGTGAGCGACGGCGTGGAGATCGTCTATGTGCCGGGTACGGAGGAGCTTTCGAAGAAGGACGCATATGTGACGAAGGCGACGCTCGGCGGCAAGCCGATCGATCCGGAGCGGACTTACCGCGTGGCGACGATCGACTATGTGGCCAACGGTGGCGACTACATGTCGACGATGAAGAACCACCGGCTGGTGGCCGAGAGCCCGACGGTGGTCTACGACGATGTGCTGGAATATCTCCGCCACGGACACGGCCGCAAGAAGACAATCAATCCGCCGACGGCCGCGCGCATGCATCCGTAAAAAAGAAGATTTATAAACACAATACCTTGAACCTAAATACATCGCACAATGCTTAAACGACTGTTTGCAATACTTATGGCGGGCGGAACGGCCTGCGTGGCGTCGGCCGTGACGCCGAATCTGATCAGAAACGCCGACCGTGCGGCCTGCGACCGGTGGGTCGACTCTGTGTACAGCACTCTGACCCCGCGCGAACGGGTGGCGCAGCTGATCTTCCCGAAGACGATGCCCGCGCAGGGCAACAACACCAAGGCGGCCATCAAGCGCTATGCCGACAACGGCGTTGGCGGCTTGCTGTTCACGGCGGGGACGCTGGACCAGTATGTGGAGATGACCAACTTCGTGCAGAGCATCACGAAGGTGCCGGTGCTGATGACGTTCGACGGCGAGTGGGGCCTGGCGATGCGCATCGACGGCGCTCCGAAGTATCCGTGCAACATGGCTCTGGGCGCCATGGCCGACACCGAGCTGATGTATCGCTACGGTCGCGAGATGGGTCGGCAGAGCCGTCTGGTGGGGCAGCACGTGGACTTCGCTCCGGTACTTGACGTGAATTCCAATCCGCACAATCCGGTGATCGGCTACCGGTCGTTCGGCGAGGATCCGCACCGCGTGGCGCTGCTGGGTACGGCTTTCTCACGCGGACTCGAGGACGGTGGCGTGCAGGCTGTGGGGAAGCACTTCCCTGGCCACGGCGACACATCGACCGACTCGCACAAGGAAATGACACGGGTGGACCACTCGCTCGAGGTGCTGAATGATGTGGACCTGGTGCCGTTCCGCGACTTCATCGACAACGGACTGTCGGGCATCATGGTAGGACATATAGTGGTGCCGGCGCTTGACCGCAGCGGGCGCCCGGCGACGCTGTCGCGCAAGATGACCAATGACCTGCTGCGCGACAGTCTCGGCTTCGAAGGCCTGATCTACACCGACGCGCTGGGCATGAAAGGCGCGCGCATCGAGGGCCTCAACGGCGCGGTGGAGGCACTGAAGGCCGGAGCCGACGTACTGCTGTCGTCGCTCGATCCGGTGTCGGACATCGACATCATATATAACCTGGTGAAGAAAGGCAAGATCGGCGAGGATGTGATCGAGGAGCACTGCAAGCGCATCCTGGCTTACAAGTATGTGCTCGGACTGCCTCAGGAGCAGCCTATTGAACGCGAGGGCCTGATGGAACGGATCGACACGCCCGAGACACGCGCGCTGATCGACGCCCTCTGCCAGAGTGCGATCACGGTGCTGTGGAACCGCGGCGACCTGCTCCCCGTGGGCGATCTCGGTCACCGGAAGATAGCCGTGGTGAACATCGGCAACAACGGCGACACGCGCTTCGCCGACATGTGCCGCAAATATGCCGGCGTGGACGTATATACCGCCGACGGGACGGCTCTGCCGAAGGCAATGCTCGCCGAAATCAAGGCGCACGACGTGGTTATAGCCGCCGTGCATATCGACAACGCCATGGCGCGCAAGGTGTACGCGCAGCTGACCGACGCGGAGCATCTGGTGGGCGTGTTCATGATGAATGCATACAAGATGAGCAAGTTCAAGGGGGCGCTCGAGAAGAGCGACGCCGTGGTGCTTGCGTATGACAATATACCGGAGATGCGCACGGCGGCCGCCATGGCCGTGTTCGGCGGCATCGAGGTGGGCGGCACCCTGCCCGTGAACCTGCCCGGCGTGGCCCCGATGGGCACGGGCGTGAAGATAGCGAAGAGCCG
>CABRGT010000036.1 GCA_902470475.1 uncultured Porphyromonadaceae bacterium | reverse complement strand
CTTGCAGGCCATACCATCACCAACAACATAAGGGAGCAGAACCGTCTGTTCCGCCTCTCGCAGGTGACGTTCACCATCGACGGCAACAACGGCAAGATAGTCACACCCGACGATAACACCATCACTTACGGATTTGTCGATTTCCGCGACGCCAACAATACGGCATACGCCGGCACAAAACTCATCGCCTCCGATGTTTATTTCGGAGGACCGACCGGCAACGGCTCCTGTTTCGCCATTCGCGCCGACGGCCAGGACATCGAATTCACAAACGTCGACGTGACTGTCACGAAATCGCAGACCTGGAGCATAATCAACGCCTATTCGGGACACGGTAATTTCAAAATCAACGGCGGCACATACAATTATTCCAGCACCGTGCCCACAACCGGCCCCTTCCAGTTCACGAACACAGGAAGCACGGTGGAAATCAGCAACGTGACCGTTACATCCAACGCCGGCCCGATCATGGAGATTGCCGGCGGTACGGCCACCGTCACAAACTGCAAGATGACAAACACCGCCACAAACGCCCACTATGTGGCCTGCCTTGCCGCCTCCAACGGAGCTACACTCACAATCGACGGCGCGGACAGCGAATACACCTCGGCGATTCCCGTCTACGTATACAACTCCGGCGCAACCATCAACATCGACGGCGGCACTTACAACGGCACAATCGCTTCGATTAAAGCCGATAATATCAACCCCGACACTCAGAATTCCGTCGTGAACATAACGAGCGGCACTTTCATCGGAGCTATCACTCCCGATGCGAACTCGCTGGTGAATGTAAACGAATCGAGCGAACTTGTAGAGACGGTCGACGAACAAGGCAATACTGCTTATGTGGCTCTTCCGAAAGATTCAGATATAGCCGCCTTCGTAGGTCTTACCCCCTACGCAACCCTTTCCGAAGCGTTTGATGCAGCCAAGGATGGCGACAAGATTGTGGTTTTCAAAGATCTTGACATCAGCTCGATGATTCCCGTGACAAAGAGCGTCACTCTCGATCTTGCAGGCCATACCATCACCAACAACATAAGGGAGCAGAACCGTCTGTTCCGCCTCTCGCAGGTGACGTTCACCATCGACGGCAACAACGGCAAGATAGTCACACCCGACGATAACACCATCACTTACGGATTTGTCGATTTCCGCGACGCCAACAATACGGCATACGCCGGCACAAAACTCATCGCCTCCGATGTTTATTTCGGAGGACCGACCGGCAACGGCTCCTGTTTCGCCATTCGCGCCGACGGCCAGGACATCGAATTCACAAACGTCGACGTGACTGTCACGAAATCGCAGACCTGGAGCATAATCAACGCCTATTCGGGACACGGTAATTTCAAAATCAACGGCGGCACATACAATTATTCCAGCACCGTGCCCACAACCGGCCCCTTCCAGTTCACGAACACAGGAAGCACGGTGGAAATCAGCAACGTGACCGTTACATCCAACGCCGGCCCGATCATGGAGATTGCCGGCGGTACGGCCACCGTCACAAACTGCAAGATGACAAACACCGCCACAAACGCCCACTATGTGGCCTGCCTTGCCGCCTCCAACGGAGCTACACTCACAATCGACGGCGCGGACAGCGAATACACCTCGGCGATTCCCGTCTACGTATACAACTCCGGCGCAACCATCAACATCGACGGCGGCACTTACAACGGCACAATCGCTTCGATTAAAGCCGATAATATCAACCCCGACACTCAGAATTCCGTCGTGAACGTAACGAGCGGCACCTTCAACGGTCCTCTTTCCGTAGCGAATGGCGCAGTCCTCAGCCTCAAGGGCGGCACATACACCGACAGCAACGCCGAGAGCTACGTGGCCGAAGGCTACTCGCTCTACAAGAACAGCGACGGCACTTACGGCGTGAAGCCTGAGAGCTCCGGCATCGGTGACATCGAGAACAACGATGTCATCCCCGCCAATTCAAAAGTCTACAACCTCCATGGCATCCCCGTGGCAGAAAGCATCGAAGCCCTCGACACTCTTCCGGCCGGCATTTACATCGTGGCAGGCCGCAAGATTCTTGTGAAATAATCCCACATAACACCACAAACAAAAGAGGCTGTCTGACAAATGTAGACAGCCTCTTTTGTTTGTGGTGGGATATGTGTGTCAGCCGACGGGGAACCATTTGAGGGCCAGGTCTGTGATCCATAACCATACCGGGCATAGGCCCATGAACAGGATGGTCGACAGGGCCAGCGACGAGGTGCCGGTGGCGACGTAGATGTTGTAGCGGCTGGCGATGATGATACCCGAGAATGCCGGAGGCAGAGCACCGCTGATGACCAGCATCTTGAGGTTGGTGGGATCCATCTTGAAGATCAGACCGACGACGAGCAGAGACAGAGGCATGATGAACAGTTTCAGGAACGAGCCCATGACGGCCTGGCCGTTGATCTTGATCTTTACCGAGGACAGGGTGATGCCGGCTGCGAATACGGCTACAGAAGCGTTGGCGCCGGAGATCAGTTTGAACGACGGGTCGAGGTAAGCGGGCCACCTGACACCGCAGAGCACGAGGACGACCGCCAGGATAGGCGCCCATGCCACAGGTTCCTTGAGGGCCTTGATCATCGGACCCCAGATGCTCGGTTTCTTGCCGTCGGGGCCAACCTGTGCGTTGCCGGCGTTGATCAGCGCCAGTCCGATAGGAATGCCGAGGGCGTTCACTTCGATAGATACGATGGCTATGACGAGGCCGACGGAAGCCGAGTCGCCGAAGATAGGCTGCAGCACGGCGAAGCCGAGGAAGCCGATGGTCGGCGAACCGCTGATAAGGGCCGAGACGGCCGATTCGGCCACGGTGTCCTTGTACATGTAGCGGAATACATAGTACACCAGGAAGAAGCAGACCAGAAGCACTACAAACGCTATGATGGTGAGCTTGACATCCACGCTCAGCATCTGGCGGTTGGCCTTGATGATCGATATGAACAGCGCGGCCGGCAGGGCGTAGTTAAGTACGACCTTGTTGAGCACGCGTGCGTTCTCGCCGGTGAACGAACCCGTCTTTCCCGAATAGTATCCCAGCAGCATTATGACCAGGATAGGAACAATCGCGTATAATATAATGTGTTCCATAAAATTGGGGGGATAAAAAGTTAAAAAAATAATTGAGACGCCTTAAGCTGTCAGGGTAAAATCAGCGCTGCCGCCGACAGGCCCGGCGGGCCGTCGCCGGCAGCGCGTCATGGGAGGGTTTAAACGATGATATTCTGCAGCGGAGTAGGATTCAGGTATCCGATATGGCCTGATTCCTTACCGGAGTCTGCGGCGAGCTGCACATCGATAAGAGTGGGGCGTTTCGACGCAATGGCTGCGGTCAGTGCGGCCGAAAGTTCCTCGGGGGTCTTCACGTAATATGTATCGGCTCCGAATGCATCGCCCAGTTTGTCGTAGCGGGCATTGATGTCGAGTGTGGTCGGGGCGGGATCGCCGTTCTTGCTCAGATTCTCGCCGATGCCGTTGTAGATGCCACCGTTGTTGAATATCACGACGGTGACAGGAAGTCTGAAGCGGCAGATGGTGGATATTTCCATGCCGGAGAATCCGAACGCCGAGTCGCCTTCGATAGCCACGACACTCTTGCCGGTGCCGATGGCAGCTCCGACGGCCGAACCCATGCCCATGCCCATGATGGCCCATGTGGCGCAGTCGATGCGGTGGCGCGGCAGTGACATGTCGAGGGTGTCGCGGGTGTCGTCGAGGGTGTTGGCGCCTTCGTTGATGAGCACGACGTCGGGGTTGGCGGCCATGACTGGCTTGATGGCGTTCAGGGCTGTCCAGTGGTTCATGGGCGAGACGGCGGCGTTCTCCTTGAGGCGGGCGCCGAACTTGACGGCCTTTTCCTGAGTCTCCTTCTGAAGCGAGGGTACCCAGGCAGGATCCATCTGGAACTTATATGATGGCACAGCGTCGATCATGGCGCGTAGTGTGCTCCGCAGGTCGCCGACTACGGGGGCGGCAATGGGCACGTTGCAGTCGATCTCGGTAGGCTCGATGTCGAGCTGAATGAATTTGACGGTCTTGCTCCATTTGCCGTGTCCGCGCGAGAGAAGCCAGTTGAGTCGGGCGCCGACGAGGACGACGACGTCGGCGGTCTCCATGATGGTCGTGCGGCACGACAGCGCGCTCAGGGGAGCGGAGTCGGGCAGAAGCCCCTTGCCCATGGACATGGCGTAGTAAGGAATGCCGGTACGGTCGACGAGTTCCTTCATCTCGTTCTCGACGCGTGCGTAGGCGGCACCCTTGCCGATGACGAAAGCAGGGCGCTTAGCCGATGCGAGCAACGACATGGCGCGGTCGAGGGCCTCGGGGGCGGGCGGCATGGCCGGATTCATATCCACGGGGGTGTAGAAGAGAGCCTCGGCCTTGTCGCGGTCGATGATCTGGCCGAGACAAGGTGTGGTGACGTCGAGATATACGCCGCCGGGACGACCCGATACGGCGGCGCGGTATGCGCGTACGACAGCCGTGGGAATGTCCTCGATGCGGTTGACGCGGTAAGCGGCCTTGACCAGCGGACGGGCTACGGCCAGCTGGTCGAGACCTTCATATGTGCCCTGATCGAGGTCGATGGGTTCGCGCTGCGACGAACCGGAGATCTGGATCATCGGGTAGCAGTTGACGGTAGCGTTGATGGTTGACGTGAGGCCGTTGAGGAAGCCCAGCGACGACACGGTGAGGAGCACGCCCGGAGTTCCGGTGACGTAGCCGTAGGTCTGTGCGGCCATGCCGGCGTTCTGTTCGTGACGGAAGCTGATGAAGCGTATGCCCTGTTCCTGACAGATGTAGGCTGCCTCTGTGACGGGGATGCCCACAAGTCCGAACATATCCTTGATGCCTACCATTACCAGCGAGCGGGCCAGTACCCACATACCGGTCACCTGAGCGGGATATGAGGGAGCGGGAGTCGTGGCGGGAGTAGTCTGTGATGTAGTTGCCATATTGGTTCAGTTTTGTCAGTTATTTACTTGAATCTGATTGATCATGGCCGGAGGGGCGCTCCGGCCATGACGGTTGATTAATTCGGGACGGTGGTGCTTATTCGGCAGGCTTCGGCATCGGTGCGGTTGTGCCGTTGGCCTTGAACTGAGCCTGCTGCTCGGGTGTGTATCCAAGCGCTGTGAGCACCTCTTCGTTGTTGCCGCCCAGAGTCGGGCACGGGCCGTAGGTGGGCTGATAGTTGCTGATGGTGAACGGACAGCCTACGGTGACGAATGTGCCGATATTGCCGCCCTGGTCGATCTTGACGAGTGTGTTGCCGTCGTATAGGCTCTGGTCGTCCATGATCTCCTTGGTCGACAGTACGGGAGCCACGGGGACGCCTGCTGCAGAGAGTAGTCTGGTTACCTCAAATTTGTCCTTGTCGATGCAGAACTGCTGGATGCGGGCCCATATTTCCTGTTTGTGGCGGTCGCGTGCATCGGCGGTGTTGAAGTCGGGATTGGTGAGCCAGTCCTCGAATCCGAGGGCCTTGCAAGCCTTCTCGAAGTCCTTGGCGCCGCGCTGCAGGATGACGTAGGCGTAGGCGTTGGGGTCAGTCTCCCAGCCCTTGCACTTGTAGGTCCAGCCCAGCACGCCGCTGCCTTCCTGGTTGCCCGAGCGGGGCACGAAGTCGCCGAACTTGCCATTGGGGTACTGCGGGAACTGAGTCAGGTATCCGATGCGGTCGAGGGTGAGCTGATCGCGGGTCTTGATACGGCAGAGGTTCAGACATGCGTTGTGCATCGACTGATATACGAAACTGCCCTCGCCGGTCTTCTCGCGCTGCAGCAGAGCTGCGAGCAGGCCGATGAGCAGGTGCATGCCGGTGTTGGAATCGCCCAGAGCGGCGCCCGACTGAGTCGGGATGTTGTCGGGGCCTTCCCACCAGCCGGTAGTCGAGGCTGCGCCGGCGGTGACCTGGGCCACAGGTTCGTAGGCCTTGAGGTCGGCGTACTGTGATGTTACGGGGAAGCCCTTGATGGTGCCGTAGATACAGCGGGGATTGATCTTGTGGACGACTTCCCAGCTGAAACCGAGCTTGTCCATGGCGCCCGGGTGGAGGTTTTCCACGAATATGTCGGCGCCTTCGATCAGTTTGGTAAGAATCGCTTTGCCGTCGGGGGTCGCGGCGTCGAGCGACAGGGATTTCTTGTCGGAATTCAGCTGAAGGAAGTAGTAGGACGGTTCATTGGGGTCGAACTGAAGTTCGTTGCGGGTGGCGTCGCCGGTGCCGGGGCGCTCGATCTTGATGACTTCCGCGCCGAGCCATGCCAGCATTTGAGTACACGAAGGGCCTGACTGCACATTGGTGAAGTCGACTACTTTAATACCCTGAAGAGGTGCTGTGTTCATAATCTTTCGTTTTTAGGATAGTTATTTTTATGTGTGTCTGTTATTGTTACAGCCGTTTCAGACTCCGGGTATGATCCCGGTTGTCGGAATAATAACAACCCTAATCGCGAAAGTGTTCAGATGAAGAGGCAGGCGTCGCCGTAGCTCAGGAAGCGGTAACCGCCGGCCAGGGCGTAGTCGTAGACGGCGCGCCAGCGGTCGCCGCCGAGGAATGCGGACACAAGGAGCAGGAGTGTCGAGCGAGGCTGGTGGAAATTGGTGACCATGCCGCTTACTATCTTGTATTCGTAGCCGGGGGCAATGATGATGCGTGTCGATGCGACGAGAGTGCCGGAATCCGTGGATTCAAGATATCGGAGTACATGCTCCAGGGCTTCCGCAGCTTCGAGCCGCGGATGTCCGTCGGCGTAGGGGTACCACTGCGGCACTTCGCCTGACCACTCATGTGCGGCAAGCAGGCAGCCTATGTGGTAGAGGCTCTCGAGAGTGCGCACGGATGTGGTGCCGACCGCTATGACGGGCCGGCCGGCCTCGATGGCCGCTTTGAGCCGGGCTACGGTGGCGCGGTCCACGGCTATGAACTCGCTGTGCATGGGATGGTCGCCGATGGATGCGCTCTTGACGGGCTGGAAGGTGCCGGCGCCCACATGGAGGGTCACCTCGAGGCGCTCGATGCCGCGTGCGTCGATCGCGGCGAGGACGCCGGGAGTGAAGTGCAGGCCGGCCGTAGGGGCGGCCACCGAGCCTTCGATGTGGCTGTAGACTGTCTGATAGTCGGTGGAGTCGCTCTGTTCGGTGCTGCGGTTGAGATATGGCGGAATGGGTATCTCGCCTGCGGCCTGGATGACTTCCGAGAAAGTACATCCGCCGTCCCACGCGAATTCGATGACCTGCGACGCGCCGGCGTCGGATGCCCGCGAGGCCGTGAGGGTGACGCTGCGGCCGCCGATGTCGAGACGCGCCTCGAGCGGACCGTCCTTCCACTTTTTCGAGTTGCCGACCAGGCACGTCCAGCGGCAGCGGCCGGTGGCAGCGAAGTTCTGCGCATAATCGGCCGGGGATTCCGGCTCGAGGCAGAATATCTCGATGCGCGCGCCGGTTGACTTGGTGAAGCGCAGCCGGGCGTTGATGACGCGTGTGTTGTTGTAGACCAGCACCGCGCGGTCGGGCAGCAGGCCGGGCAGTTCATTGAATATATGTGTTGCGGGCGCACCGGTCCGGCCGCAGGTGAGCAGCAGGCAGCGGTCGCGCTCGGCCAAAGGGTGGCGCGCTATGCGCTCGGGCGGCAGAGGGTAGTCGTAGGCGTCGATCTGTATATCTTCGGGTTTCATCGTCTTCGTTTTCTGCTGCAAAGTTAGGCATTTCGGGCGGGTTATGCAAAACGAACAAGGAGAGCCGCGGGGTTGTTTTATATCCATAACATATCAGAATAGACTATGCCACATAATCTGAAAAGCCTTGACGGCTGCACAGCAGCCGCTTACATCGCATATGCATTCAGCGATGCCGCCACCATATACCCGATAACGCCCGTCGCGTCGATGGGCGAGACCGCCGACCGCTGGAAGCTGGCGGGAGTCAAAAATCTGTTCGGCTCGACGATGGATGTCCGCGAGATGGAGTCGGAACTCGGGGCTGCCGGGGCGACACACGGCGCGCTGGCTGCCGGGGCGCTTGCCACCACGTTCACGTCGTCGCAGGGGCTGATGCTGATGATTCCGAACATGTACAAGATCTCGGGCGAGCTGCTGCCGGGCGTTTTCCATGTCGGATGCCGCTCGCTGGCGGCGCATGCGCTGAGTATCTTCGGCGACCATCAGGATGTGATGGCATGCCGTGCGACGGGCTTCGCGATGCTTGCCTCGGCCTCGGTGCAGGAGACGCACGATCTGGCCATAGTTGCCCATCTTGCCGCACTGGAGGGGTCGCTGCCGGTGCTGCACTTCTTCGACGGGTGGCGCACGTCAAACGAGACGGCCACCATAGAGACTGTGAGTTACGACGAGCTGCTGCCGCTCGTGCCGGCGGACAAGGTCGCGGCGTTCCGCGCGCGCGGACTGAATCCCGAGCATCCGGTGGTGCGCGGGTCGGCCCAGAACTGGGACGTGTATTTCCAGAACCGCGAGGCCGCCAACCGCTACTATCAGGCATTTCCCGATATAGTGCAGGAGCAGATGGACAAGGTGGCCGCTCTGACGGGGCGGCAGTATCATCTGTTCGATTACACGGGCGATCCGGAGGCGACGGACATAATCATATCGATGGGATCGTCGTGCGATGTGGTGGATCTGGCCGTGGAGACGATGAACGCACAAGGCGCGCACGCAGGGGCCGTGAAGGTGCGTCTGTACCGTCCGTTCGATGCCGGCCGGCTGCTCGAGGCCATCCCGCCGACGGTGCGCCGCGTGGCCGTGCTGGACCGCACCAAAGAACCGGGAGCGCCCGGCGAGCCGCTTTATCTCGACGTGGCCGCCGCCGTGCAGGCCTCGGGACGCGACATGCAGGTCATCGGTGGCCGCTACGGACTGTCGTCGAAGGCATTCGACCCGACGATGGTGAAGGCCGTATTCGACAATCTGCGGTCGGAGAAGCCGCTGCGCGGGTTCACGGTCGGCATTGACGACGACGTGACACATCTGTCGCTTCCCGAAGGCGAGCATCTTGAAGTGCCGCGCCAGGGAACGTTCGCGGCTGTATTCTATGGCATGGGGTCGGACGGTACGGTGGGTGCGACACGGACGGCGTCGCACATCATCACCGAGGCCACGGATATTTACGCGCAAGCCTATTTCGAATATTCGGCAAAGAAATCGGGCGGGTTCACGGTGAGCCAGCTGCGGTTCGGCCCGAAGCCCATCCGCGAGGCCTACGGCATAGAAGAGGCCGACTATGTTGGCTGCAACAAGGATGTGTATGCCAAACGCTTCCCGATGCTGGACAATATCGTGGACGGGGGCACGTTCGTGCTCAACACGAAGTGGACGGCCGAGCGCGTGGCAGCCGAACTGCCGGGGCGCGTCAAGCGGCTGATGGCCACGAGACATGTGAAGTTCTACACCATCGACGCGCAGGCGATAGCGGCCGCCACCGGCCTCGGCGTGCGCATCAACATGATCATGCTCGCGGTCTTTTTCAATCTGCGGCAGATCATTCCATACGACCGGGCCGTGGAACTGCTGAGGCAGTATGTGGCCACGCTCTACAGCCACGAGGGCGGAGCGGTGGTGGAGGCCAACAACAAGGCGATCGATGCTGCCGTGGCCGCCGTGAGGCCATACGCCGTGCCGCCCGAGTGGGCCGAGGCACAGGATGAGCCGGAACCGTTCGTGGCCGATCTGCCCGAGTTCGTGCGGAAAGTGGCCCGGCCGTGCAACAGTCTGTGCGGCGACCGCCTGCCGGTGTCGGTCTTTGCTCCGGACGGCTCGCTCCCGATGGGTACGACGGCCTACGAGAAGCGTACAATCGCCGAATATGTGCCCGAGTGGGATGTAGACAAATGTGTCGAATGCGCGGAATGCTCGCTGGTGTGCGCCCATGCGGCCATACGGCCGTTCCTGCTCGATGCGGATGAGGCGGCCGCCGCTCCGGCGGCGCTGACCTCGAAGCAGGGTCGCGGTCCGCTCAGGAATCTGAAGTTCCGCATTCAGGTATTTCCGCGCGACTGCACCGGCTGCGGCTCGTGTGCGACGATATGCCCCGGCCATGCGCTGACCATGCAGCCCATAGACTCGCAGCTTCCGGCACAGGAGCCGCTGCTGGACCACTGCCTCGCAAAGATCTCGTCGAAGGCGGGGGTGGTGCCGCGCGCCACTGTCAACGGCTCGCAGTTCTTCCAGCCGCTGCTGCAGTTCTCGGGCGCCTGCGCGGGCTGCGGCGAGACACCATATGTGAAACTGCTCACGCAGCTTATGGGCGAGCGCCTTGTCATAGCCAATGCGACGGGGTGCTCGTCGATATGGGGCGCAGACTATCCGTCGAACGCCTACTGCACGAACGCCGAGGGCCGTGGCCCGGCGTGGGCCAACTCCCTGTTCGAGGACAATGCCGAGTACGGCTACGGCATGGCCGTGGCTATAGCTCACCGGCGCGGCCTGCTGGCGGAGCTGGCCGAGGCGGCTGTGGCTGACAAGACTGCTCCGCAGGCACTTGCCGCGGCACTGAAGGCATGGCTCGACGTGCGCGGCGACGCTGAAGCGTCGCGGACAGCGGGAGATGCCGCGATAGAAGCCCTGAAGGCGAATGCCGCCTATGCCGGGGCAGCCCGGATGCTTGCCATGGCCGATCTGTTCGCCAAGAAGAGCGTGTGGGCCATCGGCGGCGACGGCTGGGCGTATGATATCGGTTTCGCCGGTCTGGACCATGTGCTGGCTCAGGATATCGATATAAATATTCTGGTCATGGACACGGAGTGTTATTCCAACACGGGCGGCCAGACTTCGAAGGCTACTCCGCTGGGAGCGGTGGCAAAATATTCGGCTGACGGCAAGCGTGTCTATAAGAAGGACCTCGGACGCATGATGATGACTTACCCCGGGGTGTATGTGGCCTCGGTGGCGCTGGGCGCCAATTACATGCAGACGATCAAGGCCCTGATCGAGGCCGACCGTCACAACGGTCCGTCGATAGTCATAGCCTACTGTCCGTGCATCAACCACGGCATCCGCGCCGGCATGGGACATTCGATAGTGGAGGAGCGCAATGCTGTGGCGACGGGCTACTGGCAGCTGTACCGCTACAATCCGGACGCGCAGCCTACGATGACTGTCGACATGGCCGCGCCGAACGGCAGGCTCGTCGATTTCATCAACGGCGAGGACCGATACGCCGACCTGCGCATGACCGACCCGAAAGAAGCGGCGGCCCTTCAGCCGAAACTGCAGGACCGCTGCGACGAGATCTTCAAAATTCTTGAATATCAGGCTCTGTTCAAGAGCTGATCATGGATTGACGATGATCACGGGCTTGTAGGGTGATACGAACACGGGCTCGCTGACGCCGCTGACGGGAGCGCTGTCGTAGTGGTCGCTGAAGACGAGCACTACGCGGTTGCCGGTGGCGGCGTCGGTCTTCGTGACAGCGAACACCTCGCCAAGAGGCGTCTCGACGGTCTCGAACGCGGCGTCGCCGCGCCACATGGCGGGATTGTCGCGGCGGATTTTCATCACCTCTGCCACGTAGTCGTGGAGCTGCTGCTTGAGCGGGTGTGTGGCCCGGAGATGTCCGCTGGTGCGGCCGATATTGTCTTTCTGGCCGCCTTCGGTCTCGAAACTGCGGTCGGAGAGTTCGTCGCCATAATAGAGGGTTATGGGACCGGAATATGCCGCAAGGATGGCGAAGCGCATCATCATGCGCTCGAAGTAGTAGGGCACGGCAGGGTCGAAATGATCGGCCAGGCGATAGCCGTCGTGGTTGGACAGGAACAGATTGGGCATCACCGAGTCGTTGAGGTAGCCGCGTGCGGTGGGGCTGGAGAGGGTCAGCTCGATGTCGGCGTAGCCGTTGAGAAGGCCTTCATCGGCGATGCTCTGCATCGGACCGCTGATACGCTCCTTGCCCTCGAAGTCGAATGCCGAAAGGAGGCCGCCGTCGCGGTAGACGCCCTGATTGATGCGTGCGGCGTCGCCCCAGTCCTCGCCGACCATGTAGCCGAGGGTACCCCACTGCTCGCCGCGGGCGCGCCGGGCGGCGGTGACTGAGTCGACAGCGGCGCGGATCTCGCGCCAGTAGTTGTGGCCGCCCTGCATGGCCTGATAGGCCTGGTCGAGTCGCCAGCCGTCGATGTCGTAGTTGTCGATCCACCAGGTGGCCACTTCCTTGAAATAGTCGAGCGAGCCGGGGTAGGAGACGTTGCCGGTGCCACCGTCGGCGCGGTCGCATCCGGTGACGGTGCTGTCGATCGTGTAGCCCGAGGGCGAGGGAGTGGTCACGCCGCCGTGATGGCCGAAGACGCCGTCGAGAAACACGTACATGCCGCGGTCGTGGGCGCCTTTGACGAGTTCGCGCAGATCGGCTTCGGTGCCGAAGTGCGGGTCGACGGTGAAATAGTCGTTGGTGAAATAGCCGGTGGCCTGGAGCTTTTCGCCGCCGGCAGCCTTGGATGAGTCGAATATGGGCGTGAGCCAGATGGCGTTTGCACCCAAATCTCTGATATAGTCAAGGGCCGAGATCACGCCGCGCAGGTTGCCGTTCTTTGTGTGGCCGTCGGGCCCCCACATGGCTGTGTAGCCCGGAGCACCGGCCGGGTCGTGGATGAACGAGGCTACCATTATCTGGTAGATCGTAAGCGAGCGCGGGTCGGGGTTCGGAGCCGACTGGACATTGGCGGGGCTGATCCCCATGAAAGCGGCGGCGAGCGCCAGCAGAGCTATAAGCCTTCTTTTTATCTTCATGGTCATTAAATAAATCGGTTATTTCTGCCGCAAAGATAACCAAAATTTTTCAGTTGGCGAAGGCCGTGGCTAAGTGCATGCCGGATGAAGCCCGAATGAGGATAAACCTGTAGGTATGCAGCCGGAAAGGGATGGCTTAAATGCGGGAGCTGAGCCAGTCGAGCATTACACGGTACATGTGGGTGCGGATAGATTTTCGTGACAGGGCCAGATCGTGCAGACCGCCGTCGAATTCGACTTCGGTCACGTCGGAGCCCAGGCGATTTCCGTAGTGCGATATCGCCTCGACATCCAGTATGGCGTCGGCCCGGTGATATTTGTCGGCCGGATCGCCCTTGCGGACAGACTCCCTGGAATGCATCAGCAGCACGGGAACTTTTACTTCGCCGGATCGCAACTCCTGCTGGCCTTTATGGATTGCCCGCGCCCAGCCCATGTCGGGATCGGGAAGTATGTCGGGTTTCCATTCCTTGCGGTAGGTCCATTCGCCGCCGTATTCTTTCGACAGGCTTTCGGCATATCCTCTGTCGGGCTTTTGCGGAAGCTTTACGCCGGGCATGAAGCGCCCGAGGATACTGACTACGGGCATGACGGCCTTGCGCATGAACGGACTGAGGTTCCAGTCGAGGAACGGGCTGTTGAGAATCAGCGCCCGGATGACCGGCGCGGGTTCTTTTGCCATGTACAGCGACGTCGTAAGTCCTCCGGTCGAATGTCCGAGCAGGGCGACCGCGCGGTTGCCGTCGTCGGTCATTATCTTTATGGTGGCATTGATGTCGGCGAAATATTCGTCGAGACGGCGGACCTGAAACATTTTCTGACCTGCAATGAGTGACCTGCCGTATTTGCGCAGATCCACGGCGTAGAAGTTATAACCGTTCGACGCAAACATTTCGGCCATTTCCTTCTGAATGAAATAGTCGCTGAATCCGTGGACGTATAGAATGGCTTTCGAAGCCGGAGTATCTGATTTTCGGCGGATGACAGTGCATCGGACTTTTCCGCTGTAGTCGTCGGGCATGTCCACATATGTCATTTCAAAACCTTCGCCAAGATGGTCGGGCTGCCAGTGGCGGGGAGTAGTGTTGCTGTCCATCATATCATAATTTATCTAATTATCCTATCGACAAAAACGCAGATGGTCAGTAATGGTTCATGGTGCCCGCACGGTCGCGGCGTGACAATAGACAAAACTTCCAACAATTATCAGTTACGGAAAAAATCAGGGTGTGAACTGATCCGTTGCCGTTTCCGGTGCTTTCGGGCAACCATGAGATGGCGGGCGGCGTTATTTAAATAAAATGTATTTATTATGGATAAGAAGCAGGTTTATGACCGGATGGTCAACATCGTGGAAGGGTATATCGAGGATTTTGACAGTCTTGGCCCTGATCCGCAGATACGTATAAATCCCGTAAGCGGGATGAGCGAAGTGGACAACGCCGCCGAACGCGACATTCAGATCGACGAATCGGACGCCACGCTCGAGGCCACGGCCGATGCCGAGGGCCTGGCGTCGCAGGATGGCATGGACTGGCAGACGGCGCAGAATCCGCGACTGGTAGCATTGCGGACACTGATACGCAAGGATGCATCGGGCCGCGTGGTGGCTGACACGGAGAAGATCCGCAGGATAGTGGCGACTCTGACTCCGGTGAATGAGTGACGAGAAAGATTGTCGGGAGAGCAGTCGTCTCGCCTGCTCTCCCGGCTACGCGACGGGTTATTCGTCGGTTGATTTTCCGGCGAATTCCATCAGGTAGGCTTTGATGAAGCCGTCGATGTCGCCGTCCATGACGCCTCCGACGTCGGAGGTCTGGTGGCCGGTACGGTGGTCCTTGACGCGGCGGTCGTCGAAGACGTATGAGCGGATCTGCGATCCCCATTCAATCTTCATTTTTCCGGCCTCGATCTTTGCCTGCTCGGCCATGCGGTGCTGCAGCTCCTTGTCGTAGAGGATCGAACGCAGCTGGCGCAGGGCGTTTTCCTTGTTCTTTGGCTGATCGCGCGTCTCGGTGTTCTCGATGAGGATTTCCTCCTTCTCGCCGGTGTAGGGGTCGGTGAACTGGTAGCGCAGGCGCACGCCCGACTCTACCTTGTTGACGTTCTGACCTCCGGCACCGCCCGAGCGGAAGGTATCCCACGACAGCAGGGCCGGTTCGACCTTCACCTCGATGGTGTCATCGACGAGCGGTGTGACGAATACCGATGCGAACGATGTCATGCGCTTGCCCTGTGCGTTGTAGGGCGACACGCGCACGAGGCGGTGTACGCCGTTCTCGCTCTTGAGATAGCCGTAGGCGAAGTCGCCCTCGACGTTGATGGTGGCCGACTTGATGCCGGCTTCGTCGCCGTCGAGCAGGTTGGCGATGGATGTCTTGTAGCCGTGGTTCTCGCACCAGCGCATGTACATGCGCATGAGCATCGACGCCCAGTCCTGGGCCTCGGTGCCGCCGGCACCGGCGTTGATCTTGAGCACGACGCCGAGTTTGTCCTCCTCGCGGCGGAGCATGTTGCGTAGCTCGAGTGCCTCGATCTTTTCGATTGCCTCGGCGTAGAGGCGGTCAACGTCTTCTTCCTCGACAAGGCCTTCCTTGATGAATTCGTAGGCGGTGGCGAGTTCCTCGACGGCGTCCTCGACTTCCTTGTAGCCGTCGATCCAGGCCTGGATATCCTTGATTTTCTTCATTTGTTTCTGGGCCTCGGCGGGATGTTCCCAGAAATCAGGCACGTGTGTGCGCAGTTCTTCTTCTTCGACTTCTATTTTCTTGCTGTCGATGTCAAAGATACCTCCTCAGCGCCAGCTTGCGCTCAAAAGTCTCTTTTAATTGTTCCTGAGTGATCATATTATAAATTTTTAATAGTTTTCGGTGTGCAAAGTTACTGATTTTTTTCTTTTTCGGCAAGGAGGGTGTCCAGGGGGACGAAGAAAGAGGCTTTCGAGTGATTGTCGGTGTCCTCGAGGTCGATCTCGACGCCGCGGCAGCCGATCGAGCGGTAGAACTTGCCGACAGGCTGGCCGGTGCGGATGCAACTTTCCATCACATTGACAACGAAGTGACCGAACTGCTCATACATGGCCTCGGGGTGCGACTCAAAGTAACTGGCCACGGTTTCGATGTTGTTGTCGACGCCGAAGTTCCTGGCATAGAGGGACACTCCGGCGCGGCTGAATGAAAGTTCGGCGATAACCGTGCAGGAGTCGCCGTCGGCGTCGAAGCGATAGTTTTCATTGATCTTGAATCCGCTCTGCGGCAGCCCGAGCGTACCCGAGAGGTCAAGAACGGTCTGCGAATTATAGATGTAAAATCCTGTGCTGATCATCTCGCGGTCGGTGGCCAGACGCAGGTCGGCGGTGTCGGCAACGGCGAGGGTCTGCATGGCGGCAGCGTCGATATCGGCGATAGTTCCGACGATGCGAATATTTATGCCTTTGTCCTGCATCATGCTGATGAGGGCGTCGCGCGATTCGGGCTGCATGTCCTGCACGGCGATTGCGACCGAGTACCTGGCGAGGGCTTCGACGAAGTCGTGGTATTCACTCGTGAAGTCGTAGCAGGGTCTGGTGGTTATATTGCCTTTTTCGTCATATGCATACTCTGTGGCCGATTGCGTCAGGGATGTCAATGTGACGGCCATTCCGTCGTAGACTTTCGACCATTCGGTCTCGCCCTTTGCCTGATAGTGCTCCAGTGCCTTGGCTACCGGTCTGGAGGCGTTGTAGGAATCGATGAATGCCCGGGCCTCGTCGGGGGTTGACTTGCAGCCGGTCAGGAGGATAATAGGCAGCGCGACTGCGGAGAGAAAGATTTTTTTCATAGGTCTATAAGGTATAAGAAATAAACAGTTCGCAGTTGATTCCCGGCATCGGGCGCGACAGTACGGTGACGTAGTCCGCGTCGAGAAGATTGTTGATGGCCAGCTTCAAGGAAAGCAGTCCGGCAGGCAGACGGAAATCTTTGCCTATCGACAGGTTGCTCATGAAGTATGCTTTGAGTTGCCCGGTGATGGTGACCTCGTTGCTCGACTGGGTGAAGCGAGGGCTGTAGTAGCACCATTTGTAGCCGAGGTTCCACGAGCGCCAGGTTACGGAGGCGCTGAGCGAGGCCGAATGACGGGGGGTGTAGGGGAGCTGGCGCCCGAAAGAGCGGTCGGCCTCGGAGATACGGTCGCCGCGATTGATCGAGGGAGTCCAGGAATAGGAGCAGCTGAATTCGCCGCGCCATCCGCGGCCGAAGTCGGCGCCGGCGTTTCCGCGGGCCTCGATGCCGTAGGCGTGGACGCGGCGGATGTTGCGGGGGGCGAAGAACCCTTTCGGTGTGGGCAGCCAGAGAATCCAGTCGTCGATGTATGAGTCGAACCATGTGACTGATGCAGCAGCGGCGATGCGTCCGGCGATTCCGGCCTGGGTGCTCAGGCCGCATTCGTATGTCCAGCCGCTTTCGTCGCGGAGGTCGGGATTGCCGCCCGGCATGAAATAAAGGTCGTTGAGCGTGGGGGCCTTGTAGATGCGCGATCCGCCGGCGCGCAGTGTCAGGTTGCCGCGGCGGCTGAGCAGGATGTCGGCAAAGAGCGCCGGTACGGGTGCCGGAATGTGGCTGCCGGCTGTTTCCTGACGGAGAACCGCGGAGATGCCCAGCGCGCCGGTGGCCTGCCAACGGGCCTGGATGGCGGCAGTGGTCTCGGCGCGGCCGCGGTCGTAGCCTACCGGGCCCGGGCCGCCTGGAAATGCTCCTGAAAGGTCGGCTGTATTGACTCCGTTGTGAGTAAACGAGACGTTGGCAGAAAGCTGCAGCCGGCGCGTAAGATCCCAGTCGGCGTCGAATCGTCCGAAGAAAGTATTGACCTTGCTGTACGAACGCGTCAGAGCGGACATTGAGCCGCTGCCGCCGTCGCGGCTGTAGTTGTAGGCAAGCCAGGTGTGTACGTAGCCGGCGCGTGCGCGCAGTCTCAGCCGTTCGGTGGAGTGGTTCCACCCGGCAGCCACGCGGATGGCCTGTTCGCGCTGCCGGTTCTCGTACTCGGATTCGTCGGCATAGTCGGTGGAGAGCATGGGCAGCTCGCGGTTGCTGGCGGTGTACCAGATCTTGAGCGAGTATTCGTCGGACGCGGGGCTTATGTAGTAGGCCTCCTGCATGATGTTGAGGTCGCGGTAGGCGCCGTTGCGGTTGCGTTCGGTTGGATGGTACTGCGAGATGATGTTATGATTGTCGTCGTAGACGTTGACTTTCTTGTCGCGGTTGACGAATTTGAAGTCGTTGGGCGATGAGGAGAAGGCGGCCCGGGTCGAGAATTTCCAGCGCCGGCCGCCGTAGCTGATGCGGCCGTATTCGTCGAAGGTAGAGAACGAGCCTATGCCCTGTACGTAGCGTACGCCGAGGCCTGAATCAATGTCGGCGGCCATGTTGGAGAGGCTGATCTGGCCGCCCGGCGATCCGCCGTTCTCGCCCACGCCCGAGGCCCCGTGGAGCATCTCGGCGCGGTCGATGAAGAACGCCGGGATGAGCGAGAGGTCGGTTGAACCGAGCATGGGGCTGTTGAGCTCGAGGCCGTTCCAGCTGATGCGCGTGTGGGCGGGCGACGTGCCGCGGAAAGTTACTGTCGACAGGGTGGCGCGGCCGTAGCTCTTGATGTAGACCGACGAGTTGAAGGCAAGTACATCGGCCATGCTCATGGAAATGTTGTCCCTGAGCATAGCCGAGTCGAGAACGGTGCGGGTGACACCTATGTCGCGGAGCGGGCGGCGTCCCCATGCGATTATTTCATTGAGCTGGCGGTCGGAGGAACTCTCGCCGAAGGCTGCGGGTGCGGCTGCTAAAGTCATTAATGCCGCCAGAGCGAGAAACCTGACCGTCATATCCGATTATTTCCAGCAGAACGAACCGGGAATGATGCCTGCGTAGAATGAGTCGATCAACTCACCGAGAGCGGTGTAGCGGCTGATGAGTCCGGCCTGCTGGTAGTCGATGGCGTCGGCTACGTAGACTTCGCCGTTGTCGGGGTTTACCGTGAGACCGTAGAAGTATGTGCCATTGCCGTTGATGAATGCGTCGGCAGGCATGGCCGAGCCGTTTACGTCCATCTTGAAGACTTTGTCGCCGTTGAGCCAGTAAATGTAATTGCCGGTGCCGTCGATCTGAAGTTCGGACGGATATGAGCCCATGGTGAAATCCCAGTGAGCCTCGACCTTGAATGAGGCCACGTCGATGCGCCAGAGCGAGGGCGCCTCATAGCCGAACGGATTGCCTTCCCAGCCTCCGTCGGTGACGGTCCACATCTTTTTGTTGTGGTCGATCACGAGCGAGGTGGGCTGAACTCCGACGGTGAGTTTGTCCACGACCTGATCGGTGGTGGTGTCGATCTTCAGAATGCAGTTCTGGTAGCTCCAGCAGTTGCAGTAGACATATTTGCCGTCCTGCACCATCATGTCGGTCGTACCCTGTGCCTCGGATACATCGGGTATGGTGATGTAGCCGGTTATGGAGTATGTGGAGGGATTGATGATGTAGATGCGGTTGTCGTAGAGTTGTGTCACGTAGGCCTTGCTGTCGCTGAGGAAGTGGATGTATCGGGGCGAACCCATGTTTTCGATGCGTCCTTTTTCCTTATAAGTGTTTTTGTCGATGGCGTATATGACGTGGCTGCCGTTGACCACGATCCATGCGTTGTCGCCATGGATTGTCATGGACTGGGCCACATCGCCGAGCTTCATGTCGTTGGCACGTGCGAATATTTCGTTTTCGACCGTTTTGTTTTCCGGATCGTAATATGATATTGATGCATTGCTGTAGCCGAAGTTGCCTTCATTGACGATGAACAATCCGGAGGCCGCGTTGCCGGGCGGGCAGATTTCAGGTCCGTTTTCATCGTCGGAACAAGAGGTAAATGTCATGGCGGCAGCCATGGCAGCGATCATCACAGTCTTGATGTATTTCATTTCCATAATTGAGGGTTACTGTACTATTACGGCGCAAAGTTAACAATTATTTTATAAATGCCGCCCGTATCAGGGATTCTTTTGGAATTGTCAGGGTTTTAATATAATTTAAATATACAATATTTCAGATATTAATAATATAAAATATATAGTAACGCTTTATATCCCCCAAACTCTATACATCAGATTACTATATTTATATCGCTGATATATGTATATATAAATAAGTATCTATTGTCTATGCCGATATTCGAGCGGTGACATTCCGGCGTGGC
>CABRGT010000035.1 GCA_902470475.1 uncultured Porphyromonadaceae bacterium | reverse complement strand
TAAACACGAAAGCAGGAGATAAACACCTGCGATTAGTGTTTACCTCCTACTCGATATTACCTTGGAAAATTTCAAAAAAACACACAAATTATTTGTTTGGAAAATTCCAATTTTGCCCCGATTATTACCTTGGAAAATTTCAAAAACACACAAATTATTTGTTTGGAAAATTTTTATTGCTTATCTTTGCGCATTGAAAATCATTAATATATGTATTGCAAAAGGCATATCGATAAATATCTTGTTGAGTGGGCTGAAAGAGACATTCATAAGCCACTGTTGCTGCGCGGTGCGCGGCAGGTAGGTAAATCGACGGCTGTCAGGGAGCTATCCAAGCGATTCAAGAATTTCGTAGAGATAAATTTTGAAAAGCAGCCCGCATATAGTGCTCTTTTTACCGATGACCTTGATGTGAAGCGGATTGTGCCGCAACTGTCGGCAATGTATGGAACGTCAATCAGTCCGGGCTCGACACTTCTGTTTCTTGATGAGATACAGGAGTGTCCCAATGCCATCATGGCGCTCCGTTTTTTTAAGGAGGATATGCCTGAGCTTCATGTGATTGCTGCCGGATCGCTTCTGGAATTTGCTTTGAGTGAATTACCCACCTACGGAGTCGGACGCATACATTCGATGTTCATGTATCCCATGTCGTTCGATGAGTTCCTATTAGCTAACGGTGAAGCGCTGCTGATGGAGGTACGCGACAGAGCTTCAGCTGAAAGTCCATTGCCCGAACCTCTGCACGGCAGGCTGGTGGAGCTGTTCCGTACTTACATGCTGGTCGGGGGCATGCCCGAGGCTGTAAGTACGTGGGTCGAGCATCACGATTATGTGCGGTGTCAGGAAGTTCAGGACGATATAGTCGTTACGTATGAAGATGATTTCCCGAAATATAAGAAAAGAGTCGACCCGATATTGCTGCGGCAGACTTTGAGAAGTGCTGCTGTGCAGGCGACCAAAAAGTTTGTTTATTCAAAGGTCGGATTAGACTATAAGACTGCTGAAGTAAAAAAAGCTGTTGAACTGCTTGTGTTGGCAGGCATTCTTATACCTGTTACGCATACTGATGCTAACGGACTGCCGTTGGGAAGCGAGGCCGATATGTCGTATCAAAAAATGCTCCTGCTCGATCCCGGACTGTTGCTGCGATTGCTTAATATGTCGTTGGGCGATGTTTCGGAAATGACGACACATATATTGACAGCAAGCGCCGCAGATCTGGTTAATAAAGGACCTGTGGTGGAGTTGATAGCAGGTCTTGAAATGCAGAAATATAAAAGCCCGAATATCAGGCACGATCTATTTTACTGGGTACGGATGGCGAAAAATTCGCAGGCAGAGGTCGATTACATAACCGCTTATCAGCAGACCATTGTCCCCGTAGAGGTGAAGGCCGACCGACAGGGCGGCATGAAAAGTCTGTGGCTGTTCATGCGTGAAAAGAAACTCGGGAATGCTGTCAGATGCTCTATGGAGAACTTCGGACACTTCGATTACGAAGACCGCGAGGCCAATTCAGAACTAAGGCATGTAGACATCTGCCCTGCCTACGCCGTCTCCCAAATGGACAGCATCCTGCAGAAAACAAAAAATGAAAATCCATTATAAAGGTTTGTTTACAGTAATCTTGTCATTGCTGTTATTCAAAGCGTTGTGGGTGTCTTGGTCCTGTTGGAACTTTGGAACCTTGAAAGAAGAAAAGAATGATTTGCTTCAACGGAGGAATTATCTTATAGAGGAAGTCGTCGTTGATCCCGAGCAATTGTTGCGTAAAATGCCTGGATGTATCGGATTGCAGTTTCAGGGTGAATGGGCTCTTTATACCTGTTCAATGTTCACAGAGGCATTGACTAATATGGCATATCTTTATCCAAAAACTAAAGATTATGCTATCATGATGATTGACAGCCTTATTCAGATCGTCATGTCTCCGGAACTACGATCATATGATACATTGCGCTGGGGTGAGGATCCTCTTGAGTCTTTGGATGGGAATAAAAGCCATATTTCTTACCTAAGTCATCTTGCATGGATGATTGGTAACTATAGGAGTATTAGTGGAGATAGCAGATATAGTCATTTACATGACTCGATCTGTGAAGCTATGAATCGCCGCATTCTCCTATCGCAGATTATGAATCTGCCTACATATCCTGAAGAGCATGTTTATGTTCCTGATATGCTGGTGGCTATAGTAGCAATGTCGGAATATGCCCGGATCAACGATGGTAAATATTCATCATTGGTAGAGAGTTGGATAAATCGGGCAAAGTCAGAGTGGATTGATGATGGAACAGGGCTTCTTTGTTCATTTCTTGACGAAAGTGGAAAAGTTGAAGGTCCGGTAAAAGGTTCTTATGCCGCGCTTAACTGCTATTATCTTACAAAGATAGATGATAAGTTCGCCAAAGAGCAGTATGAACGGCTGAAATACTACTTTTGCCAAACTTTCCCGGCTTCAGGCATTAAGGAGTATCACAACCATTTTTGCTTGTTTTGTTTGGATGTAGATGCCGGCCCGGTGATCTTTAATCTTAGTCCCAGTGGAACAGCCTTTGCAATAGGAAGTGCCACATATTTTGCTGATAAGGATTTTCGAGACAAATTACTGAAAACAGCGGAAATAGCTGGGTGTACAGTCTCGTGGGGCAACAGACGGCATTATCTTCTTACCGACATTGCATTAGTAGGTGAGGCAATCACTTTAGCAATGCGGACAAACACGAAAACCAACTGATATTTCTACGAGCCTTTGTACTTTCGGTCAGCGGCGGGAGGTGAGGTGATTGTCGGGGGAGGCGGACATGGAGAGGGCGCGGTCGATGGCGGCTTCGAGCATGGTGTCGGTGCCTTTGAGGGCGAGCTCGGGGTCGAGGTCGACTTTCAGGTCGGGGGCTATGCCCTGCTCGGTGGTACGCATCTGCGCGTCGTAGACCGGTGAGGCCGAGAAGCGGACGGCCCAGCCGCAGGGGATCTCGGAGTTGAACGGTATGCCCGAGCCGCCGCCGGTGCGGTCGCCCGCCAGGGCCACGTCGGCAAGCGAATGCATGGACGAGGCGAAATTGTTGGCCGCGCTGAAGATGCTGCGGTTGGTCAGTACGACCACGGGCTTCAGCCATGTCACGCGGCCGGCCGCGGGTTCGAAATAGTAGGCGTAGGGCTCGGAAGTACAGCCCTACGATGTCAACAACTGGAACCGCATAGTAATCTTCTCCAACGTCCAATAACGTTTCATTTCTATCCCCGAAGCGGGCGGCCCAAAGCGGGTCGTCCGCTTTTCGTTATTACCTTGGAAAATTTCAAAAAACACACAAATTATTTGTTTGGAAAATTTCAATTTTGCCCCGATTATTACCTTGGAAAATTTTAAATGACCATTATATTGTATTGATGAGCAGTGTGTTGTTAAAGAGGGTTTCTGATATCAGTTATCGACGGGAATTGATGTCACGGGCAAGCGAATATGAAAACAAGAGATAAACGCATATGATCAGCGTCTATCTCTTGTTTTATGCTCTTAAGCAAACAGATTATAATTCAGATATTATTTTTTTTCGACCTTTTTGCCATTGACAATATATATGCCGGCCGGCAACGAATCCCATTCTGCTTGCGTTGCGTTTGCTTTGATAAGGATTCCTGGCATATTGAATATTGTATAGCGGTCTTTCGAGTCGGAGTCAATTAATATAGAATCTATTCCGTTTTGTTCCTCATCGGTTATTTTTTTGAATTTTCCCCAGATTTCATGTTTTTGATATGTTGCTACACGGCCTTTGGGAACAACCAGAACGGCATTATAATTATCAAATGAATTTTCAGTGACAAAGGGCGGTTTCAAGGCATCTACAACTATTGATGTCAACGTTGTACAACCGCTGAAAGCGTTCTGCTCTATACCGATAATCGTTTCCGGCAGGATGATTGATGTAAGTTTATTACAATTCTGAAATGCACCTTCACCTATATTTGTTAATTGCTCTGGAAATACGATCTCCTGAATATATGAATTGTCTGGGCAAGCGTATCCGTTTATAGTCTTGAGTCCGTCATATAATTTGACGGACGAGATATTTACGGGCATATAGAATAAAATTGTCTTTGTGGCATTATATAGGCAATTTTCATAAATAGTAAAATGCACATTGCCGTCGTCTATATATATGGCACGTAACTGTTCACAATTACTGAAAGCCCCATTCCCTATTTGAGTAATTTTCGGTCCTATAATGATGGATTCTATGCGACTTCCGGCGAAAGCCTTTTCCCCGATTTCAATGAGGTTGTCGGGTAAGTCTATGTCGTCCAACATCGTTTCTGAAAATGCTGAACTGCAGATTCTTGTTACTGATGCAGGAATGTCGGCGGTGGAAATATTGCAATTGTAGAAAGCCTGTTTGCCAATTGTATTAACGGTGTAATCATTATTATAGAAACTGATTCTTTCGGGAATGATTACTTTTCCTGAGACGTATGAGTTGTTTCCCTCTCCTGTCAGTTTCGGAACGACTGTGGCCGTTCCGGACTGACGGTCAATATCATAATAAAGCTCGTCAATCAATACGTGTTTATAGTCTTCCTCTCCTAAAACGGTAAGATAACACTTTGCCGAAAGGCCGTTGGATGTGCGGGCCTCAATTATAGTTATGCCTCTGCTGATGCCCCTTATTTTTCCATCTTGGACGCTGGCTATATCCGGATTTGAGGATGACCATGTAATGGTTGTCCGTGCATCTTCTGGGGTCAATGATGCGGATAATGTTTTTTCTTCTCCGACATCAATAGCCATTTCCTGTTGATTTAGAGTTATATCAACTGGATCCATATTGTCGACAACCTCTATTTCGGCAGATGTTGATCCGATGTAGTAGCTACCGTCGTATTTGAGGTTCTTTGCATAAGCCTTTACGGTTATGACCGCTTTGCCAACTTGTTTTGCCGTTATCGTCCCTTGCGAAACAGAAACGACATCGTTTGCCGAGGAAGAGTATTCGTATGCGAAATATCCACTTCCAGAGAAGCTGGTATAGGAGCCTTCAAGTTTCTTCTTTAGTGTTTCTTTCTCTCCGATAAGCATCTTTGAAGGTACATCTGTCAATGATATGCCGGATGGGGCGTCAACTATGATGTAAAAACGAGTTGTCTGGTCATAACCTACGCCGTTATAGCCCTTAGTCCAGCGATGATAGATGCTGCAATCACTCCCTGAATATGTTCGGGTCATCAATGCCGGAACGTCTGTGGTATAGTTCGACGTCAGATTATTTACATCTGTTTTCAGTTCCACACCATTATATGCTGACCATCTTGCGGTTGCGAATGACGGCAGTTGGTTGGAATTATATGCCGAAAGAGTCGCATAATCAGTAATGGTCCCATCGTCCATCACGCAGAAACGGTAATGGGTATTGTCTATTCTCAGGGCTTCCGAGGTGAGAGGTGTCACGATGGCGCAGATGACAGACAGAACCCGCAACAGTTTGAGTACAGATTGTCTCATGTTCTGTAATAATTCCTGGCGCCCTCTGCCTGGAAGTAGTGAATTAAACAAAAAAGCGTGAGAGCCATACTGTTGCCCGTTCCACTTTCCGAGGCTCTGGTATTGCCCTTCACTGTTGAACGAGCAAAACATGCAGAAGCCTCACGCAGAATATGTGTAAAGCATACATAGAATGCGCCCATGCGCAGACTACGATGGGGTGTACATATCCATAAGGCATCTACCGTTTGCTGCATTCCTGACAGTGAATGAAATTTACCAGATTTCGGAAAGTCAAGAAAGAGCGTGGTAAACGCTTTCCAAAATTATTGTAATTGTTGTCTGACTGCCGAGCGGCATTTAAACAAGCAATCTACGTTGCAAAATTAATAAATACGAATGTATCTGCAAATAGATTCGTTAGTTTTTTGAGATAATACTCCACCTATTTCACACCTATTTCAGGTCTCGATATCGGTGTACGAAGGATGTGTTTTTCCGGTCAGCGGCGGGAGGTGGGGTGATTGTTGGGGGAGGCGGACATGGAGAGGGCGCGGTCGATGGCGGTCTCGAGCATGGTGTCGGTGCCCTTGATGGCGAGTTCGGGGTCGAGATCGACTTTCACATCAGGGTCGATACCGAATTCGGTTGACCGCATCTTCGCGTCATAGACAGGCGATGCCGAAAATCTGACTGACCATCCGCAGGGAATCTCGGAGTTGAACGGTATGCCGGAGCCGCCCCCTGTGCGGTCGCCGACAAGTTCCACGTCGGCGAGCGAGTGCATGAACGAGGCAAAATTGTTGGCGGCGCTGAATGTGCTGCGGTTGGTGAGCACCACCACGGGTTTGTACCATGCCACGCGTCCGGCCACCGGCTCAAAATAGTAGGCGTACGGCTCGGAAAAGTCGTTGTGACCCGGCCCCGTCTTGTGGGTGATGTAGCCTGCAAGGGTGCGCCGGGAGATGAACCGTCGGCCGATGGCCTCGACGTTTGACAGGTTGCCGCCGCCGTTGTCGCGGATATCGATGACCATGGCCGGGCATTTCGACAGTATGGCGAGCATCCAGTCGAGGGTGTTTTCGCCGGGCGTGTATGAGAACGACGGGTACCGTACGTACGCTACCGAATCGCGCAGTATATAATAGGTCAGGCCATTGCGCGTCAGCCCCTCGAAGTGCATGTAATACTGGTCGACGAGGCGGTTGTCGTAGTTCTGCGGATAATCACTCCACCATTTTTTATAGTACGAGGTGGCATAATAGCCAGTGAGATTGACGTGGCCGTCGCGCAGTTCGTCGAGCATGGCGGCACAGATCTTGAAGAGGTCGACCGAGTTGGTCTCCGGTGTGACTCGCGGGCGGTATTCACTGTATATTGAATCCCAGTCGATTCCTTTTTCGTCGAGAAAGCAGTAGTGCCGGTCGATGATGGTCCAAAGTGCGTCGAAGTTGCCTTCGGGATCGTTGTCCCACTTGTCGACGCTGTGGCACGATGCCATGGCTGCGGCGATCGCAGCGAGGATCGGAGGTATGAGTCGTGAGAGTTTCATGTCGGTATGATCAATAGAATGCCGAGATCAGACGCGCGTCGGAGATGCGCGGGCGCCCGCTGTGTACGCTGAGCCATTCGGTGGCGATACCGATGACAAACTGATGGCTTACACTGCGGCTGATGATGCCGGAGGTCTTGGTCGAAAGCAGGTCGAAACGGTAGCCGAGGCGAAGGTTGGTCGCGCCGAAACGCAGGTCGGCCGTCAGCAGATTTTCAAGATGCACGAAACTCCCGGGCCAAGCGCAATGGCATAGCCCGCTGTGGTTGCCGAGCCATATCTCGTAGTAAAGTTCGTCGTAGTCGGGCGAGAAGAATGCTCCTATCAGGTCGAATGTCGGCTGGCATCGGAGAGTTATCGGCAGACGCCCTACGGTGATATTGTACGTGGCCATGGCGGTTGCGCCGATAGTCACCGAAGCCTTCACCGAAGCCGGATTATTGCTGTTTCGGGCAAGGTAGATGACGCCCAGGTCGCCGCGGGCTATGCCGCCGGCGGCGAGGGTCAGGCCCCGGACCGGCCTGAAACGTCGCATCATGGCCCAGGATGGCCGGAAACCGATGCTCCACATAGTGGCCGTGCGGGCCGGGTTGTCGTCGGATGCCAGATCGACTGATGCGCACAGACGCATGATCCACCGCTCCGGATCGAATTTCATGGCCTGGAAGCGTTCGTAACCGATTCCGGCCGTCCAGCCCGAATAGCCCAGCGGGGTGAGATACGTGTCGCGCAGATGGCTCGATCCAATTCCCAGAGTATATGCCGATACTACTGGACGAAGCACCTCCGGAGAGGATGGACTGTCAGCGGAGGCACAACTGTCGGTTGCGGATTGTGCCGAGGAGATGCCGCAGGCCGCCAATAGAGTCAGTAAGGTCAGTCGCAGTCGCATAGTCAGTCGAAAAGCCTTTGCTGGCCGGTGATTTCGTCGCGGATCTCATCGTCGCTTTGATCCGATGCAAGTTCAAGGCCGGCAGGTGAACTCCCTTCATCCTCAGCAGTAGCCTGAGGAGCGGTCTCGTTTAACTCTTCGGGGACAGCCTTGGGCTCGAGTTCTTCGACATTTTCAACCGTATAGGTTGTCAGACGCTTGCCGCGGGCCTTGAACGACTTTAGGCCGATAAATTCTTCCGCATCGACTTCAAGCGGCTCTCTGAATGAGTCGCCTCCGCCGAAAGTCACGCGGAACATGGCTCCGGCGTTGTCGCTCAGAGCTATCAGCGTGGATTTGGGATTGTCGGTCAGGTAGCGCTGGCGCTTGGCCGACGGTTCGAACTTGAACCGCTTGATGTACGGGTAGCCCTGGTCGGCATCGTTGAGCACTGCTGTCCATATCTTTGCGGGATCGAACTTTTCGATCAGCAGTATATCGTCGTCATAATGGTTTGAGGTGGCGAAGGAGGTGGTGTAGAATTCGCCGGTGCGGGTCACGACCAGCACCTGGTCGTCGCCTGCAAACTCACCCAGCAGGCGTCCGCGTCCCTCGGTATTGAGGCGCAGGACGTCGGGATCGAACCATACCTCGAGTCCGCCCAGGGTCGATACTCCGTGGCCCTTGAGCGAGATGCGCTGCACTTCGTTGCGGGTGACCAGGTTGCCCTTGGCACCGCGGCCCTTGATGCCGATGTCGGAGAAATCGATGTCGAGCTGAAGTTTCTTGAGTCCCCGCCGGGGCTTTAGGATTACTTTCACCACTTCTGCTTCGGCATTGGGATTGGCGGTGAACCACATGACTTTGCTGCCGGGCGCGCCTGTGGTAAGATCGTAGACGCGGTCGCGTGTCAGGCCGGTGACATGGAAGCGTTTGATCAGGTACGGGCCGTCGCGACCGTCGCGGAAGATGACGTTGTAGGTGGTGCGTTCGTCTTTGGGTTTGAATACATTGAGATATATCACACCCTTGTCCACGAACAGTTTCTCCTGTACTTTGACGATCTTGTATGAGCCGTTGCGGTAGAAGATGATGATGTCGTCGATGTCGGAACAGTTGCATACGAACTCGTCCTTCTTCAGGCCCGTGCCGATAAATCCTTCCGCACGGTTGATATAGAGCTTTTCATTGGCTTCGGCCACGTTGGCGGCGTTGATAGAGTCGAATCCGCGTACGGTGGTCCGCCGTGGGTAGTGTGCTCCGTATTTTTCTTTGAGGCGGGTGTACCAGTCGATGGTGTAGGGGATGATATTGTCGAGGTTGTACAATACATCTTCGATGCGCTTGCCTATGGCTTCGATGTGGCGGTCGGCTTCATCGCTGTTGAAGCGGAAGATGCGCTTCATCTTGATTTCGAACAGCCGCAGGATGTCGTCGCGTGTCACTTCGCGCGGCAGACCTTCGGTGAAAGGCTTCAGACGGCTGTCGACATGCGCCACGGCTGAGTCGATGTCGGCGGCTTCCTTGTATTCGCGGTCCTCGTAGATGCGCTGCTCTATGAAGATGCGTTCGAGCGAGGCGAACAGGAGCTGTTCGCGCAGTTCGTCGAGATCGATCTGCAGTTCGCGGCGCAGGATGTCGACTGTGCGTTCGGCACTGTGGCGCAGCACGTCGCTCACGCCGATGAATACAGGCTTCTTGTCGCGTATCACGCAGCAGTTGGGCGATACGCTCATCTCGCAGTCGGTGAAGGCGTACAGGGCGTCGATGGCTTTGTCCGATGATGTGCCCGGGAGCAGATGCACGACGATACGGGCGGTCATGGCTGTGTTGTCCTCGACTTTCTTTATCTTGATCTTGCCTTTTTCGAAGGCTTTCAGTATCGAATCGATGATTGATCCGGTTGTCGATCCGAAGGGTATTTCGGTGATGGCCAGGGTGCGGCTGTCGATTTTCTCGATTTTGGCACGGATCTTCAGCACGCCGCCGCGGCGTCCGTCGTTGTAGCGCGACACATCGATGTAGCCTCCGGTATAGAAGTCGGGCAGCAGCGTGAATTCCTCGCCGCGGAGGTGTGCTATGGCGGCGTCGATAATTTCGTTGAAATTGTGGGGCAGTATTTTCGACGACAGGCCCACGGCAATGCCTTCGGCGCCCTGAGCAAGCAGCAGCGGGAACTTGGACGGCAGTGTCACGGGCTCTTTCTTACGGCCATCGTAGCTCCAGGTCCATTCGGTCACTTTCGGGTTATAGAGCGTGTCGAGCGCGAAGCCCGACAGACGGGCCTCGATGTATCGGCCGGCGGCGGCTCCGGCTCCGGTGAGCGTGTTGCCCCAGTTACCCTGCGTCTCCACAAGCAGTTCCTTCTGTCCGAGCTGTACCAGAGCACCGTAGATGGAGGCGTCGCCGTGAGGGTGATACTGCATGGTGTTGCCGACGATGTTTGCCACCTTGTTGAAGCGGCGGTCGTCGAGGGTCTTCATCGAGTGGAGGATGCGGCGCTGCACGGGTTTAAGGCCGTCGTCTATGCTCGGCACGGCGCGCAGCAATATCACATACGATGCGTAATCGAGATACCATGTCTGGAACATACCGCGCAGGTGATGGCGTACCACATCCTCCGGGGCGCTGTATGGCTTCATGGGCGTGCCGGTGGCAGTCGCCGACGCTTCGGTGTTGTCGTTTTCATCAGTTTTGTCCGTGGTGTCGTATTCGTCGTATCCGGCCGCATCGCCGTCGGCGTCATTCCCGGTCATGGCTGCATCGTATTCTTCAGGATCCTCAGGGGTATATTCGTCGCTCATCGTAGCTCTGTTTGTCGTTGCATTTAAGGCTTTGTGGCAAAGTTAAGAATTTTTTTCAAACTATGCAAAGGCCGGTTTCCGCTTTCTGCGCCGTCTGTGTCCTTTTGCCATTATGAGATTTGTGAGTAATCTGAATTATGATTAATTTTGCGGCGATCAAGTTCATAAACTTTCGTAATACTCAAATAATAACAGAAAAGTGAGAAGACTGATTCCTGCCCTTTGCGTGGTGCTGTTTGCGTCTGTGGCATCCATGCCGCCTGTCACAGCGGGCGCGTCGGATGATGAAGCACTGAATGCCTCTGCCGTTATCACCGGTGCTGATGCTTTGGCGGCCGCGGCTCCGGTCGATGAGCCTGCCGATCCGATGGATGGTGATCACATCGTGGTAGCTTACTTTACCTCGTGGTCGACGTGCACGCCCGATCCAGTCTACATGACGCATATCAATTATGCGTTCGGCCATGTATCTGACTCATTCAACAGCATCGGTATCGATAATCCGGACAATCTGAGGAAAGTCGTCAGGCTGAAGAAGTACAAGCCTGAACTCAAGGTGCTCCTTTCGATAGGCGGCTGGGAGAGCGGCAATTTCAGTGAACTTTGTGCCGACGCCGGCTGTCGCAAGGCTTTTGCGCTTGATTGCCGGCGAGTGCTTGACGAATACGGCATTGACGGCATCGACATCGACTGGGAGTATCCCGGATCGTCAGTCGCCGGTATTTCGAGCTCGCCTGATGATCCGGCCAACTTTGTGCTGCTTCTCAAGGAAATCCGTGGCTCGCTTCGTGACGGAGAGCTGCTGACTCTCGCGTCAGATGCCACCGGCCTTGGTCTGCGCTTCAAGGATTTGCTGCCGTATGTAGATTTTATCAATATCATGGCCTACGATCTTGCCGAGCCTCCCCGCCATCATGCGCCGCTTTTCCGATCGTCAGCTCTCGGCGGTCATATGACAGCCGCAGAGAGCGTCGACAAGCATCTCAATGCCGGGGTTCCTGCGGATAAACTTGTCCTCGGCGTGCCCTTTTTCGGACGTGGCAGTGGTGCGTACAAGTACAGCGAACCCTACAGCAGCATCCTCTGCCGCCCGGGTTGCAACATGTGCTGGGATGATACGGCCAAGGCCCCCTACATTGCCGATTCCACCGGCGCTGTGGTCCTGGGCTACGAAGACGCCCGCTCCATCACATGCAAACGCGATTTTATCAAGGAAAAAGGCCTTAGAGGCATCATGTACTGGGAATACCGCTACGATGACAGCAACAATACGCTGCGACGGGCGGCCGCCGGGATGCTCAAGATGCGCTGACTCTTTCGCGGACGGAAAATATTTCGTAAATTTGTAAAAAAATTACGCGATGTTCGATTTTTTTCATAAGAAAAGCAAGCCTGAGAAACTTTGGTTCGCCACTGACATCCACTGCCACATTCTGCCGGGAATCGATGACGGGTCACCGGATACGTCCACGTCGATGGAACTGGTGGAGCGCATGCAGCAGTGGGGCATCGAGCGCATATTCGCCTCTCCACATGTCACATACGGCACATTTCCGAATACCGTCGAAACCGTAGGCGCCGCCCGCGCGGAGTTGCAGCAGGCCCTCGACAATGCAGGCAACGGGCTGAAGCTCGGCAACTCGGCCGAGTACCGCATCGATGACCTTTTCATGGAACATCTCGAGGCTGGCGACCTGATGACTCTCCCGGGCAATGTGCTGCTGATCGAAAATTCGTTCATGCAGGAACCATGGAATCTTGATCAGCTTATCTTTGACCTGCAGGTCAAGGGCTACCGGCCGGTTCTGGTGCATCCCGAGCGCTATCCTTACTATTACGCCCGCAAGGACCGATATGAGGCGCTTCGCAATACCGGCGTGATGTTCCAGGTCAACGTGCTCAGTCTCGCGGGATACTATGGCCGGCAGGAAAAGCGCATAGCTGAGATGCTTGTCGACAAAAAGCTTGTCAGCTACCTCGGTACCGACCTGCACCGCGCCTCGCATGCCGATGCCATCGACTCGTATCTGGCTTCTAAAGATTATCTGCGTCATCGCGCGGCATTGGAAGGTGTCGTCGCCAACGATGCGCTTTAATTACCGGTCATGGTAACCATCCGCCGCTACGATCCCGCTGCCGACCGCGAAGTCTGGGACGCCTTTGTGGCCGACAGCCGCAATGCCACTTTCCTTTTTTACCGCGCGTACATGGACTACCACAGCGACCGCTTCGACGACTATTCGCTGATGGCCTATGACGGCCGCGGCCGCCTGCTGGCCCTGCTGCCCGCCTGTCGCAGCGGTTCCACTCTGTATTCCCATCAAGGCCTGACCTTCGGCGGCTGGCTTCTTCCGCACCGCCGTTGCGACGCGCTCGACATGCTGGCGATCTTCGACGCGCTCCCGCATGCGATGCGTGAAGTCGGTGTGCACCGGCTTGTCTACAAGGCCATTCCATATATCTATTCGCGCCAGCCTGCACAGGAAGATATATATGCCATTGTCCGGGCGGGAGGGGGCATCTCGGCCTCGCTCGTGTCGAGCGTCATCGACCTCTCCGATCCTATTCCCTTCGACATGGGTTCGCGCCAGCGTGCCCGCAAGGCGGTGGCTTCAGGTATCGTGATCGGCGAATCCGACCGCTGGGAGGAATATTGGGCCGTATTGACAGATCTGCTGCGCGAGCGCTTCGACGCGACGCCCGTCCACAGTCTCGACGAGATTCTTCTGCTCCGCAGCCGCTTCCCTGAAAATATAAGGCTCGTTACGGCCACAGATCCGGTCTCTGGTGAAATCCTGGCCGGAATAGTACTGTACGTCAATGACACGGCGATACATTCGCAGTACACCGCCGCCACGCAGCGCGGCAAGAACATGGCCGTCGTACCGGCCATCTATCAGCACATCATCGACGCATACCGTGGCAAAGCACGCTGGCTCGATCTGGGTACCTCAAATGAAAACGGAGGACGCGACGTCAACGCCGGCCTCCTCCGTCAGAAATGCTCCTACGGCGCCCGCGCAGTCGCCTACCTCACATTCACACTCGACTTCTGATTGTGGTTTTGTGAATCGATAGGGCAATTCCTTATTGATTGAACTGAGGAATATCTATGTAAGAAATAAAAAATCCGGCGAAGGACATGGTCTTGCCGGATTTTTTGCTGTAATGGGTCCGTGGATTTTATTGCATGCTTGCGATGCGTGCCATGCGCTGTAGCTGTGCGGATGTCATTTCGCCCTGGACCTTTGCGAGTCTTTCTGTGATGTCCTTCAATTCTTCTGCGATTTCCTGACTTTCGTCAATTGCGGAAATGTCGCCTGAAGACGCTCTTTCGAGCAGTTTGCGGTAGCGTTTCACCACCTGTTCGTACTTGTCGAGCACCTTGTCGACGTCGGTATCGGACGATGCGCTGACGACCGTTTCTTCAATCTCGATTTCATTAGCCTCGGGGGCTGTACGTTCATTGACTACAACTTCTTCCCTGGATTCGACATTCATATCGACCTTATATTCGTTGCCGCGGTAGTTGACCATTGTGCCGACAAGTTTGTCCGGAGTAAGCTGCAGGGTCCAGGTGCCGGTAATCATGTCGTTGTACACCTCGGTGAGCTGCATTTCACCGGTTTCGTTGTCACTGATGCCGTTTATGTCGATCAGGTCGGTGCTTGTTCCTTTGCCATAGTGATAGCCGCCCTGCACGTTGCCGTTCTCGAGCACGTCGATGATCATGTAGGCATCCTTGCCGGCCACTTTGCCTGTCAAGGTATAGCGCTCAGCGTGGAATTGTCCGGGGGCCAGACGCGGTGTCGCGTCCTTGCTTTCGTAATCCTTGTCGACTTCGGGGAGTTCGGTTTTTGCATTGTCTGAATCGTCATCGGCCTTGGCCTTCTTGTCGCAGCTCGTGAAAAGCAGCACGCTCACAGCAGTGCATGCGTAGATGAATTTTCTCATTGCCAGAATTTTAGATGTGTTATTTGAATTGATTGATGGTCATTCGCAGGGATGTCAGACGTCGCAGCAGCGGTTCGAGCAGGTCGAGGCGCAGCATGTTGGCACCGTCGCTCAGGGCTTTTGCGGGTTCGGGATGGGTCTCGATGAACAGACCGTCGGCTCCGACGGCGATCGCGGCGCGGGCTATGGTCTCGATCATGTCCGGCCGGCCGCCGGTGACGCCTCCTGCCGTGTTGGGTTGCTGCAGTGAATGGGTCACGTCCATGATGACCGGGCAGCGGCACTCGCGCTGCATCTCCGGGATGCCTCGGAAGTCGACCACCAGGTCGCCGTAGCCGAAAGTGGTGCCGCGGTCGGTGACCATAACGTTGTCATCGCCGCTCTCGCGGATCTTGTCGACCGCGAATTTCATCGACTGCGGTGCCAGGAACTGGCCTTTCTTGATGTTGACAGTCTTGCCGGTCCCGGCAGCTTCCACGAGCAGATCGGTCTGGCGGCATAGGAAAGCCGGAATCTGAAGTATGTCGACGAAGTCTGCGGCCATTCGGGCTTCCGGAGCGGCGTGGATGTCAGTCACTGTGGGGACGCCAACCTCGCGGTGCACTTCGCCTAAGATTTCGAGTGCCTCCAGATCACCGATGCCCGTGAACGAGTCGAGACGTGAGCGGTTGGCTTTTCGGTACGATCCTTTGAAGACATAGGGTATGTCAAGTTCGCGGCATATCGGAGCGATGTACGATGCGATGTCGAGAGCCATCTGCCGGCCTTCGATCACGCATGGCCCGGCGAGCAGGAAGAAGTTGCCTGAAGCGGAGCTCTTGAGATATTCTGTGGTGGTCATTGTAGTTTCAGTTGATTGATGATATGGCAGGTGTCGCAGGCGACCAGGGCGGCGGTCTCGGTACGCAGACGGTTGTCACCCAGTGTCACCGGCTGCCAGCCGCTGTCGAGAGCCAGCCGGATTTCCGCTGGATCGAAATCGCCCTCGGGACCGATGAGTATGGCCGTCTGTTGTCCGGGTACGTATTGCTTGGCAAGCAGCCGGCGGGGAATTGTCGGATCGCAGTAGGCGATGAATCGCCCGGCAGACTTTTCTTCGGCTATGTAGCGGGAGAATGGCGTCATGTCATCGATGAGCGGCAGTGTAGCTTTGAGCGACTGCTTCATAGCGGCGACCGCGATCTTGCGCAGTCGGTCGGTATTGATGTTCTTTCTCTCGGAATGACGGCACTGCAGCGGCACTATGCGGTCGACGCCGATTTCGACGAGTTTCTCGACGAGCCACTCTATGCGGTCGCTGTTTTTTGTTGGCGCGACAGCGACGGTGATGTCGGCCGGCCATACACGCGGCAATTCCTCCGACGCGATGATCTCAAGAGCTGTGTGGCGGGGATCAGCGTCGGTAATGCGGCAACGGTAGAGGCGTCCGTTGCCGTCGACGGCCTCGAGTTCGTCGCCCGCACGCATACGTAGCACGCGTACGCAGTGGCCCGAATCGCTTTCGGGCAGTGTCAGCGACGTTTCAATGTCGGGGGCGTAGAACCGTATCATTGTTCGCCTACGGTAGCCGGATTTTCGTGATCTTCTGCCTCGGTCAGCTCCTTGTCGAAATTCCTGGCGCTGTTATCGCGGAAGATAAACATGAACAGAATGGCCACTATCAGGGCGTATGCTGCGAAAATATACCACGACATGCGCCAGCCTTCGAGCTGCTGCATGGCATCAAGGCCTGGAGCAAACACCTCTTTGTTGACGACCAGCGTGCCGGCCAGGAACGTGCCCAGCGATGCGCCGATGCCATTGGTCATGATCATGAACAGACCTTGAGCCGACGAACGCAGCTCGGGCGATGTCTGCTTGTCGACGTACAGACCGCCGGAGACATTGAAGAAGTCGAATGCCACGCCGTAGACGATGCACGACAGGATCAGCAGCCATACACCCGACGGGGCTGTGTTGCCAAGACCGAAGAAGCCGAAACGCATCACCCAGGCGAACATGGCCATCAGCATGACGCCCTTGATGCCGAACTTTCGCAGACACACGGGAATGAGCAGGATGCACAGCGCTTCGCTGCATTGCGACAGTGAGATCAGGAACGTGGGGTTCAGTGCGAAAAAGTCATTGGCGTACTGTTCGACGTGGGCGAAGTGGTTGATGAATGTGGTGCCGTAGCTGTTGGTGATCTGCAGAGATACGCCCAGCAGCATGCTGAATATAAAGAATATGGCCATCTGCTTGTTCTTGAATAGCCTGAAGGCCGAAAGACCAAGCGCGTCGGCTACGGATCCTCCCGAGTTACGGTTGATGCCGCAATCGGGCATCGTCAGGGCGTAGATGGCCATGATAAGGCTGATGATGCCGCAAACGAACAGCTGGACGTAAGTGTTCTGGATAGTCTGGCCGCCTACTTCCACGAAGTTGACGAACAGCTCTGCCGCGATGAAGCCTACTGTGCCGAACACGCGGATGGGCGGAAAATCTTTCACCGTGTCAAGTCCGGCTTTGGTCAGCGCGTTGAAGGCTACGGAATTGTTGAGGCCTATCGTGGGCATGAAGAAAGCTACGGATAGTGTATAGAGCGTGAACAGCGGCCCAAACTGTATGTCGGAACCGGCATCCATGGCATACCAGCCGGCACCGAACATGAACGCCCCCGCCAGCACGTGGCACAGACTGAGCATTTTCTGGGCCGGGATATAGCGGTCGGCTATCACGCCTACAAGACCGGGCATAAACAGAGAGACCAGCCCCTGCACGGTATAGAACCAGAAGATATAGTCGCCAAGTCCTACATTGGTAAGGAACAGCCCGAGGCAGACCAGATACGACCCCCATACGGCGAATTCAAGGAAACTCAGCGCCGCCAGGCGCACTTTCAGCACATTCATTTTGATATCGGAATTTAAGGATTTGTCGGTTATAAGTTATTGTTCGAGTTTGCGTTTGATGATCCGGCTTATGCGGCCGGCCTCCTCATATTTTTCTTCGTCGACCAGCCGAGCCATCATTTTCTGAAGCTCCTCGACGGCCAGATTCTCGAGCCGTGGCTCGTTGTTGGTTTCGGCGGTGTGGTCGGGCACGTGGCTGTTCTCGTCGGCGGCCACGGTGGGATCGTTGTCGATGATGAACCCCGTTTCCTGCAGTATGGCGTTTGTGGTCCATATGGGTGCGTAGCACCGCATGGCTATGGCTATGGCGTCGGAAGTACGGGCGTCGAGCACTATCTGCCGCTCGCCGTCGGTGAAGGTCAGTTCGGACGAGTAGACGCCGTTCTCGAATTTGTAGATGAACACTTCTTCGAGACGGATGCCGAATGCCTTGGTGAAATTGACGAAAAGATCGTGGGTGAGCGGTCGCGGTGGAGTGATGCCTTCCATGCGGATGGCGATAGACTGCGCTTCAGGCGCTCCGATCACCACCGGGATACGGTATGGTCCGTCATCCTGGGCCAGTAGCAGCGCATAGGCTCCTGACTGGAGCTGGGTGTATGAAATTCCTAAAACTTTCAGTTTTACTCGGTCTTCCATGTCATATTGTAAAGTTTGGATGGTTGAGAGGCGTTGTCGCGGCCTGTGATGAGGCCGGATCCGAGGCAGCGGTGTGCGTCGGCGTCGTATATGACGGCAAACTGGCCCGGAGCTATTCCCTGCACCTTGCGCGAGCTTTCGATGACGTAACGTCCCGATCCTCCGAGACGAGTGATGCGGCCGGGAATGAATTCGGGCATGTGACGGTTCTTGAATGTGATTTCAGCCGCATCGCATGCGGTGCCGGCCCACGGGTCGAGGGTTATGAAGCGAGTTTCGATAAGGTGAAGCGTATTTCCGTACTGGCGTTCGGTGTCGTAGCCGCCGGAGACGTATATGACGTTCGACTCCACGTCCTTGTCGACCACGAACCACGGACCGCCGCTTAGGCCCAGGCCCTTGCGCTGCCCGATGGTGTGGAACCAGAAGCCGCGGTGTTCGCCAAGCACGCGGCCGGTCTCAAGTTCGACGATTTTGCCCGGCTGCTCGCCGAGATGGCGGCGCAGGAAGTCGTTGTAGTTGATCTTTCCCAGGAAACATATTCCCTGGCTGTCCTTTCGGCGTGCGTTCGGCATACGTGTCTCCAGGGCTATGCGGCGCACCTCGCTTTTGGGCAGGTCGCCGATGGGGAATATGATGTGGCGCAGTTGCTCGCCGGTGATGCGTGCCAGAAAATCGGTTTGGTCCTTTACCGGATCGACCGCGGTGGTGAGCCACTTGTTTCCATCCGGATCTGTCTCGGTAGCGGCATAGTGGCCGCTGGCGGTGAGATCGAATTCATGCCCCCACCGCTGTTCAAAGAACCCGAACTTGATCACCAGGTTACACATCATGTCGGGATTGGGCGTGAGACCGGCGCGTACAGTCTGCAGGGCATATTCCATCACATACTCCCAGTATTCGTCGTGCAGCGGCACGATGTCGAGCGGCAGTCTGTAGCGTGATGCTATCAGACGACACATCTCGATGTCCTCCTCGTACGAACAGTCGCCCAGGCCGTCGTCGCGGCCTATGCGGATGTAGAACAGGTGAACGTCATGCCCCTGCTCTATGAGCCGATGCACCGCTACAGCCGAGTCGACGCCTCCCGATATCAGCGCGGCAATCCTCATCAATAGCCTGAGTTGGCACGGAGAGTAGCCAGCGCGGCCAGCAGTCCGTCGATGTCGAAGTTCTTGGCCAGCAGACGGTGGCGCGAGTCGAGCATATAGAATTCAGGCGACCGGCGCAGCGGGAAGTATTCGGCGGCGGTGGCTGACGCTCCGTTGATCCACTCGGCGGGGTAGGAAGTGGCGGCTCCGCGCCATGCGTCGCTGACTTCGGACGGCTCGACGGAGATCACCGTCAGGACGCCGGCCTTGATGAGTGCCGAAGCATTGATGTCGGCCGAGAGACGTATGCGGGCCAATGCACAGTTGTCGCATTCATGGTCGTTGAAGAACAGAATTATGATCTGGGTGCGTGTCTCGTCGAGCGAGTGGCGTTCGCCGTCGAGGGTCACATAGTCGAGGTGCCCCACGCGGTCGTTGAGACGAGTATTGTCCATGATCTGTACCTGCGACTGGAAGCGTGCCTTGTCGGCGCCCTTTATCTTTCCATGAGTGGCGGCGGCTTTGGCGAAAGGATAGTAGATTTCCTCGCTGATTATCATGGCCGTGTCGCTGTAGCACCATCCTTCGGCCATGCGTGCCAGACCGAGTGTGTGCGGCCCTGACTTTTTCACTGATTCGAGCAGACGTTCTATGGACACGTGTACGCTGTCGGCCGTGGCATAGGGCATGAAGGAGATCCAGTCGCCGAACGAGTCATTGAGCTTGTCCATTGTCGAGAACGCCGACTTGAAGTTGCAGCGGTCCCAGAAATGGGTCACAAGATAGTCGCATCGGTCGCCAAGGCTTACCATGTCCTCAGGCGGTACGGGGTAGGGGAATATGTCGCCGTCGGCCGCGCGGAGTCCCGAGCAAGCCGTAATGGCTACGATCAGTGATAGTATCAGTCGCTTCATCGCATTAAATTTGATTGTGTTGCAAAGTTAATTATTTTTTTGAGAAATCGCTATCTTTTTTATTAAAAACGGGCTGCCGCGACTTGGAGTGAGTCGCGGCAGTCCGTGTGGAATACGGAAAGACTGAACTGGCGGATTAAGCCGGACAGCGGGCGCCAGTTACTTGCGGCGGCGGACGGAGCGTGTGGCGCTGGCCGACCGCGATGCTGGCGATTCTTTCACGCGCGTGGTCGGGCGTTTGTTCGACGTGCGGCGC
>CABRGT010000034.1 GCA_902470475.1 uncultured Porphyromonadaceae bacterium | reverse complement strand
GGCTTCGGGCGGGCTGGCCTTCTGGGCCGTGGCCGACCAGCTGCGCAAGGGCGCGGCGCTGAACGCCGTGCAGATCGCGCGCTACATCGCCGACCACCGCTGATACGCCGGAGGCCCACCCCCGCCCTTCCCCTTACCTCTTACCTCTACCCTCTCACCTAAAATCCTACAGCCCATGACAGCAGCAGCCTTAGTAACCCAACCGATAGCGATCTTCCTGATCGTGCTGGTGATCATACTGCTGGCGCCGCTGCTGCTCAACCGGCTTAAGATTCCGCACATCATAGGCATGATCGTGGCGGGTGTGGTGATAGGGCCGTACGGATTCAACGTGCTGAACAACGACTCGTCGTTCGCCATCTTCGGCCAGGTGGGACTGCTGTACCTGATGTTCCTGGCGGGGCTGGAGATAGACATGTTTCACCTGCGGCTGAACCTGCGGCGGGGGCTGCTGTTCGGGATGCTGACGCTGCTGATACCGCTCGCGCTCGGCATCCTGTCGAGCCGCTGTCTGCTGCATCTCGACCTGCCCGCGTCGCTGCTCTTAGGGGCCATGTACGCGGCCCACACGCTGATCGCCTACCCTGTGGCGGCGCGCTTCGGAATCACCAAGTCGCCGGCCGTGATGGTGGCCGTGGTGGGCACGATCATAGCCGTGGTGGGATCGCTGCTGGTGATCGCCGCCGCCGTGAACATCCACGACCTGGGCGGCCTCGACCCGGCCGCCACAGCCGGACTGCTGCTGCGCATGGCGGCGTGGGCGGTGGTGATACTGTATGTGTACCCGCGGCTGACGCGCCTGTTCTTCAACAACTATTCGGACCGCGTGACACAATATGTGTATGTGATGGCGATGGTGTTCCTGGCCGCGTGGACGGCGCAGCTCATCGGCCTGGAAGGCATCCTGGGCGCGTTCTTCGCCGGACTGGTGCTGAACCGCTACGTGCCGCCGGCGTCGCCGCTGATGTCGCAGATCGAATTCGTGGGCAACGCGCTGTTCATACCCTACTTCCTGATCAGCGTGGGCATGATGATAAACCTGAGCGTGGTGGCCAACGCCGAGACGCTGACGGTAGCGGCGGTGATGCTGGCCGTGGCGCTGGCGTCGAAATGGATCCCGGCGTTCATAGCGCAACGCGCCAACGGCTACACGGGGGCGGCCCGCCGGGTGATGTTCGGCCTGACGGCGGCCCACACGGCGGTGGCGCTGGCCGTGGTGACGCTTGGCCACACGCTGGGCATACTCGACGGCACGGTGCTGAACGCGACGATTCTGGTGATCCTGGTGACGTGCGGCATAGCCCCGATAATCACCGCCAGCGGCGCGCCACGCGTGAAGATCAGCATGCTCGGCGACGACGGCGTGATCCGCCACACGCGCGTGAACAACACACTGATAGCGGTGTCGAACCCTCTGACATCGCCGGGGCTGGCCGAACTGGGCGTGCTGATGCGCAACGAGACGGGGTCGCACCGCTTCTACGCCATCCACGTGCGGAGCGACAACTCACCGGCGGCCAAGGCTCTGTCGCGGCAGTCGCTCGCGCTGGCCCGCAACGCGGCCGCCCTGGCCGACGTGGCCGTGGAGGACATCGAGCGCTACGACCTGAATATAGTCACCGGCATAGTCAACGCCGTGGCCGAGCGCGACATCACCGAAGTGATCCTGGGCATGCACCGGCGCTCGACGGTGATCGACACTTTCTACGGATCGAAGACCGAGCAGCTGCTGCGGTCGACCAACCGCATGATAATGATCTCGCGCATGTACATGCCGCTGAACACCGTGTCGCGCATCATCGTGGCCGTGCCGCGGGCGGCGCAGTACGAGACGGGGTTCTCGCGGTGGGTCCGCGCCACCGCGCGGCTGACGCGCCAGCTGGGCTGCCGCATAATCTACTGCTGCCACGGCGACATACAGCCGCTGATCCGCGGGGTGATCTACCACGAGAACTACGGCATACGCTGCGAATTCCGCACCGTGGAGTCGCACGACGAGATGATAGTGGAGAGCGCCACGATCCGCGACGAAGACCTGCTGGTGGTGATAAGCGCGCGGCCCAACTCGGTGTCGCACACGGATGAGGTGACCGAGATGCCGTCGCTGCTGCAGCGCAGCTTCTCGCGCAACAACCTGCTGGTGATCTTCCCCGAGCAGTTCGGCGAGGACACGGCGCTGCCCACGTCGTTCATCGACCCGATGGCGACGGACATCTCATCGTCGTCGCCCTCTCCGGCGGCGCGCCTGCGCTCGCTGCGCCGCGCCGCGGCACTGCGCATCCGGCAGCTGTTCCGGTAAATGTTTTACTATTTCGGGAAAAATTCTTAACTTTGCAGCCGGATTCAGATTATTCCTCTTAGCGAAACAAGAAATTCTGTATATATAATGAAACCAACGTTATTCGTACTGGCCGCCGGCATGGGGAGCCGATATGGCGGCCTGAAGCAGCTCGACGGGGTAGGCCCCCACGGCGAGACCATCATGGACTATTCAATCTACGACGCACTGAAAGCCGGATTCGGCAAGGTGGTGTTCGTGATCCGCAAAGATTTCGAACAGGACTTCCGCGAGAAAATCCTGAGCAAATATGAAGGCTCGGTTCCCGTTGAAGTCGTGTTCCAGAGCATCGACAGCCTGCCCGAGGGCTACACCGCCCCCGCAGGCCGCACCAAGCCCTGGGGTACGAACCACGCCGTGCTGATGGGCGCCGATGTAATCCGCGAGCCGTTCGCCGTCATCAACGCCGACGACTACTACGGCACGGACGCCTTCCGCGTGATCGCCGAAGAACTCTCGCGCGAGCGCGACCGCAAGGGCGACTACTGCATGGTCGGTTTCCGCGTGGGCAACACCATGACCGAGAACGGCTCGGTGTCGCGCGGCGTGTGCACCGCCGACGCCGACGGCTATCTGGCCAACGTGGTGGAACGCACCGCTATCGCTTTCGACGCCGACCACCGCATCGCATTCACCGACGATAACGGCCAGACGTGCCATCTCGACCCGAACACGCCCGTGTCGATGAATTTCTGGGGTTTCACGCCCGACTACTTCGACTTCTCGAAGCGTGAATTCATCAAGTTCCTCGACGCCCGCATCAACGAGCCGAAATCGGAATATTACATTCCGACCGCCGTCAACGACCTTATCCACAGCGGCGAGGCTACCGTGCGACTGCTCGACACCACCTCGAAATGGTTCGGCGTGACCTACGCCGACGACCGCGCCTCGGTGGTAGCCCAACTCGCCGCCCTCCACGACGCCGGCGTATATCCCGACAAACTTTTCTGATAGTCTCAGACTGCCGCCGCCGGCCTGATCGCTCCGGCAGACACCTCCAACACCACAGCCCGGTATACGCGCCCCGCGCGCCGATGCCGGGCTGTGGTGCACTATTCCGGAGTAAAATTGGCACAAAGGATAAAAATATGTGTCGATTTTTGGAGTTGAGTCAAGTTTTGGCTATATTTGCAACATCCAAACAAATGGGTTAACCAAAAAACTAAGAAAACCTGACAGATAATGGCTAAAGTACAAGGAGCTGTGACGATAGACACCGACCGCTGCAAGGGATGCGACCTGTGCGTGGTGGCCTGTCCGACCGACGTACTGCTGCTCCAACCCAAAGAAGTGAACGACCGCGGCTACCACTATGCCTATGCCGCACACCCGGAAGCGTGCATCGGCTGTGCCTCGTGCGCGATGGTATGCCCCGACGGCTGTTTTGAAGTTTACCGTGTCGTAAATAAAGATTAAAGCACCTCAGTTTATGGAAGAAGAAGTAAGATTGATGAAGGGTAACGAGGCGATAGCCCACGCAGCGATCCGCTACGGCGTGGACGGCTATTTCGGCTACCCGATCACCCCCCAGTCGGAGGTGCTCGAAACCCTGGAGGAGGAGATGCCCTGGGAGACGACCGGCATGGTCGTGCTTCAGGCCGAAAGCGAGGTCGCGGCCATCAACATGGTCTACGGCGGAGCGGCATCGGGCCGCGCGGTGATGACCTCGTCGTCGTCGCCGGGCATATCGCTCAAGCAGGAAGGCATCAGCTACATAGCGGCGAGCGAGCTGCCGGCGCTGATCGTCAACGTAATGCGCGGCGGCCCTGGTCTGGGTACCATACAGCCGTCGCAGGCCGACTATTTCCAGGCCACCAAGGGCGGCGGCCACGGCGACTACCACCTGATAGTGCTCGCTCCGGCCACGGTGCAGGAGATGGCCGACTTCGTGGGACTGGGCTTCGACCTGGCCTTCAAATACCGCACCCCGGCAATGATCCTGGCAGACGGCATCGTGGGCCAGATGATGGAGAAGGTGGTGCTGCCGCCTTACCGCCCGCGCCGCACCGACGAGGAGATCGCTCGCCAGTGTCCGTGGGCCGTCACGGGCAAGCAGGGCCGCGGCCACCGCAACATCGTGACCTCGCTTGAACTTGACTCGCCGGCGATGGAGGAGAACAACCGCCGCTTCCAGCGCACCTACGCCGAGATCGAACGCAATGAGGTGCGCTTCGCCGAATACTATACCGACGACGCCGAATATCTGATCGTGGCTTTCGGATCGGTGGCCCGCATCTGCCTCAAGGCCATCGAGGACGCCCGCGCGCAGGGCATCAAGGTGGGGCTGCTGCGTCCCATAACCCTGTGGCCGTTCCCGACCGAAGCCGTATCGGCGCTGGCCGACCGCGTCAAGGGAATGCTGGTGGTAGAGCTGAACGCCGGCCAGATGATCGAGGACGTACGGCTGGCCGTCAACGGCCGCGTGCCCGTGTGCCACTACGGCCGCATGGGCGGCATGATCCCCAATCCAGCCGAAGTGCTCGACGCTCTCAATAATGACTTTCTAAAATGAAATGTCTATGAAACCGGAAGAAATCATTAAAGAAGAAAACAGGATATACGCCCGGCCGCGGCTGCTCGACGACCGCCACACCCATTACTGCCCGGGCTGCTCGCACGGCGTCGTGCACCGCATCATCGCCGAACTTATCGACGAGATGGGTCTCGAGGACAAGACTATCGGCGTGGCACCGGTAGGGTGTGCGGTGTTCGCCTACAACTATATCGACGTGGACTGGGTGGAAGCCGCCCACGGTCGCGCTCCTGCCGTAGCGACGGGTCTGAGCCGCCTCAATCCGGGACGTCTGGTGTTCACATACCAGGGCGACGGCGATCTGTCGGCCATCGGCACCGCCGAGACCATCCACGCCGCCAACCGCGGCGAGAACATCGCCATAATCTTCATCAACAACGGCATCTACGGCATGACCGGCGGCCAGATGGCTCCGACGACGCTGCTTGGCATGAAGACGGCCACCACCCCCTACGGACGCCGGGCCGACCTCAACGGCTACCCGCTGCGCATCACCGAGCTGCTGGCGCCGCTCGACGGCACGTGCTACGTGACGCGCCAGGCCGTGCACACCCCGGCGGCAGTCCGCAAGGCCAAGGCCGCGATCCGCAAGGCTTTCGAGAACTCGATGGCCGGCAAGGGCACGTCGGTGGTCGAGATCGTGTCGACCTGCAACTCGGGCTGGAAAATGTCGCCCGCCAAGTCAAACGAATGGATGGCCGAACACATGTTCGAACGCTATCCCCTGGGTGATCTAAAGAATATCTGAGCGCTATGAAAGAAGAAATAATTATCGCCGGCTTCGGCGGCCAGGGTGTCCTGTCGATGGGCAAGATCCTGGCTTACGCCGGCCTCATGAACGATCTGGAAGTGACCTGGATGCCGGCCTACGGACCCGAACAGCGCGGCGGCACCGCGAACGTGACCGTGATCCTGAGCGACAGCCCGATCAGTTCGCCCGTGCTCGACACGTACGACACGGCCGTGATCCTCAACCAGCAGAGTCTCGACAAATTCGAGAGCAAGGTCAAGCCCGGAGGAGTGCTGATATACGATCCGTCGGGAATACACCACCTGCCGACACGCACCGACATAACCGTAGTGCCGGTCGACGCCCTCGAAGCCACTCTCGAGCTGAAGAATTCCAAGACCTACAACATGGTGCTGCTCGGGGCGCTGCTGGGCATACGGCCCGTGGTGACCACCGAGGCCGTGGTGAAGGCGCTGCGCAAGACGCTGCCCGAACGCCACCACCACCTCATCCCCGTCAATGAGCAGGCGATCGAAAAAGGCCGCTCGATGGTGAAGGCATAGCAGATTCTTAGACCTAAATATTTATGCAGGCGCCGCCTTTCACCGATGAGTGGGAGACGGCGCTATTGCTGACGGGGCGGCCGCGCATAGGGCAAATAAGGCAGAAAGTTAGCACAAAGCGCCAAAAAGGACAGGCAATTTTGATAAATGGATTTTTTTTGTGATATTTGCACAAAATAAGTCAGAATATGCAATTATTAAAGGATTTCGACACTATCATCCGGCATCTGGCCGCGGCTGAATCCCGCGCGCGGATAGCTGTGGCATGCCCGTACGACGAGCATACCTGCGAGGCGGTGGCCATGGCTCTGGAGGCCTCGATAGCCCGGTTCATACTCGTGGGTGATCCTGCACGGATACCCTTCGAAGCATCGGATACGGTCGAGATCATAGCCGAGGCAGACACCGACGCGGCCGCCGCACGAGCCGTGGCGCTCGCGCGCGACGGACATGCCGACGTGGTGATGAAAGGCCTGATCAACACCGACAACATGCTGCGCGCCGTCCTGAACAAGGAGCGCGGCATTCTGCCCCAGGGGCATGTACTGACACACATCACAGCCGCCGCCATACCAGGCCGTGACGGGCTGCTGTTCTTCAGCGACGCGGCCGTGATCCCCTTTCCGAACCAGGCGCAGTTAGAGGCAATGACGGGTTACCTGACCTCCCTGTGCCGCAAGACCGGAGTCGCCGAACCGCGCATCGCGCTGATCCACTGCACCGAGAAGTCGTCGCCGAAATTTCCTGTCACCGAGTCGTACGCAGCCATAAAGACCGCCGCTGCGGCCGGTGCGTTCGGACGCGCCATCGTCGACGGACCGATGGATCTCAAGACAGCCGTCGATCCCGAATCAGGCCATATCAAAGGCATCGACTCGCCTGTGGGAGGTAATGCCGACGCATTGATTTTCCCCGACATCGAGGCCGGGAACGTGTTCTACAAGACAATCACGTGGCTGACCCACTGCGACAACGCCGGCATGCTTGCCGGAGCCGCCGTGCCGGTGGTGCTTCCGTCGCGTGCGGACACATCCCGGTCAAAGCTCTGCAGCCTGGCGCTGGCCGCCTGCAGCGCCCTGCTCTGAGCCCACGGAGGCTCGTTCCCAGCGGCACACAAACTCATTTACTACCTAACATCTCCGGGCAGCAAGCTGCCGACAGCAAAAATACCTGCACTATGAATATACTTACAATCAATCCCGGCTCGACCTCGACAAAAATCGCAGTTTTCCACGACCTCAAGCCTGTAATGATTGAAAATATAAAGCATTCGGTCGAGGAGCTGGCCCCGTTCGCCAAGGTCTCCGACCAGTTCGGCTACCGGCTGGATCTGGTGCTCAAGACTCTTGCCGAGAAAGGTCAGAATCTCGATTTCGACGCCATAGTGGCACGCGGCGGACTGCTGAAGCCGATCGAAGGCGGAGTATATGCCATCAACGATGTGATGATCGGCGAGATGGAGCATCCGATGCGCAACCACGCCTCGAATCTGGGCTGCCGCATCGCCGCCGAAATGGCAGCGCGGATACCCGGCTGCAAGGCACTGACGGCCGATCCGGGCGTGGTGGATGAGATGGACGACGTGGCCCGCGTGTCGGGATCGCCGCTGATGCCGCGCGTTGCCACCTGGCATGCGCTCAACCAGCGCGCCATCGCACGCCGCTTCGCCGCCGAGCAGGAGACACGCTACGAGGACCTCAACCTGATCATCGCGCACCTCGGAGGCGGTATTTCCGTCGGAGCACACCGACACGGCCGCTGCATCGACGTCAACAATGCCTTCGACGGCGAGGGTCCTTTCTCGCCCGAACGCGCCGGATCGCTACCACCGGGCAAACTTATCGACCTGTGCTATTCGAACAAATACACACTCGAGGAACTGAAGAAGCGCATCAGCGGCAATGCCGGCCTGGCCGCCCATCTCGGCACGACGGACGTGGCCGCAATAGTCGAATCAATCGAAGCGGGCGACAAGAAGGCGGAAACCATTCTCGGAGGCATGATCTATCAGATATCGAAGTCGATAGGCGGAGCGGCCGTGGCGCTGTTCGGCAAGGTCGACGCGATCCTGCTCACGGGCGGCGTGGCCTTCAGCGACTATGTGGTGTCGCGCATACGCGAGCGCGTGGAGTTCCTGGCGCCGGTCTATGTCTACCCCGGCGAGAACGAGATGCTTGCGCTTGCCTCGAACGGCCTGGCAGCCCTCCGCGGCGAACTTCCCGTCAAAGAATACGTTTAACAAAGAGACCTGTACATCCGGCGCAGATCATCGAGCGTGACGTCAACCGGATTGTTGGCCAGATTGGGATGAATGCTGGCCTGCGCGAGCCGCTCTATGCCGTCATCGCCGGGCGCGAGATCACGTAGGTCGGTCCGCAGGCCCGTGACGGTCTTGAGGCGGACGATTTCATCGGCCATGGCGTCGGGAGAAGCGAAACCGAGGCGGCGCGCCAGCGTGTAAGTGCGGGTGTCGCCGCGTGCGGCATTGAAGCGGATGAACCAGTCGAGCGTGAGGGCGCAGGCCTCGCCGTGCGGGATGCCGAGCAGATTGGTCAGCGGATATGAGCAGGCATGAGGCGCCGACGTCTTTGGCATAGCGAATGCCAGACCGGCCATCAGCGATCCCTGCGACATGGCCAGGCGCACACCGGCCTCGTCCGGACGGTCGACCGCCGCGGCGATGTTGCGCAGCAGCGTGCCGGCGGCCTCGACGGCCAGGGCATCGCACACCGGCCGATGGTTGCGGCTCCAGTAGGCTTCGACGGCATGACACAGTGCATCGAACCCGGTGATGGCTGTCAGGCGCGGCGGCACGGTAAGTGTAAGGTTCGGATCAACAAGGGCCACAGCCGGGAAGAAGCTGTCGGCTGCCATGGGCGCCTTGATGCCGCGGGCATGGTCGGAGAGGACAGATACCGACGTGACCTCACTGCCCGTACCGGAGGTGGTCGGGACGGCCACCAGCGGCAGATGTTGCGCCGGAACCGGTTTGTCCGCAGCCAGGTAACCGGCAGCCGGACTCCCCGACAGGCAGAATACCGAAGCGGCCTTGGCGCAGTCGATGACGCTGCCGCCGCCAAGGGCCACGACGCCGTCGCAGCGGAGCGCGCGAAGCATGGCGGCGCAGGCGTCGCACTGCACGACGTCGGGATTGGGCGACACATCGCCATATACGCCGACCAGGGCGCCGCCGCAGACTTCCAGAAGGCTTCCGGCGATGCCGCGCCGCACAAACGAAGGCGACGTGACAAGCAAAGCCCGGCCGACGCCGAGCTCTTCAAGCACACGGGGCAGGCGGCTGAGCACGCCCGCACCGAATTCGATTTTCACGGGTTGACGGTAAATCCAGTTCATTGCTGAGGTATGTGGACGTAGGCGCCCAGGTCGGGAACCTGACCGCGCGGATTGCCATAGCGGTCAACAGCGGCCTCGGGGGCGTTGAGCGAAGGGTCGGCGGCCCCGATAGCCGGAGAATCCTCGCGCAGACGGTAATCGAAAATATAATCCTCGCGGACGGTGTAGAAGAGCGGATCCTGATCCCAGACGCAGGAGATGAAGTTGTCGTCGTCGGTACCCGCGCTCTTGAGCAGACAGCGGCGCAGGAACACAGCAGTGCCCGTGAGGTCGCCGTGCGAGATGTCCTTACCGTTGCCGTAGACGATGCAGTTGTCGAGCCGGGCCTGCAGATAGGGCAGTCCGGAGGCATCGTCGGATTCGGCGCCGAGATGGCCGAACTGCAGTATCGGGCCGCCGAGGGCCGAGAACAGATAGTAATTGGCGAGGGTACACTGGTCGAGGACGTGATCGCCGCCATGAAGCAGCACGGCCCCCGAAGCGGCCTCGGCGAACTCGCAACCATAGGCGCGGACAGCGGAGTGATAGGTCTCGAGGGCGTAGCCGCCGCTGTTGCGCAGGCGCGTATTGACCATGGTGAGGTCCGACGAGTCGGCCGTGACGCCCTGCCAGGTGTTTTTAACCAGGCAGTAGTCGAGGCGGTTGCCGGCGGAAGTCGAGGTGAAGAACATGCCGATCCACTGGCGCGACATCAGGTCGAACGGGATGTCGGCGGCAACGAATCCGGTGCGGTCGCCGGCGAAGGTGATCTCATGGCCGGGCGAGCCTACGGCATTGAGTGTGCCGCGCACGATCATCATGGCTCCGTCGTGGAAGTAGAGTTCGGCGTCGGGATCGACCGTAAGCGTAGCCCCCTCGGCCACCACGAGCGAGTCATAGATCTGATAGGGGCGTTCGGCCGTCAGACGCGTGTCGGTGTCGAAGGTGACTGCGCGCAGGCGCGTCACATCGCGCCCGGTGGCGGCGAGCACCACGCTCTGCTCCACACCGTTGGTGAGGAAGTCAAGGCTGGCGGTGATCTCGACCGGCACAGTGCGGTCGTTGGCGGGCAGAGTGGTCTCTACCAGCACGAATATCGAGTCCTTGGCGCGGATCTCCACGTCGGAAAAGTCGGTGCCGCTGAAGCCGTCGACGTTGAGGCGGAAGAGTGCGGCATTATCGCCCGAGATGGAAATACGGTTGATATTTATGCCCTTTGACGCGCGGTTGTAGACGACGAAACGGTGAGTCGTCGACGGTTGTTCGGTGAAGATGACGCCGAGATCGAGAGTGTCGACCGAGAAAGTGGGCTGGTCGGAAGGCGACGTGGTGAAGCCGTCCTCGATACACGACGACAGCCCGGCGGCAAGCGCCGCGAAGAAAAAGAGGAGTAAGAAGCGGAAATTTTTCATCAACCTATTAACGGAAAAACGCCGCCGTTATTGTATCATTTTCCGTACTCGGGATCGAAGATCGAATTGAGCACGTGGGCCAGACGCAGACCTCCGCGCAGAAACTGCTGCTCGATGACCGGAGTCCAGCGGGCGATGTCGTTGTACATCACCTTTGCGCCGGGCCGGAAGTAGACGTAGCACTGAGTGGCGATGTCAAATGTCTGGCGAGCCCAGTCGTCGACGGTACCGGAGATTATCTCGGCCCGGGTGGCCTCGTCGGCACGGTCGATCTGCTGCTGCCACTCGGTATAGCTCCACTTGCGTCCGCTCTCGACGAGCGACGAATCCCATATCGAGTGCAGATTTGTCTCGCGGTCGAAGAATTTCACCTTGATGCGGTTGCCGCCCAGGTCCTTGGCATGCCCCAGGTGCATAGGCTGATGCAGGTCGCCCATCACATGGACGAGGATGCGCAGAGCCAGCTCGGTCTGCTGCGGCGTTGTCGCCGGATCGATCAGGACTTCGATCTGGCTGCGGATGGCCGTGACGGCGTCGCCTGCCGGATTGGCCTGTGCCGATTCATATGTCTCGTCGGCATCGATGTTCTTGTAATGCCATGTCTTGGTGTAGGCATAATCCATCTGATGCGAGGCGTTGTCGAGCCAGTTGGCCCAATAGACGAGCGAGCGACCGTTGAATATTGAATCGACAGCGGCGCGTGTGGCGGGTGTGAGATGCTGCTCGGCGATGTAAGCAGTCACGTCGTGGCCTTTCTGACTCCAGGCCTGCGCGGCCAGTGCGGCCAGCGCAAAAATCGCAGTAAAAAGATATTTCTTCATAATGACACAAATTTACAGCTTTCCGCCCGCAAATCCAAATACCGCCTGCAAAAAACTTATCTTACAAATCCATTTCCGTAACATTCTGAAACCATGAATCCAATGCGCATGATTCCGATGAGATAATTAACTTTTTTTTAACCTTGTTACACGGAAAAAATCCTGTAACTTTCGGGCGATAAATCAATTATATCAGAGCCTGATAACCATCCTATCCTTACTTCAAGAAGTGATGAAGATTCTATATATGAAGATGCCTGCCATGTGCTCGTAAAGAATAATCAAATTTATAATAACCAAAAAATCAGAAGCTATGAAAATGTTTCGGATGATGGCGATTGCCGGCTGCCTGGGTGTGGTCGCATCGGGATGTTCGTCGGACGAACCCAAGGCCGAGAGCGGTGAATTCGTTCCGGCAGGAAAAGGATATAACTACGTTGCTCCGCTTGCCTCGCGCTCCACGCTCGGTCTCGACGCCGCGGCCGTGCAGGGCTTCAACGAATGGGCTTTCAGTTTCAATAAATTAATGGCTTCAAGTTCTCAAAGCGATTATTATATCTTTTCGCCCGTGGGTCTTTCGGCCTGCCTGAGCATGATTGCCGACTCGTACGATGCGGAATCGGCCGCCAAAGTCGTGAAAAGCGCGGGGATGACTGATACTGAAGAACTTCGCAATGTGTCTACTTCGCTGATGAGTTATCTTACAGACCAAAGCCACAAGGCTCAGCTGTTCTTTGCCAACGCCGTGTGGTATGACACGCCGCTGACACTCAACGGCGGCTACCGCGACCGCATGGCACGGACTTACGGCGCCACCGTGTCGCAGATCGACTTCGCCTCCGATTTGTCGACAGCGACTGTCAACGGCTGGATCTCGGACAACACCCGCGGCCTTATCAAGGATATCGAGAAGATTCTGATCAAAGGAAACGATATCAAATTCGCAAATACCATCTATTTCGAAAGCACATGGGCAGAACCTTTCAAGCCGGAAATGACAGCCCCGGGCAAATTCTACGGCAGCATGATCGAATCAGAGCCCGAGATGATGCACGGCCGGATGCATGCCGGATATTATGCCGACGGCATCATGCACATGGTCGGCCTGCCCTACACCGGCGACTATACACTGTTTGTAGTCAGGCCCACTGACGGAAACAAGATAGAAGATATAGCCATGGCGATGAGCAGCAGCCGGTTCAGTGAAATCATCGGAAGCCTGACTCCCTGCGAGGCCGTGCTGACAGTGCCCAGACTGACATTTGAAAGTGAAATCAACGTATACAGCCCTCTTTTAAGCCTCGGATATCCCACTGACAAGGATGTAGTCAGCCTCTCGGCTGATGCTTCAGACAAAGAAGTATTTCTGGGTCCGGATGCAAGGGATGTCCGGCAGAATGTATGGTTCTCCCTGGACGAAGAAGGCACGAAAGCCGCCGCCCTGACCCATACGGGCAACTTATGGGCAACCAATCCTCCGGAAGTGGAATTTAAGGTCGACGGGCCATTCATGCTCGTGCTGATGAACAACAAGCACAGCATACCGCTCTTCATGGGCTGCATACACAACCTCGACTGACATCCACTTAAGCGACACTGACGCGGGCGCACGGCGATTACTCGCCTGTCGCGCCCGCGCTTGTATGCGGACTATGCCGGCAGGAGAGACGGTGCACAGGCAAAAGCGGCTAAAATGCGGGGGATGTGACGGAATTCCGATGAAAATTCGTAACTTTGGGGCAAATTGTCCACATAATGACCGGAAACTATCGCAAACTGCATATTCTCGCCGTCATAGCGATGCTGACAGCCATGGCGGCGATAACAGGCTGCTCGTCCGACGACGGAGAGACCCTGGACGGCCCCGACCGCGAACTGCTCGCGTCGATCCTTACCGACACGCCCGACAGCCGGTATTCGCGCACCTTCGCGGCACCGGAGGAGGGCTTCGAACGATTCCGCGTGTCGCTGCCGGGGTCACTGCGCACGATATTCAACGACAGCAACCATGTGCAGCTTGAAGCAGCCCGCGCCGTAGGCATCAGGCCCATCGAAAACGACGGCGACATCCGTTCGCTCAGCCGCGACCTTGTACGGGTGCAGTCGTGTCCGGAATATTACCTCGACCGGCTGACGCACTCCTACGCCTATCTGGTGCCGGAGGCCGCCGCTCTGCTCGACGACATAGGCCGGGCGTTCAACGACTCGCTGGCAGCCCGGGGAGGCGGCAACTACCGCATCAAGGTGACGAGCGTGCTGCGCACGCCCCAGACAGTCGAGCGCCTGCGCCGCGTCAACGTCAACGCCACCGGCGAATCGACCCACAGCTACGGCACCACGTTCGACATAAGCTACTCGAAATTCGCCTACGACGGCCCGGGCGCCCCGGCCCGCGACTTCGAGGACCTCAAGAATCTGCTGGCCGCGGTGCTGAAAGAGATGCGCGGGCAGGGACGCTGCTTTGTCAAGTTCGAGGGTAAGCAGAGCTGCTTCCACATAACAGTCAGACCGCAGAAATGAGAACCGTACGCAAGATACTGAAAATATGCGCCTGGACGGTGATGGCGGCCGTGCTCGCCGTCGTGGCCACCGCGATATGCATCGTGAAGCTTATCAGTCCCGAGCAGCTCACCCCGTTAGTCGAAAAAGCGGCCAACTCGATGCTTGACGCCCGTGTGAGCATCGGCCGCGTGGAGCTTGACTTCCACAACCGGGCCCCGTTCGTAAAACTAAGGGTCGACAGCCTGCTGATAATCTCCGAGCCGATGATACGCCTGCGCGCCAAAGGCCGCACGGATATTCCGGCCCGGGCCGACACGCTGCTGACAATGGACTGCTTCGAGGGGTCGGTCAACCTTATGGCGCTGCTTTCCAATAAACTGGACTTGCGCGACATCACCTTCACCGGACCGGCAGTCAACATTTTCACAGTCGACGAGGGTCACAGCAACTATCTGATATACACCCCGTCCGAAGATACAGACGAATCGGAAAGCACATCGATGGCTATCGCGATCAACGAATTCCGCATCGAGCGCCCGGGGCCGATACGGTTCACCAACATGGCTACCGGCGAGCACTTCCACATACTGCTCAGTTCATTCATAATCAACGGCGAGGGCGCTCCGGTCTACAACCTCGACCTGGGCGGCGACGTGGACTCACCGACGCTGGGACTTTATAATCTGGACAAACTGAACTTCGGTGTCCGCGGCGGCATAGGATGGGACTCGGAGAAGCCGACCGAACTCGAACTGAACAAGTTCAAGCTCATAGCCGACTTCCTGGAAGCGACAGTGAGCGCCCACGTCGACTTCGGACGCGACATTGTGGTGAAGGATTTCGATCTCGAACTTGGCGAAATGAGCATCGAGCGCGTGCTGTCGGTGATCCCCGACTCCATCCGCGGGCTGTACGACATATCGCCACGCAATTTCTCCACCGGCGTGGCACTCAGCTTCACGGCCCGCAGTACGGCGCCGTTCAACCTGACAACCGACTCGATACCGAGCGCCGACATGACGCTGCGGCTCGTTCCCGGCGACGTACGCTTCGGCCGCGCCCGCTTCTCGCGCGTCGGAGGCACCATCACCGCCTCCCTCAGGGGCAATGATCTCAATGCGGCCACATTCGGGCTGCACGACTTTCTCGTGCAGGGTCCGGCCACGGACCTGACGGTGAACTGCACGGCCACCCGCATTCTCGACGACCCGCAGGTGAGCGGCCGGATAAACGGACGCACCGACCTGCAACGGCTGCCCCGCCAGCTGGCCGACCGGCTGCAGGGGTCGCTCAGCGGACTGCTGACCCTTGATCTCGAATTCGAGGGATCGCCGTCAATGATAAGCCGCGACTCGTTCCACCGGCTCCGCGTGCGGGGCGACCTCGACGGCCACCGGCTCTACTACCTTGCCAACGACACGAACCTGATGCTGTACGCCGACAACACGTGCGTGAAATTCGGCACCAACGAACGCCTCGGACGAGCCGACAGCCTGCTCACGGGCCGCATAAGCATCGACTCACTCAACATCATACAGGGCGACGCGGGCATGACTATCACCGGCCTGACACTGGGCGTAGGGGCATCCAACCGGCACGCGTCGGCCGACACGACCGCAATAATTCCCATGGGAGGAGGTCTGAAAATAAGCACCTTCGACCTCGAGCTTTTCGGGCATTCCACGACAGTGAAGATCCGCGATGTCGACGGCCGCGTGACCATGAAGCGCTTCAAGAACCACGCGCACCTGCCGCAGTTCGACTTCAATCTCGGCATACGCTTCGCCTCATTCGGCTCGCCCGACTCACGGATGATGCTCTCCGGCTCCGAACTGCTGATGACCGCCCACAAGATGCCCCGCGGTGAGCGGCTTCCGCCCAAGGTGCGCCACACGGCCGACTCGCTGAGAACGGTCCACCCCGAGATGCCGCTCGACTCGGTCTACGCCTACGCCATACGCAAGCACCGGCCCAATCCGCGTCACCGCCCGCGCGTGCATCCCGAATATACCGAAGAGGAAAGCGAGATCATCTACTGGGGCACGACCGACCTGGTCAAGAAACTGCTGCTCGAATGGGACATCCGCGGCTCGATCAAGTCGCGCCGCGCGGGCATGTTCACGGCGTCGTTCCCAATCCGCAACCGCATCCGCAACCTCAACGCCACCTTCACCACCGATTCAGTGGTGCTCACCGACGTCCAATATAAGGTCGGATCAAGCGACTTCCTCATCAGCGGCCGCATCTCCAACATGCGCCGCGGATTCACCTCGCGCGGATTCAGGCGCCCGCTGCGGATCAATTTCGATGTCGTGTCGGACACGATCGACGTCAACGAGATCGCAGGGACCGCATTCCGCGGAGCCGCCGTGGCCGAAGCGGCGCGGCAGCACGAGCGCGACTTCAATCTCGATGCCCTGGAGCGGGAGGAAGCCGCCGCCGACTCCATTCTCGAGCACGAGCTGGGCCGCATGGTAGCCGACGCCCCCGACTCGGTAGCTCCGCTGCTGATCCCCTCGAACATCGACCTGCGCCTGAACATGCGCGCCAACAATGTCAAATACTCAGACCTGATGTTCAACGACTTCAGCGGCGAACTTCTGGCTGCCAACGGCGCCCTGAACCTCAACCGCCTGGCGGCTTCGTCGGAAATGGGTTCAGTGGAGATGTCGGCGCTGTACTCGGCTCCGCGCGCCGACGACCTGCGGTTCGGATTCGGACTTAAGGTCGACAAGTTCAACATCGGCCGCTTCACACGGCTCGTTCCGGCAGTCGATTCCATCATGCCGATGCTGCGCGACATGCGCGGCATCATCAACGCCGACATAGCCGCCACGTGCGACATCGACCGGCAGATGAATCTCGAACTGCCCACCCTGGCGGCCGCCATCCGCATCGAGGGCGACTCACTGGAGATCATCGACAAAGAGACGTACCGTACCATAGGCAAGTGGCTGATGTTCAAAGACCGGCAGCGCAACATCATCGACCACATGGACGTGCGGATGACCGTGAGCGACAACCGACTGCAGCTCTACCCCGTGATCTTCACCATTGACCGCTACCGCCTCGGGGTGCAAGGCTACAATGACCTGTCGATGAACTTCGACTACCACATCGCCGTGCTGAAATCGCCGCTGCCATTCAAGTTCGGCGTCAACATAAAGGGCAATCCCGACAAGTACAAGATACGCCTGGGCAAGGCAAGGCTCAACGAGAACCTGCCGGTCGACGTAGCGATTGTCGACACCACGCGCGTGAACCTGCTGCGCCAGATCGAAAATGTGTTCCGCCGCGGCGTGGCATCGTCCGACTTCCGGAGCCTGCGCATAGCCAAGGCTCCCGAGGCAGCCTCAATAGATCTGAGCGCCGACACGATCTCGGCCGCCGATTCGGCCGCATTCATCCGCGAGGGCCTTATCCCCGCACCCGAACCGCCCGCACCGGCCGACACACCACGCAAGAAAGGACGCGGCAAGCAACCGAAAACCGCCGCGGACAGGCCCGGCAACAGAGAAGCTAAAGAAAATGACTGAAACGAACCATAACCGCCGCCTGCGCGCCGCCCTGATCGACATGGACGGCACACTCTACGACTCGATGCCCAGCCACGCACTCGCATGGCAGCGCACCATGCACGACATAGGCATAGATCTGCCCTACGACGAGTTTTTCCTCTACGAGGGCATGCGGGGCGCCGACACCATCGACATGCTTGTGCGCCGTCACCAGCACCGCGTGCCGACGGAGGCCGAGCTGGTCTCGACCTACGCTGTCAAGGCCCGGTATTTCGCCGGAATGCCGCCGGTGGAACCCATCGCCGGCGCACGTGAACTTATCAGCGAACTGCAGCGCCGCGGCATCGTCACCGTGCTCGTCACCGGTTCGGGCCAGGCATCGCTGCTCGGCCGCCTGGAGCAGGACTTTCCCGGTGCCTTCCCGCAGGAACGCCGCGTCACATCCTCGTCGGTAAAGCGCGGCAAACCCGAGCCTGATCCATATCTCTACGGGCTGAGACTGGCCGGATGCGGCCCTTCGGAAGCCTTCGCCATCGACAATGCTCCTCTTGGCACGCGCTCGGCCGCCGCAGCCGGGCTACTCACCATAGGAGTGACCACCGGCCCGATCGACCGCAGCGTCCTGACCGATAACGGAGCCAATATCGTATATAATTCCATGGAAGAATGTGCCAAAACGCTTCCTGATTTGTTAGATATAATAGAGGCCGCGGGCGCTACCGATGTCCGCAAGGCCGATATTAAATAAACGAATCAATTAAAATCCTATGGAACAAAAGCTTATATTCACCAATCGGGTCGGCGAAGCTGTCGACAGCCTGATTTCCGAACTCGGCAGCCGCTCGGTCTATGTGATCGTCGACGTAAACACGGCCGAATTCGTGCTGCCCGTGCTCACCGAACAGTCGCAGGCCGTGCAGAACGCCAGAATCATCAGGATCAAGGCCGGCGAGATGCACAAGACCCTCGACTCGGCCCAGGCAGTGTGGAAAGCGCTGGCCGGATACGGCGCGACACGCGGCGACACGGTGATCAACGTCGGCGGAGGCGTGGTATCGGATCTGGGCGGCTTCGCGGCCGCCACGTTCAAGCGCGGCATGAAATTCATAAACCTGCCCACGACCCTGCTCGGCGCCGTCGACGCCTCCGTCGGGGGCAAGACCGGCGTAAACTTCAACGGCCTCAAGAACCAGATCGGCGCTTTCGCCGAACCCTACGCGTCGGTGATCTCCACTGGGTTCTTTATCACTCTGCCGCAGCAGGAGCTGCTCTCGGGCTATGCCGAGATGCTCAAGCACGCTCTGCTCGACAGCGATGAAATGCTATCGAAGCTCCTCGGATACAGCGTCGTATATCCGATTTTCGATCCTGACCGGCTGCTCACACTGCTGCAGGAGAACGTGGCTGTAAAGCAGCGAATCGTTGAAAATGACCTGCGCGAGAGCGGTCCGCGCCAGGCTCTCAACCTGGGGCATACCGTAGGCCATGCCTTCGAATCGCTGGCCATGGACCGCCGCTCGCCCATAGCCCACGGCTTCGCAGTGGCACAGGGGTGCGTGGTGGCGCTGGTGCTCTCGCTGCTCAAACTCGGTTTTCCGTCGGACAAGCTACACACTTTCGCAGAATATGTCCGCACCAACTACACCGCCTTCGATTTCGACTGCGACGACTATCCGCGCCTGCTCGAATACATGAGGCACGACAAAAAGAACACCGCCCCCGACGCGGTCAACTTCACCCTGCTCGAGGATGTGGGCCGTCCGCGCATCGGCGTGGCAGTCACTGCCGACGAAATAAAGAACGCCCTCGACATCTACCGCGACCTGATGGGGATCTGACCCGGCGCGCACTCCTGCTCTCACTCTCACTCTCATTCTCACTATCTGACCAATGGAAAAAGCTGACAAGAACAAGATAGAAAAGACCAACGTGGCCCGTCTGCTCGACCGCGCCGGCATAGCATACGAACTGATCCCCTACCGTGTCGACGAATCCGACCTGGCGGCCACACACGTGGCGGCCGAACTGGGCGAGGACATAGCCCGCGTGTTCAAGACCCTGGTACTCACATCGGGACCGCGCCAGTATCTTGTGTGCGTGATTCCGGGCGACCACGAAGTCGACCTCAAAAAGGCAGCCCGCGCCGCAGGCGCCAAAAAAGTAGAGATGATACCGATGAAGGAGCTGCTGCCGCTGACAGGCTACATCCGCGGCGGCTGCTCGCCCATAGGCATGAAAAAGCCTTTCGACACATTTATCCATAATACAGCCACCGAATTCGACACCATCTATGTCAGCGCCGGGCGCCGCGGACTGCAGCTCAAGATCGATCCGCGGCAGCTCATCGCCTTCACCGGCGCCGAAGTGGCCGACTTAACAAAACAGCTATGAATACCATAGGCAACATTTTCAGACTGACCACCGCCGGCGAAAGCCACGGTGAGGCCATGACAGCCATAGTCGACGGCATGCCGACGGGCGTCAGAGTCAGCATCGACGACATCAACGAGGCACTGGCACGCCGCCGGGCGACGACGAACTGTCGTCGCCCCGAAAGGAGCCGGACCGCGTGCGCGTGCTGTCGGGAATCATGAACGGCGTGACACTCGGCACGCCCGTCGCCATGGTGATCGACAATGTCGACGCGCGCCCGGACGACTATGCGCGCATGCGCGACGTCTACCGCCCCTCGCACGCCGACTACACCTACGACGTCAAATACGGCATTCGCGACCATCGCGGCGGAGGCCGCGCATCGGCCCGCGAGACAGCCCTGCGCGTGGCGG
>CABRGT010000033.1 GCA_902470475.1 uncultured Porphyromonadaceae bacterium | reverse complement strand
TGGCGAAGAATGTTTCCTCGCCGAAATCGTATTCGCGCCACGCGCCGTCGCCAGCGGGAATGTAGGCGTGCGCCTGATCGCGGGGTGCGGCAGCGCGATCGAAATAGTATGTGTCGGCCATGCCGGCGGGCGCGAGCAGATTCTCGGTCACATATCCGGTGAACTCGCGGCCTGAAAGCTGCTCGACAAGGCGGGCAAGAAGCACGAACGACGGATTGAGATAGTCGTAGTAGCAACCGGGAGCGTGGGCCGGAGCCTCAAGATCGGCGAAATAGGCTATGGCATCGTCATCCGTAGCGTTAATCTTCCACTCGCGTGTGCCGGTGCGCCGGTCATCGAGACCGGATGTATGCGAGGCGAGCATGGCGGGTGTGATGTCGTGCCACCACGGGCGGGAGTATGTCACGAACGAGTCCATCGGAGTGTCGAGCAGCGGAAGACCGCCGCCGTAGAGCCGCGCCTGCTGCAGCAGGGCCATGACGGTGAACTGCTTGGATACGGATGCGATGTTGAACCGCGTGGCAGGCGATATTTCCTCGCCGGTGCCGAGATCGGCAATGCCCTCGTAGCGCTCGTAGATGACCGAGTCGCCGCGGGCGATGATAATGGCGCCGCCCGGCTGCCCGTCCGGCCAGCGGCTGTCGAGAGCCGCCTCAAGTTCTGAAAAGTCAGTAGCCGCGACTGTCGCAGCCGCCGCCATGAATGTAGCTGAAGTCAAAATCTTTCGTACCAATTGGAATTAACATATTAAAAGTATACCTTCATAAATATATGAGCGCCGCGGCACACAGGGCCGCGGTGCTCATTATGGGTTCACGCGATCAATACTCGCAGTTCTTGGGAGTACGCGGGAAGGGGATGACGTCGCGGATGTTGGACATACCGGTGACGAAGAGGAGCAGGCGCTCGAAGCCAAGTCCGAAGCCCGAGTGGGGCACGGTGCCGAAGCGGCGTGTGTCGAGGTACCAGCACATGTCCTTCATGGGAATGTTCAGCTCCTCGATGCGGCGCAGAAGCTTGTCGTAGTCGGCCTCGCGCTCGCTGCCTCCGATTACCTCGCCGATCTGGGGGAAGAGGACGTCCATGGCGCGGACGGTGCGGCCGTCGTCGTTCTGCTTCATGTAGAAGGCCTTGATGTCACGCGGATAGTCGGTGAGAATGACGGGCTTCTTGAAATGCTGCTCCACGAGGTAGCGTTCGTGCTCGCTCTGCAGGTCGATACCCCACGAAACGGGGAATTCGAACTTGTGGCCCGATTCCTGGAGAATCTTCACGCCCTCGGTGTAGGTAAGGCGCACGAAGTCGTTGTGGAGCACAAACTCGAGACGCTCGATGAGGCCCTTGTCATAGTGCTCGGCCAGGAACTCGATGTCGTCGCGGCAGTGGTCGAGTACATAGCGGATGCAGTACTTTACGAATTCCTCGGCCAGGTCCATGTTGTCGTTGATGTCATAGAAAGCCATTTCCGGCTCGATCATCCAAAACTCCGAAAGGTGACGCTGGGTGTTGGAATTCTCGGCGCGGAACGTGGGGCCGAAGGTGTAGATCTCGCCGATGGCGGTGGCGCCGAGCTCGCCCTCGAGCTGTCCGGAGACGGTCAGCGAAGTGGGCTTGCCGAAGAAGTCCTGTGAGTAGTCGATGCGGCCGTCCTCGGTGCGGGGCAGGTCGTTGAGCGGCAGGGTCGTCACCTGGAACATGGCGCCGGCGCCCTCACAGTCGCTCGAGGTGATCAGCGGAGTGTTGAGGTAGAAGAAACCTTTGCCCTGGAAGAAGGTATGGACGGCCATGGCCAGGGCCGAGCGCACACGCAGGATCGCGCCGAAAGTGTTGGTGCGGGGACGCAGGTGAGCGATATCGCGCAGGAATTCGAGGGTATGGCCCTTCTTCTGCAGGGGATATGTCTCGGGGTTGGCGGTACCGTAGACCTCGAGCGTGTCGGCCTGGACCTCACAGGTCTGGCCTTTGCCCTGCGACTCCACGAGGCGCCCGGTGACGTGTATCGACGATCCGGTGGTGACGGGCTTGAGCTGCTCGTCGGTGAACCGGGCCATGTCGAACACGATCTGCATGTTCCTGATGGTGGAGCCGTCGTTGAGGGCGACGAACTGCACATATTTGTTGCCGCGGCGGGTGCGGACCCAGCCGCGCACGTCGACTTCCCTGCCGATTTCTTCGGGACGGAACAGGTCGACTATCTTGGTACGTTTCATAACGATGATTGGTTTTACGTGAACATTATTCGAAAGCGCCCATCTTCAGCAGGTTGACTTCCTCCTGAGTGAGGTAGCGCCAGCGGCCGCGGGGCAGATTCTTCTTGGTGAGGCCGGCGAAGTAGACGCGGTCGAGCTTCGTGACGTGGTAGCCGAGATGCTCGAAGATGCGGCGGACGATGCGGTTGCGGCCCGAGTGGATCTCGATGCCGGCCTGGTTGCGGTCGGTCTCGGTGGCGTAGGAGATGGCGTCGGCATGAATCGGTCCGTCCTCAAGCTCGATGCCGTCGGCGATACGCTGCATATCCTCCTCGGCGATGTCCTTGTCGCACCACACGTGATAGATCTTCTTCTTGACGTACTTGGGATGGGTGAGCTTGGAGGCGAGATCGCCGTCGTTGGTAAGCAGCAGCACGCCGGTGGTGTTGCGGTCGAGACGCCCCACGGGATAGATGCGCTCGGTGCAGGCACCCTTGACCAGGTCCATTACCGTGGTGCGGTCCTGCGGGTCCTCGCTGGTGGTGACGCAGTCCTTGGGTTTGTTGAGCAGAATGTAGCACTTGCTCTCCAGTGCGACTACCTTCTCATCGTATTCGACAACATCGCTGTGCGAGATCTTGGTGCCGAGTTCGGTGACCACGTTGCCGTTGACTTTCACGAGACCCTGCTGGATGAACTCGTCGGCCTCTCGGCGCGAGCAGATGCCGGCATTGCTCATGAACTTGTTCAGACGGATCTGTTCGTTGGGATCCGGAATGGGCATTTCGTATTCGATGCGCTTCGGACGCGGCGTGAAGCTCTTGCCGCGGCCCGGGAACATGCCGCCCTGCTGCTGTCGACGCTGGGCGCCCTGCGGACGGTTGTTGTAGCCGCCCTGCTGGCGATTGCTGTTATAGCCACCCTGCTGACGGTTATTGCTGTAACCGCCCTGCTGGCGGTTGTTGTTATAGCCGCCCTGCTGGCGGTTGTTGTTGTAGCCACCCTGCTGACGGTTGTTGCTGTAGCCGCCCTGCTGGCGGTTGTTGTTATAGCCGCCCTGCGGACGGTTGTTGTTATAGCCGCCTTGCTGATGGTTGTTGTTGTAGCCGCCCTGCTGACGGGGCTGCCCATAGGGGCGGTTCTGGCCGTAGGGGCGATTCTGGCCATAAGGACGGTTCTGGCCGTAGGGGCGGTTCTGGCCGTAGGCCTGCTGACGGGGCTGGTAGCCGGAAGTATGGTTTTCGTCGGCCGGTGCGGCTGCGTCGCCCTCGGCCTTGGGTTCGGCGGAGAAATCGGCGCCGTAGGGGCGGCGCTGCTGATAGGGACGCGGCTGCGACTGATAGGGGCGCGGCTGGTAAGGACGCGGCTGATAGGGGCGGCGCTGTTCGGCACCGTTCTCATCGGCGGGCATATCGTTATCGCGGCGGCTGTATGATACGCGCTCGAAACGGGCGCCGTCGCCGTTATGGCTGTCATTGTTTACGGGATGCGGTGTGACTCCTATGCGCGGACGCTTGCTTTTCTTTTCGCCTCCGTTGTTGTCGATAGTATCCATGATGCAGTAGTTTAATGTTTTGTCTGATAATATTCAAGCCTCGCGGCTATTTTTTCTATACGGGAAAAAGGTTTGAAAAGGTTAGTTAAATAATCGATTAATTTACAATATATTGAATAATACAGATTGATAAAAATGTCAAAATATCTCTCGCGATTCAAAGTCGGTGCCCCATCATAGGGTCTCTCTGACCGCAAAGTTACAAAAATTTCCGATAATTAAACACATATCAGCCAAAAAATGTTTTCCAGGCGGTTTTTACGAATTTTGAGCGCCGGATTTGGGCAATGCGGTTGAAATTTTGTAATTTTGCACAAAATTTCATTACAATGTCTGAGAACAATCAGGTTAAACACTTATATATCGAAACCTACGGCTGCCAAATGAATGTGGCAGACTCGGAGGTGGTGGCATCGATTCTGGAAATGGCCTCGTACGAACTGACCGAGGATATCGCCGAAGCCGACGCCATACTGCTCAATACCTGTTCAATACGCGACAACGCCGAGCAGAAGATCTTCGCCCGGCTCCAGTATCTGGCGTCGCTGCGCCGCCGGCGCCCCGGGAAGCTGATCATCGGCGTGATAGGCTGCATGGCCGAGCGCGCCCGCCAGACGCTACTCGACGAGCACGGCGTGGACATCGTGGCCGGTCCGGACGCCTATCTCGACCTGCCGGCGCTCTTCGCCGCCGCCGAAGCAGGCGAGAAAGCCATGAACGTGGAGCTTAGCACCACCGAGACTTACCGCGACATCGTGCCGCGGCGCATCGGCGCCAACCGCGTGGGCGGCTTCGTGAGCATCATGCGCGGCTGCGACAATTTCTGCTCCTACTGCATCGTCCCCTACACCCGCGGACGCGAACGGTCGCGCGCGCTCGACAGCATCATGCGCGAGATCGACGACCTGCACAGCCGCGGCTTCAAGGAAGTGACGCTGCTGGGCCAGAACGTCAATTCCTACAGATACACACCGGAAAGCGGCGAGACGGTGGACTTCGCCGGGCTGCTCGCCAAAGTAGCCGAGGCCGTGCCCGACATGCGGGTGCGCTTCACCACGTCGCACCCCAAGGATCTGAGCGACGAGGTGATCGCCACGATCGCCCGCTACCCCAACCTCTGCAAGCACATCCACCTGCCCGTGCAGAGCGGCAGCGACAGGATACTGAAACTGATGAACCGCAAGTACACGCGCGAGTGGTATCTGGGCCGCGTGGCCGCAATCCGCAAGGCGATACCCGAATGCACCATAACCACCGATATGTTCTCTGGATTCCACGACGAGACCGAAGACGACTTCGCACAGACACTGAGCCTGATGGAGGAAGTGGGCTTCGACAGCGCATTCCTGTTCAAATATTCCGAACGGCCCGGCACGCTGGCCTCGCGCACGATGCCCGACAATGTGCCGGAGGACGTGAAGATCGAGCGCCTCAACCGCATGATCGCGCTGCAGAACCGCCTCTCGGCCGAATCGAACCGGCGCGACATCGGCAAGACTTTCGACGTGCTTGTCGAGGGGATAGCGAAACGCGGCACCGACCATCTGGTCGGGCGCACGTCGGGCAACAAGACATGCGTGCTGCCCCGCGGCAGCCACCGAGTGGGCGAGACGGTGACCGTCAGGGTCACGGACGCCACATCAGCCACACTGATCTGCGAGCCGGTCTGACACCGGCATCACCGCCCCGGCCGGCAGAATGCGCGCCGGGGCTTTCATTTCCGACACATTCCACATAATTCCACATTGATATGGCTGTAGAAAAAAGAAATCAGTTCGGCTCAAAGATGGGCCTGATAGCCGCCACACTCGGCTCGGCGGTGGGGCTGGGCAACGTATGGCGCTTCCCGGCCGAGGCTCAGTCGAACGGCGGGGCGGCCTTCCTGCTGCTCTACGTATGCTGCGTGCTGCTGCTCGGCATACCGGTGATGCTGGCCGAGATGTCGCTGGGGCGCGCGGGCAGATCCGACGCCGTGGGCGTGTTCAGGCGGCTCGCGCCCGGGAAGGCGTGGTGGATCGCAGGCGCGGTAGCCATCGCGGCGTCGTATCTCATCACGGGCTTCTACATGGTGGTCGAAGGCTGGACGGCCGAATACCTTTACCATTCGTTCACCGGCGACCTGTATGCCGCCGGCCGCGAGAGCGTGGCACAGGCCGACTCGCTGTTCAGCTCGCGCATGGACGCCTACATCGGATCCGACTGGCCGCCGCTGATCTTCACATGGGCGGTGCTGCTGATCAATCTGGGCGTACTCATGGGCGGTGTGCAGAAGGGCATCGAACGGCTGTCGAACGTGATGATGCCGCTACTGTTCGCAGTGCTGCTGGTGCTGTGCTGCATGACGCTGTCGCTCGACGGTGCCGGCGACGGACTGCGGTGGTTCCTGCAGCCCGACTTCTCGAAAATCACCTGGACAGCCGTGATCAACGCCCTCGGGCAGACATTCTTCTCGCTGAGCCTCGGCATGGGCATCCTCGTGACCTATTCATCATATTATCCGTCGTCGACCCGGCTGGCGCCGACAGCCGTGACGGTAGCGCTGATGAGTCTCGTTGTGGCCGTGCTGACCGGCTGTGTGATCTTTCCGTCGGTAAGCCACTTCGGCCTGGCCGATCACTCGCTGCGCGGAGCCACGCTCGTGTTCCAGACGCTGCCCGAGGTATTCCTGTTCCTGCCCGGCACCACATTCTGGTCGATACTTTTCTTCATCCTGCTTTTTGTGGCCGCGCTTACGTCGACAGTGTCGCTGCTTGAAGTGGCCGTGGCGTTTCTGCGCGACCGCTTCGGCATGAGCCGCCGGCGCGCGGTGGTGTGTACCGTGCTTCCGCTGTTCGGACTGAGTTCGGTGTGCTCGCTGTCGTTCGGGTCGCTGAGCGGCTTCCACATAGCCGGTATGACCGTGTTCGATTTCCTCGACTATTTCGCCACCAACCTGCTGCTGCCGCTCGTATCCATAGCCATCTGCGTGTATCTCGGCTGGTTCGCGCCCAAGGGGCTGCTCAAGGACCAGCTGACCAACGGCGGCACGGCCCGCTCGAGACTGACGGCAGCCGTGCTTTTCATAATCCGCTGGATAGCGCCGCCGCTGATCGCCCTGATCCTGGTGTTCAACTTCGTGTAATCAGGATCGGCGGGGCTTGAAGTAGTCGTTGTAGATCTTGATGGAGAAAATAGCCACGGAGCACGCCAGCGTTATGATGTTGGTGACGGCCAGTGGCCAGTTGCCGATAAGTATACCCTGGATCACGAAGAAAAGCGAGCCGAGACCCATCATGATGAAGGTGGGCATGGCGATGCCGTCGGTGTCGCGGGTGCGGATGGTGACCACTGCCTGCGGCAGATAACCGAGAATCATACAGATGCTGGCGCACCAGCCGAATATATTTGCCAAATCCATGTTTTTCTAAAAAAGGCAGGCCCGGCGATTTTGTCCCGGGCCTGCGTGCTGTCAGTTATGTAAAGTTGTTTATTGGTGTTCCGGGTTTCAGAGAATTTCAAGGTTCAGGGAGCGTGACGGTGCAGACACTGACCCGATTCCACGATTCTTCGGCGAACAGATGCCCCACCCCTCGGCCCACGGCCCTGATACGGTCGGACGGTATGCCGTAGCGGCGCGTCAGAATATCCTTGACCGCCTGCGCCCGCTGCTCGGAAAGGCGGCTGTTGGCATCGGCGGCGCCGTCGGCGCTGGCATAGCCTTCTATCAGAACATATGACGAAGGCGTCTGGTTCAGATGTGCCGCCACACGCTCGATGTTGGGCATCTGGTCGGGTTCGACTTCCGACGACCCCGAATGGAAAAACACATCGTAGACAGTGTTGAGGCGGTTGTCAACGGCCTCCTCGGCCACTACCTCGGCGCGCATGTCGTTGACATCGCCGTTGAGGCGGGCTATCTCGTCGGGCGTATATACCCGGCCGTAGACGAATCCGCGGCCGAAACTGCAGCGGAACCCTGCCTGAAGCATAAACACACACCGCGATGCCTTATAGCCGGCCGAGGTGCCGGAAATGGCGGCATCGGACATGTCCCACAGGAACGAGGGCTGAAGCTCCAGCGCGAATCTCGGCGTGAGGGCGTAGCGGAGAAAAAGCCCGGCACGGGTGGCGAAGAAGCTGTGGCCGCCTCCGGAAGCGAACGCATGGCCCCAGCCGGAACCGAGCTGTATGCCGGCCGCGAAAGGCGACTGCACCGACAGTCCACGTATGAAATCGTAGCCGGCGAATACTCCCAGATAACTGTGGTCGACCGCAGTGGCCGAGCGTGTCCAGCCGGGCCAGCGCGAGGTATTGAAGCCGCACATGGCTTCCACTCCGATGCCGAACGACGGAGTGAGCATCTTCATGCCGTCGACAGCCACGCCCGGACGCATATTGCCCCAGAACGGACCGCCCTTGAGCGGCGACGCGACCCCGGCCGAGACTCCGACGCTGACATTGTCAGCCAGTGCCGGAGCGGCATAACCGCTTCGCGCACCCGCGGACGGCGCCGCGGCGACAAGCATGGCAAGTATGATTCGGAATAGTCTCACGTCGGTCTATATTTGCCGCAAAGTTATAAAACCGGTGATTAAAAAGCAAATTTTTAAGCAAATTTTTGTTAAAAAACACAAAAGCATTACATTGTTCAAAAAAATTGTGAATAATCTTTGATATTTCACCAAAATAGATTAATTTCGTGGCATAAAGTCTGACAATAACCGTTAATAAAAATCCTAACTAACACAACCATTAAAGCCAACTCAACCGATATGAGTTATCTGAAATTTGATAAGAACCTGCTGATTAATCTTGACCAGTCGCTCCCGAAAGAGATGCTGCGCACGAATCAGGCGGGGGCGTATCACTGTACGAGCCTGGTTGGATGCAACACGCGCAAGCAGCACGGCCTGCTGGTGATCCCCATCCCGGATATGGACAACCGGCCGCACGTGATGCTTTCGTCGCTCGACGAGACCGTGATACAGCACGGCGCGCCCTTCAACCTGGGCATCCACCGCTACAAGGGCGGCGTCTACAGCCCCAACGGCCACAAGTATATCCGGGAGTTCGACTGCGAGGACGTGCCCCGCATGACCTACCGCGTAGGCGGCGTGATCCTGACCAAGGAAAAGATCTTCATATCGCAGGAAAACCGCATCCTGATCCGATACACCCTAGTCGAGGCCCATTCGGCCACGACACTGCGCTTCAAGCCGTTCCTGGCATTCCGCGAGGTCAACTCGCTGTGCATGGCCAACAACGCTATCAATAAGGAAATCAAGCCGGTCAACAACGGTGTGGCCACCTGCCTCTACGAAGGTTTCCCGACGCTGTACATGCAGTTCAGCCACAAGCCGGTGTGGGTCGACGAACCCAACTGGTACAAAGATATCGAATATGTCAAGGACCTCGAGAGGGGCGTACCCTACTGCGAGGACCTGTGGGTTCCGGGCTACTTCGAGGTCCCCATCAAGAGAGGCGAATCCATTATCTTCTCGGCCGGCATCAGCGAAGTAAATCCCCGCAACCTCAAGAAAATGTACACGGCCGAAATCGAATCGCGCACGCCGCGCACCTCGTTCTTCAACTGTCTGAAAAACTCGGCCAAGCAGTTCTATATCAAGGACGGCAAGGACATGTATGTGATCTCGGGCTTCCCCTGGGGCACCGTCCTGGCCCGCAACACATTCATGGCTCTGCCGGGCCTCACCCTGGCCATCGATCACCGCGCCGACTATGAATCGATAATGGCCACGGGCATCAAGGCTCTGACCCGGTTCATGACCGACGGCGACACCAAAGGCCGTATCCACGGCATCGAGCTGCCCGACATCCCTCTGTGGGCTCTCTGGGCCGTGCAGCAGTACTATAAGACCATCGGAGCCGAACGCGCCCGCGAACTGTACACGGAATTCGTCACCGAGACACTCGACTATCTGCTGCGCGACGGCCACCCGAACCTGAAAGTGAATCCCGACAACGGACTGGTGACCACCGTCGGCACCGAAGCGCCCGTATCGTGGATGAACGCCAACCACAACGGGCGCCCGATCATACCGCGTTCGGGCTACCTGGTAGAATTCAACGCGCTGTGGTACAACGCCCTGATGTTCGGCGCCACGCTGCTCGAAGGCAACGAGGCCCTGGCCGAACGACGGCAGACATGGATCGCCGCCGCCGAGAAGATGAAGCAGCCGTTCATCGACATGTTCCTCAACGACAGCGGATATCTGTTCGACTATGTCGACGGCAACTACGCATCGCCCGAGGTACGCCCCAACATGGCAGTGGCAATCGGCCTTGACTACTCGCCGCTCGACCGCCGCCAGCGCAAGGGCGTGCTCGACGTGGTGACCCGCGAACTGCTCACACCCAAAGGGCTGCGCACCCTGTCGCCGAAGAGCTACGGCTACCGGCCCTTCTACCTCGGCTCGCCCGACGAGCGCGAGCAAGCCCTGCATCAGGGTCCCGCACGTCCGTGGCTGATGGGCTTCTACGCCGAGGCCTACCTGAAAGTATTCGGCATGAGCGGCGTGAGCTACATCGACCGGATGCTCATCGGGTTCGAGGACGAGATGTCGGAAGGGTGCATCGCCTCGCTCTCGCAGCTCTACGACGGCAACCCGCCGTTCAAGGGCCGCGGCGCCGTGTCGCATGCCACCAACGTGGCAGAGGTGCTGCGCACCGTCCGTCTTATAAAGAAATTCACCAACTGAACTTCCACCTTAACGATAGAATAACCGATGAAAGCATTAATGTTCGGGTGGGAGTTCCCGCCCCATATCCTCGGAGGTCTCGGCACGGCATCGTACGGCCTGACGCAGGGAATGTCGCAATGCGGCAACATGGACATCAACTTCGTCATACCCAAACCCTGGGGCGACGAGGACCGCTCATTCGCCAACATCATAGGCGCGTCGCAGGTGCCGGTGGCATGGCGCGACGTCAGCCGCGACTACGTCGAGCAGCGTATCGGCCGCGTGATGGATCCCGACCTCTATTTCCGGCTCCGCGACCACATCTACGCCGACTTCAACTACATGCGCACCAACGACCTGGGCTGTATCGAATTCTCGGGCCGCTACCCCGACAACCTGCTCGAGGAAATCAACAACTACTCGATCATGGCCGGAGTGATAGCCCGCACGGTCGACTGCGACATAATCCACTCGCACGACTGGCTCACATATCCGGCCGGCATTCACGCCAAGCAGGTGACGGGCAAGCCACTGGTGATCCACGTGCACGCCACCGACTACGACCGCTCGCGCGGTAACGTCAACCCGACGGTATTCAACATCGAACGCGACGGCATGATCCATGCCGACCATATCATCACCGTATCGAACCTCACGCGCGACACCGTCATCGACAAGTACGGCATCGACCCGGCCAAGGTCACCACAGTGCATAATGCCGTGATACCCCTGAGCCGCGATCTACTCGACATCGAAGTGACCAAGCCAAAGGAAAAGATCGTCACGTTCCTGGGCCGCATCACCATGCAGAAAGGCCCCGAATACTTCGTCGAAGCCGCGGCGAAAGTACTGAAGAACAACCGCTCGAAGGTACGATTCGTCATGGCCGGATCGGGCGACATGATGGACAAGATGATCGAGCTGGCCGCCGCCCGCGGAATCTCCGACCGGTTCCATTTCCCCGGATTTCAGAAGGGCCGGCAGGTATACGAGATGCTCAAGGCATCCGACGTGTACATCATGCCGTCGGTATCCGAGCCGTTCGGCATATCGCCCCTGGAAGCCATGCAGATGGGAGTGCCGTCGATCATCTCCAAGCAGAGCGGATGCGCCGAGATCCTCGAGCACGTCATCAAGACCGACTACTGGGACATCGACGCCATGGCCGACGCCATCAACGCCATCATCTCCTACCCGGCCCTGTACTCGCAGCTGCGCGAAGAGGGCCTGGCCGAAGTGGCCCGCATAACATGGGACAAGGCCGGCCAGAAAGTAATCGACATATATAATAAAGTGTTGAACAACCGCTAAACCAATCCAAAAAAATGAAAGCCATAGATTTTAACTTCGAGATACACCAGCCCTTCCGGCTCAAACGCTACCGCTTCTTCGACATCGGCAACGACCACTACTACTACGACGACTTCCTCAACGACGACATCATCACCCGCCTGGCACAGCAGAGCTACATACCGGCGGCCGAATCGCTGCTGCGGATGATCGAGGAGAGCAAAGGCGCGTTCCGCTGCTCGATCTCCGTATCGGGCGCTGCCCTGGAACAGTTCGAGATCTACGTGCCCGAATTCATCGATCTGCTCAAGAAGCTGGCCAAGACCGGCGCGGTAGAGTTCACCGCCACAACCTACGCCCACTCGCTGGCATCGCTCTTCGACCCCGACGAATTCCGCCAGCAGGTCGAGGTGCAGTGCGAGAAGATCGAGACGCTGCTCGGCGTCAAGCCCAAGGTGCTCCGCAACACCGAGCTGATCTACTGCGACGAACTTGCCCCGCAGATCCTCGCCATGGGCTTCAAGGGTTGCATCACCGAAGGTGCCAAACACATCCTGGGCTGGAAATCGCCCAACTATGTCTATTCGGCCGCATCGGCGCCCAAGCTCAAGCTGCTGCTCAACAACTCGAAGCTTGTCGAGGACATCGCCCAGCGCTTCGGCGACACATCGTGGGAAGCATATCCGCTGACGGCCGACAAATATATCGACTGGATCGCATCGACGCCGCAGGACGAACAGATCATAACACTCTGCCTCAACCTCGAGACGTTCGGAGCCATGCAGCCGGCGCATACCGGCATCTTCCAGTTCCTGGAAGCCCTGCCGCGCTTCGCCGCCGAACGCGGCATCGAATTCTGGACTCCGTCGATGGCCATCAGCAAGCTGAAAGCCGTAGGTGAGCTGGCCATCGTGCATCCGATCTCAGGAGCCGACGAGGCCCGCGACACATCGGCATGGCTGGGCAACCCGCTGCAGCGCGAAGCCACCGGAAAGCTCTATGGAGTCGGCGAGCGCGTGCGTCTAGCAAGCGACCGCCGTCTGAAACAGGACTGGTGGTACCTGCAGGCCGCCGATCACTTCTACTATATGTCGACCAAGCATTTCGGCGAGGGTCACTCCAACTTCAGCCCGTACGAGACTCCGTACCAGGCGTTCACCAACTACATGAACGTGCTGTCGGATTTCCTGGTACGTGTCGACGAGCAGTTCCCGGCGTCGGTCGACAACGAGGAACTCAACGCCCTGCTGACCACCATCCGCAATCAGGAACGCGAGATCGAGACCCTTACCCGCGAGAAGGACTCCATGAGCAAGAATCTCGAGCAGTACAACATCGAGCACAAGTACCGCAAGGCCGAATCTACGGAGGCCTCTCAGGAAAAGGCACCCGAAAAAACAGCTCCGGCAAAGAAAACGCCAACGCCGAAGAAGCCCCGCACCACCAAAAAAGATACATCGGCCAAATAAACCGGATGGCCGCATAACTCATTGAAAACACGTCGCGAATACATGTCGCGACGTGTTTTTTAATTAAAAAAGATGGTTTTTTGCATTTTTTTGGAATTTTTCTTTACAAAATCTATTATTTCTAATGAATTTTTGTATCTTTGCGACATATTACTCATTTAATACCAACTGTCATGAAAGAACTTATTGAAAAAGCAGCAGCTCTTGCCGAAGCTTTCCAGAAAGACGCAACGGCTCAACTTGAAAACGGCAACAAGGCCGCCGGCGCCCGCGCCCGCAAGGCATCTCTCGAACTCGAGAAACTGATGAAAGCCTTCCGCAAAGAGTCGCTCGAAGCATCGAAGAAATGAGACTGTGATTCGGTCCGACCCGGGCCGATATCATACCTTAAAAAAGACGACGAAGCCCGGTCCGTAGCGATCGGGCTTCGCCGCTTATAGCTTATTGCGGGAGCTGTATGGCCGTTTCAGACGCAGTTGGCGGGCGTTCCTGCGATGAAGGCAGCGAGATTATCGGCCGAAATCTGCAGCAGGCGACGGCGGGCGGCCACCGACTGCCATGCTACGTGAGGGGTGATGACGCAGCGGCCGGCCAGGTCGGGGGAGATCAGCGGACAATCAGGCGCCGGGGGCTCGCACGCGAGCACATCGAGTCCGGCTCCGGCGATCTCTCCGGCACGCAGGGCCTCGGCAAGCGCCTCCTCGTCGACTATCGGACCGCGGGCCGTGTTGATCAGCAGAGCTGTCGGCTTCATGCGTCGGAAAGCGTCGGTCGAGAACAGACCGCGGTTCTCCGCTGTCAGAGGCGCGTTTATCGAAATGTCATCGGCACGTGCGAGCATGCCGTCGAACGATACCTTTTCCACATACGGGGCGATGTCACCGGCGCTCTTCGACGTAGGCGACACAACATGCATCCCGAGCGCATGAGCTACGGCCGCGACCTTCGACCCGATGTTGCCCAGACCGTAGACGCCCATCGTCAGCCCTGCAAGCTCAGTGATCGGTCCGAGCGTGTAGCTGAAATCGCGGCACGAGGACCAGTCGCCCGCGCGTACCGATTCATCGTAGCGGGCGGTGCGGTTGGTCAGCTCGAGCAGCAGGGCGAACACCGTCTGCGCCACAGAGTCGCCGCTGTAGGCAGGCACATTGCTCATGACTATGCCGCGGCTGTGCGCCGCTGCCACATCTATATTATTATAGCCGGTGGCAAGTTCGCCTATGAAACGCAGGCGCGGCAGCCGGCCGATGATGTCGGCCGTCAGCTCGACCTTATTGACAAAAACAGCCTCGGCATCCGCGGCCCGCGCCACGACATCGGCCGGAGCCGTGCGGTCGTAGACCGTCAGCTCGCCCTGCGAGGCGATTGCCTCCCACGACAGATCTCCGGGATTGGCAACATGCCCGTCAAGAATCACTATCTTCATATCGGTCTCATAAAAATTGAAAGCCGCCCCGGTCGACTGACCGGAGCGGCTACTGGTATGCCCGTAGGGAGTCGAACCCTAATCGTCGGAACCGGAATCCGAAATTCTATCCATTGAACTACGGGCACATACTGAATAAATCCGGTTTGATGGTGCAAAAGTAGACATTTTTTCGTAGATTTGCAAAAAAATCTGAGATATGTACGTACGAATCGAGCCTTCATGGCAGAAAATCATGAGCCGGGAGTTTGCCGCGCCATATTTCGAACGGCTGGCGGAATTTATCCGCCAGGCCTACGGCAGCGGGACAGTCTACCCCTCGGCAGGGCGTATATTCGCCGCCTTCGACGCCTGTCCGTTCGACAAGGTCAAGGTAGTGATCCTCGGGCAGGATCCATACCATGAGCCCAGGCAGGCCAACGGACTATGCTTTTCGGTCAACGAGGGCACGCCGCTGCCGCCGTCGCTGCAGAATATATATAAGGAGATCAGCTCCGACACGGGCCTGACACCCTACGCCTCAGGCAACCTGCGGCGATGGAGCGACCAGGGCGTGCTGCTGCTGAACTCCACCCTGACCGTGAGCGCCGGACAGGCCGGATCACATCAGGGCCGCGGATGGGAGGAGTTCACCGACGCCGTGATCCGCCACCTGTCGGACGAGCGCGAGGGCATCGTGTTCATGCTCTGGGGCAATTACGCCCGGCGCAAGGGCGCCTCGATCGACCGCTCGAAACATCTGGTTCTGGAATCGGCCCATCCGTCGCCGCTTTCGGCCCACCGGGGCTTCTTCGGCAACCATCACTTCTCGCGGGCCAACGACTATCTGCGCGCACACGGCCGGGAACCGATCGACTGGCGATGAGACGACTGACAGCAGCAATAGCCGTAGCGGCCGCACTTGCTGCCGGCGCCCGCGAACCCGGCGACACCATGGACGGCATCTACAACGAACGCGTCCGTACCGTGATCATGTCGGTCGACGGCGACCGCTTCGCGCCCCCCGTAGCTTTCATGGGCGCAGGCTCTCCGGTCACGGTCGAATTCGATCATCTGGCCGACGACCGCGTCTTTCTGCGCTACCGCGTGGTGCGCTGCGACGCCAACTGGCAGCCCTCGGTGCTGGCCGAGGCGGAATATCTCGACGGATTCAACGAAAGCGCCATCGACGATTATGAATACTCGCGCGGCACGACCGTTCACTACGTCCACTACGGATTTCAGTTTCCCAACGACGACATAGCCCCCACCCTGTCGGGCAACTATCTGATCGAGGTATATCCTGAGGACGACCCCGACGACGTGTGGATGACCCGGCGCGTGATGCTCTCCGAACAGACGGCGCCGATCTCGACCGGCGTAAGCTCACGCACCGACATCGACTACAACGTGGGCCACCAGCAGCTGTCGGTGGCCGTCGACACCGAGCGCGCACGCGTGGCCGACCCGTTCAACGATCTGAAAGTGATGATCGCCCAGAACGGCCGCCGCGACAACGAGGTGATGCTGCGGCAGCCGCTGCGCATGTCGGGCCACACAGCCGTCTACGAGCATTCGGCACCGCTGATCTTCGAGGCCGGCAACGAATACCGACGCATGGAGGTAGCCGACGTCAACTACCCCGGAATGGGTGTGGCCGACATCGTGTGGGCCGATCCGTACTACCACTTCGAACTGATCACCGACGAACCCCGTGCCGATGCGCCGTATGTCTACGACAGCACGCAGCACGGCCGCTTTTTCGTGCGGCAGTACAACACCGACGATCCGGCCACGGAGGCCGACTACGTGGTGGTGCACTTCTCCCTGGCCATGGACGAGCTGCCCGGGTCGATGATTTTCCTCGACGGCGACTTCACCTCGCGGCGCTTCGACCCCGCTTCGCTGATGACCTACAACCGCGCCACAGGCCGCTACGAAAAGGTCGTGCTGCTCAAGCAGGGACTTTACAACTACCAGTACCTCACCGTAGCGCCGGGCGCCATGCGCGCCACTGCCGCCACGGTCGAGGGCAACAAATATCCGACAATCAACGAATACCTGATCAAAGTGTACGCCCGCGGGCCGCTCGACCGCACCGACCGGCTCATAGGCGTGACCCAGATCACATCGCAACCCTGATGACTACCGAAACCGAAGAATATATGCTACAGATACAGAACACGCTGGTAAGCCTCGACCTGCTCGAGCGCTTCTTCTGCTGCGACCTCGACAAGTGCCTGGGCGAATGCTGCATCGAAGGCGACGCCGGCGCGCCGATCACCGAGGAGGAGCGGCGCACCATCGAACGGATACTGCCCGAAATCATCGACGATCTGCTGCCGGCCGCCCGACGCGAGATAGAAGCCACCGGAGTGGCCTACATCGACGAGGAAGGCGACCTGGTCACTTCGATCGTCGACGGCCGCAACTGCGTCTTCAGCTGCTACGGCGCCGACGGCAAGTGTCTGTGCGCCATCGAGCGAGCCTGGCGCGAAGGCCGCGTGCCGTTCATGAAACCGGTGTCGTGCCACCTCTATCCGGTGCGCGTGACCGAATACCCCACGTTCACGGCCGTCAACTACCACCGGTGGAAGATATGCAAGTGCGCCGAAGTGCTCGGCCGCGCCCGCGGACTGCGCGTCTATGAGTATCTCCGCGAGCCCCTGACACGCCGCTTCGGCGCCGAATGGTACCGCGAACTGGAACTGACCGCCCGCGAGTATCTGGCGCAGACCGGCGGCGGAACCGGCGCCCCCGACACAGCACCGAACGATGATTGACATTTTTTTAACATAGATTACGGCTCCGGAGTCCGTTTTTTTATTACCTTTGTCGCTGTGAAGAAATGTGCCATCCTCATAAAGAGCCTGCTGGCGGCCGTGCTGATATGCGTCATCGCGCCCGCAGGTGCCGCGCAGATCAACACCGACCAGGTGCTTCGCGTAGGCCAGAACGCCCTCTACTTCGAGGACTACATGCTGTCGATCCAGTACTTCAACCGCGTCATCCAGGCCAAGCCGTACCTGGCCCAGCCATACTTCTACCGCGCCATCGCAAAGCTCAACCTCGAGGACTACAACGGGGCCGAGGCCGACGCGTCAAAAGCCATAGAGCTTAACCCCTTCCTTACCGACGCATGGGAAGTCCGCGGAGTCGCCCGCCAGAACCTCGGACGCAACGCCGACGCCATCGACGACTATGACCACGCCCTGCAGCTCATTCCGCGCAACCGCCAGCTGCTGTTCAACAAAGCCCTGGCCCAAAGCGACATCGACGACTTCGAAGGCGCCGATTCCACATTCAGCACCCTGCTCACATACTATCCCGGATTCGAATCGGGCCTGCTGGGCCGTGCGCGCCTCAACCTCAGCCGCAGCGACACCACCGCAGCAGTGGCCGACATCGACCGCGCCATCGGCATCAACCCAAACGCCGTCAACGCCTACATCATGCGCGCCGACATCGCCATCAACCGCGACAGCGACTTCGACGCCGCCCGCGACGACCTCGACCAGGCCATCCGCCTTCAGCCACGCCTGGCCGGCCTGTACGTCAACCGCGCCTACGTCCGCTACCGCCTTCAGGACTTCTTCGGTGCCATGGCCGACTTCGACTACGCCATCGAGCTTGACCCGCTCAACGACCACGCGCTGTTCAACCGCGCCCTGCTCAACATGGAAGCGCAGGCCAACGACCGCGCACTCGACGACCTCAACCGCGTGCTCGACCTGAAGCCCGACAACATTTCGGCCCACTACAACCGTACACTGATCTACATGAAAAAAGGCATGTGGAAGGAGGCTCTTGGCGACGTCGAACTCGTCATAGCCGACGATCCGGGGCTGCCCGAGCCATATTTCATCCGTGCCGAAATCCACGACCATCTCGGTCATGCCTCCAGATCGCGCGCCGACTACGACCACGCACGCCGCCTGGCGCGCACCGTCACCGGAACGGCCCCCGACGACGGCACCGAAAGCCGCGGCGAACGCTCCGACGCCGAGACCGCACGGCGCTTCGCCACCCTGGTCACCGTCGACGACAACGCCGAGATTCACGAGGAATACAACAACTCGGCCATCCGCGGCCACGTGCAGAACCGCAACCTGCGCATCGAGCCGGAGCCATGGCTCGAGCTGGCCTATTATTACACCCCCTCCGAACTCCGTACAAGCACATATTATATCAAGGAGGTCGACGACATCAACGCCACCCGATCGCTGCGCCAGACCCTGCGCGTGACCACCGGCGTGCCCATACTCGACGACGAGACGTCGGCCGCCCACTTCCGCTCGGTCGACTACTACAACTCCTACCTGTCGACCCACACGCCGCGAGCCATCGACTACATAGGCCGCGCACTCGACTTCATGACCCTGCGCGACTATGCGTCGGCCATCCGCGACATCGACCGCGCGCTGGCACTGACACCCGACGCCGCCCTGCCCTATTATCTGCGGGCCCAGGCCGCCTACCACCGCTGGCAGGCCGAGAGCGAGGCCCCCGGCCAGTCGGCCGAACTCGACGCCGCGACCCGCCAGTCGCTCTCGCGCAAGGCGCTCGACGACATTCTCGACGACCTCACGCGCCTCATCGACCTGTCGCCCCGCATGGCCGAAGCATGGTACAACAAGGCCGTGATACACATTGCCGCCGAGGACTACACATCGGCCCTGGCAGCCCTCAACAAGGCCATCGAACTGAAACCCGAAATGGGCGAGGCATGGTACAACCGCGGATTCATATACCTCAAGCTCGGCAACGAACGCCTCGGCGTGGCCGACCTGTCGCGGGCCGGCCAGCTCGGCATCGTCCCTGCCTATAACCTTATCAAGCGCATAACCAACTAACAATACCTCCATGTTCAACACTGAAGACCTAAACCAGCTCCACGAGCACGGCATCACTCCCGAAGCCGCCGAAGCCCAGCTCAAAAGATTCCAGACCGGATTTCCATTCCTTAAACTCGCCGGATCGGCGACCGTAGGCCACGGCATAGCCCGCCTCACCGAAGCCGAAGAAACCGCCGCACTCGAACGCTGGCAGCAATATCTCGCCGACGGCGGCGAGGTAGCCAAGTTCGTACCCGCATCGGGCGCCGCATCGCGCATGTTCAAGGCTCTGTTCGCCTTCGTCAACGGCGATGAAGACACTGCCCCGGCCGGATCGCCCGTAGCCATGCTGCTCGAGAACCTCGACCGGCTGCCATTCCTGGCCGAACTCAATGCCACCACCGAGCGCCTTCACGGCGCCAGTGCGGAGGCCCTGCTCGCCCGGGGGCGTCAGAAGGACGTCATCGCCGCCATAATCGCTCCCGAAGGCATGAACTACGGCGCCCTGCCCAAAGCCCTGCTCACCTTCCACCGGTATGCCGACGGCGCCACGCGCACGCCGCTCGAAGAGCAGATGGCCGAAGGCGCCCAGACGGCCGTCAGCCACGGGAAGGTCAACCTGCACTTCACCGTGTCGGCCGACCACCGCAGGATATTCGAAGAGAAGATCGCCGCCGTCCTCCCCGCCATGCAGCACCGCTACGATGTCGAGTACGACATATCCTTATCCGAGCAGAAACCCTCCACCGACACCATCGCGGCAGCTCTTGACAACACACCCTTCCGCGACGACAAGGGCCGCCTCGTGTTCCGCCCTGGCGGCCACGGCGCACTGATCGAGAACCTGTCCGACATGGACTCGGCCGTCGTATTCATCAAGAACATCGACAACGTGGTGCCCGAATCGCTCCGCGAGGCCACCATCCGCTACAAGCAGGTGATAGCCGGCACGCTCATCCTGGCACACGACAAAATCGAGAAATATCTCACCGCCCTGCGCGAAGGTCTCTACTCGCCGCAGACTCTACAGGAGATCGTGGACTTCATGCGCACGACACTCTCGACCGACTCGCCGCTCTTCGACAGCCTGCCCGAAGCCGAGCTGGCCGACTATCTGGCCGCCAAGCTCAACCGCCCCGTGCGCGTGTGCGGCATGGTGCGCAACGACGGCGAACCCGGCGGCGGACCGTTCCTGGCCGCCAACGTCGACGGATCAGTATCGCCGCAGATCCTCGAATCGACACAGATCGACACATCCGACAAGGAATATGTCGAAATGATGAACCATGCCACCCACTTCAACCCCGTGGACCTCGTGTGCTACATCAAGGACATCAGCGGCCACAAATTCCGCCTGCCCGAATATGTCGACGCCCACACAGGCTTCATCTCGTCGAAGTCGCAGAACGGACGCGACCTCAAGGCCCTCGAGCTGCCCGGCCTGTGGAACGGCGCCATGAGCGACTGGTCGACCATCTTCGTCGAGGTACCCTCGGCCACCTTCAACCCCGTCAAGACCGTCAACGACCTGCTGCGCCCCGCGCATCAGGCCTGATCACTCCCACATATTCCGCGGAGGGGATGCCGCTCGGGCGTCTCCTCCGCCCTGTTTTTATTTCTTTAAAATGATTTGTTTGGCGGGGCGGAGAAAAAGATGTATCTTTGCGTGCAAATTTCCAATCATTTCCAATAAATCAATACAATTTCAATAAATATCATTCTGCAAATGAGAAAAATGCTACTCCTTATCGCTGCCGCCCTGATCGGCGCCAGCGCATGGGCGGCTCCGAAAGCCACCGGCATCGCCGGCCGCGGCATCGCTCTGCCCGCCAACGTCACCGTCACCGCC
>CABRGT010000032.1 GCA_902470475.1 uncultured Porphyromonadaceae bacterium | reverse complement strand
CAGCGCGGATTATTATGCGCGCGCGATCGTCGCCGCCGAGCTTGCGGGTGATACCGTCGCCGGGCCCGACCTGGTGGAGCGGGCCATGAGCCATGGCATTCCTTTCGCTCCTCTGCTTGCCGACATCCGCGCGACATCGTACTCGGCCGGTGCGGGCGACGGCTACGGAGCGTTTCTGCTGCGGCTGCAGTCGGCCCTGCCATGGCTGGCCCGGCCGCTCGACAACGAGTTGCTTGCCTACTACACATCGCGCTCCGACGGCCCGATGATGGTGCGCTATGCCACAGTTATGCTCGACGGGCTGCCGGATTCCGTCGAATACCTGATGCTGCTCGCGCGCGGATACATGCTTCAGGACAACCTCACGGCCGCCGCCGAAACCTGGCAGCGTGTCCTCGCACTCGATGCCGGCAACTTCGACGCGCTGCTGTGGCTTGGCAATTACGCGCGGCTCGACGGACGACCTGCTGATGCGCGCCGCTACTTCAAGGCCGCATACGACTTGCGTCCCACGCCTTATCTGGTGCGGATGCTTGACGAGTGATATTCAGGGTTACGATACTTTCAGAGGTCTTCCCATTCAGCGTCCTCCACCTGCGATTCTACGCGGGTGCTCCGGCGGTCGGTCGCCGTATTGTCGGGGCTGCCTGTCGTGGCCGACTTGGTCTCGGTGCGGATTTCTTCGAAGCTGACGTATTCGCCTACGTCTGAATCGATCTTCTTTTTCTTACGCTGCGGGCGCGGACGCTGTGTGCGCTGTCCTGCCGTGGCGCCGCCGTTGAATATGTCGTTCATGCGCTGCTGTGCCTGGCGGTAGGCGCGGCGGATGCGCCACAGCTGCCACATCCCGCGCACAAGCGGGATCACGACAAAAAACAGCAGCAGGAGAAGCAGAAATGTTCCCATAGCGGTACGGTAATCAAGCCTCGCGACGGCCCATCAGCGATATGAACACATACAGGGCTATGGCCCACACGAGTCCGGAGATGCCCATGAATATCACGAAGAGCGCCGTGGCTGCCAGCAGTACGTAGCGGCGGAAGTTTTCGTGCCAGTCGAAGTTCTTGAATTTCAGCGAGAACATGCGCACGTTGCTCACCATGAGCCAGCCGAGCAGGATGTAAAGCGCGGCCATGACCATGGTGCCCGGATAGGCGTAGCGCTGTATCCAGCCGCACATGCCGATCCAAAAGATGGCGTTGGCCGGAATGGGCAGTCCGCGGAACGAGGTGGTCTGTGTGGTGTCGGAGTTGAACTTGGCCAGGCGATAAGCGCCGCAGGCCGGTATGATGAAGGCGGCGAAACACAGCCATTCGATCTGTGATACGGGCAGGGTGAAATTGAGCATCATCATGGCCGGGGCCACGCCGAAGCTCACCAGGTCGGAGAGGGAGTCGAGCTGTCCGCCGATCTCGCTGTAGGCATGCAGGCCGCGTGCCGATGCTCCGTCGCAGAAATCGAACAGTGCGGCGGCGGCGATCCAGATCCATGCCCACTGCAGACCTGTAAGCGATGCGTAGGTGTCGGTCAGGTGGAACGACATATATATAGCGATGCAACCCGAAAGGAGGTTGCAGAGCGTGAGAAGGTTCGGAATGAAAGATGTGATTCTGTTAGCCATAGTGTCTTGTTAACGCTTTAGCCTGTGTTTATGTTCTGTCGGGATGGAGCCGCCCCACGGGCGTGATGCCGCCGACGGTCGTGTCGCCGATGCGCACGAAAATCTCGGTGCCGAGCGGCAGGTAGATATCGACACGCGAGCCGAATTTGATGAATCCCAGATGCTCGTCAATGCGGGCTTCGTCGCCCGGTTCGGCGTAGGTGACCACGCGGCGCGCCACGGCGCCGGCGATCTGGCGGACCAGGACATTCTGTCCTCCGGTAGTCTCGATCAGAATAGTCGAACGCTCGTTTTCGGTGCTCGCCTTGGGGAGATAGGCCGACAGGAAGCGGCCCGGCTGATGGGAGACGTAAGTCACTTTACCGTCGACCGGATACCAGTTGGCGTGTACATTAAATATACTCATGAATACCGACAGCTGCAGGCACCGGCATTTCAGCACATCGGGTTCGTAGACTTCCTCGAGTGCCACGACCTTGCCGTCGACACTCGACACGACGGCACCGTCTGCGTCGCCGGTGAAATGTCGCCGCGGCGATCGGAAGAAATTGACGGCCAGCAGATAAAGGCACGCCGTGACGGCTGTGACGGCGATCGGGATAGCCTTGAGGCTGAGATACAGCCACAGAGGTACATTGATGGCCACCAGCAATATCAAGCCGATGATCAGAATATTTGTGCCTTCGTGATGTATTTTTACTCTCATTTATGCATTTGGCCAATAGTAAATGCAAAGATAGCGTAAAAAAACGGAACTGAACCATATTTTTTCACTTTTTTCACATTTTCCCCCTTTTTCGTGCCATTTTCCTGCTGCTCATGGCGGCGTCCCATCCGGTGGCCGTCCGGCCAGCTGGCAAAAGATACTGAAAACCGTCGGAAGCTTGCAGATAGTTCGCAAATGTTTAAAATTCAGAAAAAAATGTCTGAATGCTTGGTGGTGTTGAATTTTGTTTCTAAATTTGCATATGCAAATATGCAGTCTATCCGTCAATAAGTGGCCTATAGATATATTTGAGATGTAATTTCCGGTTTGTCTTAATGCCTTTGTACGAAAGTCAAGTATTTGCATATCAGACCCTGCGCCGAGACCGGTGAAATGACTCTGGAGAGAGCCTCTGCGCCGGAGGAAGGGTAGGGTCAAGAAATCGCCATCATCCGAAAGGTCTTGGCAACGACATTTTGATAAAAAGCGTTATTGGCGCTTGGTTTCTGACTATTCGAAACTTCGCAACTTTCAAAGTCAATCAGAACCTTGCAACGATGATGCTCATGGGTATGTGATATCTCGCGGACACTGACGTCCGCGGCGATGATATACATACGGCGTGGGGTCTCGTTGCTCGTTTTAATTGACTGGGCAATGCGAAGGCCTCGAATAGTGAAGCGGGCAACAATCGGCTTCACGCTTCTGTTTAGGCCTGACGGGTCTTTTCAGTTTTCAATAATAATTCCCGAAAGAAGCCATAGGGTTTGTTGATAAAGCAATGGCTCCGACATATGGATTCACCGGACAGACGACTGACGCACAGGCCGCATTACGGTCCGGCGGTGGTGCCTGTTCGGGCGGATACACAGATCAGAAACAACTTTTATACCTTAATGCACGAAACGAGCCGGTTTCCGAAGTGAATGCCGGCGCGGTCTCCTTTGTATAGTCCGGGGAGACTTTCCGACAAACCGATCACACTTTGAAATTTCCACGGTAACCCCAAGGGTATATGACTGATGACGTAAACAGCTGGAGCCACTACTAAAGATATTAAAAGATTTCCTATCGGCTTTGACCGCATACTGATGTATGAAAAGAGGCCTGACTATTTTATCGGGAGAGTTTTCCCACTTATTCAAAAATTACCGTAACTGCTTGATTTGTGTTGATTTGCACGGTCGGGCAGGATTTGGAGAATTGCCTTTTGCGAAATATGCCAGCCGACTGTAAGGAGAAATGGTATGTGCTGCGCGACCTCAGGCGCCGCTCTTCCAACACTCCCGGATACATCGAACTCCGCGACAAAGGCTTCGAGGTGTTCACCCCGCTCAAGTGGGAAATCACCGTCCGGGGCGGCCGCCGTGTCAGGCGCCAGGTTCCCGTCATTTCCGACCTGCTCTTTGTGCGTTCTGTCAAGGACAGACTTGACACGGCTGTGGCGCCGATACCTACCTTGCAGTACAGATACAGGCGGGGACAGACCATTCACGATCCGATGACTGTCCGCGACGCCGACATGGAGAGGTTCATCAACGCCGTAAACCTGTCGGACAATGTGCGCTATTACAGCCTCGATGAAATCACACCCGAAATGTACGGGAAAGAGATCTGTGTCGTAGGCGGCCCGTTCGACGGATATGCCGGCCGATTGCTGTTTATGCGTGGTTCGAGGAAGAAGCGTCTGCTGGTTGAGATACCCGATTTCATTGCCGCCGCCGTAGAGGTACAGCCGGAGTTTATCCGCTACATCGAGTGTGGCGGACAGTCAGAAGGATGCTGAACATAGCAAGCAAATACCAGTGTTCGGGTTGTGGTGCCTGCGCCGACGTCTGTCCGGTGCATTGCATCGCCTACCGGCACGATGCATCAGGCTTCATTTATCCGTCGATCGATGCGGACGCATGCATCAATTGCGGAGCCTGCGACCGCGTATGTCCCATCCGGCCCGAAAATGTCGCCGTCCGTGAACCTTCCGACTGCCGCGCTGCCTGGGCGAAAGACGCCGACATTCATCGGCGCAGTTCATCGGGAGGCCTCGGCTATGTGCTGGCCATGGCTGTTATCGGTCGCGGGGGAGTGGTTTACGGTTGTTCGGCCGAAGATCCGGCTCACATCCGCCACATCCGGGTTGAGGATAAAGACGGCCTCGCGATGCTGCGTGGATCGAAATATGTGCAGAGCGATACCCGCGGCATATACAGGCAGCTCAGGGCAGATGTGAAGAGCGGGCGCGATGTGCTGTTTATCGGCACCCCCTGCCAGGTGTCGGCCGTAAGGAACTTATACAGAAATTATCCCGCGAATCTTTTCACGGTCGATCTGATCTGTCATGGAGTGCCGTCGCAAAAAATGCTCAATGAGCAGTATAGGGCGATCAGCCGTTCCGTGCCTGAATCTGTCTCCTTCAGAGACGGTAAGGATTACCGCCTTGAACTTAAATATCCCGGCGGCAGCTCGTTCGACGGAACGGTATGGTCGGTGCCTTATTACAGAGCGTTTTTCAAGGGATATTCATACCGGCCGTCGTGCTACCGGTGTCCTTATGCCGGATCAAAAAGAGCCGGCGACATCACGATAGGAGATTTCTGGGGAATAAACGAACCGCATAAGTTGCCCGCGCGTTCGCGCGACGGCATCTCGGTCGTGCTCGTGAACACACCGAAAGGCCAAAATCTCTTCGGGTGTTCGGTCCCTTACCTGGTGACGCAGCCCCGGCCCGTGCGCGAAGCTGTCGACGGTAACGATCAGCTTAGACATCCTGTGAGGGAGGGCGTTAAGGCCCGACTGTTCAGAATGTTGTATCCCGTTTTTCCGCTGGGTCCGCTCGTGACCATGTGTGTGCTCGACAGCAAGATAGTCACGTTGGCGGCTATGATTAAACGAAAACTGAAGAAATGACTGCGACCGACAACCGGCGCATAGCCCGCAATACCCTCTATCTCTACATCAGGACCTTTGTCTCGATGGCAGTGTCGCTGTACACGTCGAGAAAGATTCTTGAGGCTCTCGGTGTGGAGGATTTCGGTATTCTGAATGTCGTGGGCGGTGTCATAGCCCTCATGGCGTTCATCAACGGCTCCATGTCGGTGGCCACCCAGCGCTTCCTGACGTATGAGCTCGGCCGCGGCGACGGTGCCGGATTCAGCCGGGTATTCAATATGTCGCTGCGGGTTCATGTCATCATTGCCGGGGTGGTCCTGCTCGCCGCCGAGACCGTAGGTCTGTGGTTTGTCAACACTCATCTTAACATACCTGCCGACCGTCTCGGGGCCGCCAACTGGATATACCAGGCCACAGTGCTGTCGGCCATGCTCGGCATTGTCCAGACACCCTACAATGCGGCGATCGTATCGCACGAACACATGCACGTGTATGCCTATGTAGGCCTGGGCGAAACCTTCGCACGGCTGCTTATCGTACTCGGGCTGCTCGTCTATCCGTTCGACCGTCTGGCAGTATGGGGATTCGCATTCTTCGCCTTGCAGCTTACCGTGTCGGCAGTCTACCGATGGTATTGCATCAGGCATTTCGACAATTGCCGCATACACCGTCATATGTGGGACGGCCGTCTTTTCCGGTCCATCCTCGGCTTCACGGGCTGGAATATGTTCGGCACCGTGGCATGGACCGCCAAGGACCAGGGCGCGAGCATTCTGCTCAATATCTTCGGTGGACCCGTGTTCAATGCGGCGCGCGGAGTATCGACGCAGGTCACCGGGGCGATACGCAGTCTGGTCAACGGTTTTCAGACCGCAGTCAATCCGCAGATAACAAAGAATTATGCCTCGGGCGACAGCGAGGCCACATGCAATCTTCTCTGCAAAAGTTCGAAATTCTCCTTTTTCCTCATGCTGATCATCTCGCTGCCGGTCCTGGCTGAGGTCGACATCATTCTCGGCCTGTGGCTGGTGGAGGTGCCTCCGATGGCTGTCCTGTTCACCCGTCTGGTTATAATCGAGAGTCTGCTGGATACTCTCTCCGGCCCGATGATCACCGCTCTGATGGCCACCGGCCGCATAAAGTGGTATCAGATAACTGTAGGCACGATTCTGCTGTTCAACATTCCGGTCGCCTATCTGCTTCTCAAGGCCGGCTTCCACATTGCCACGCCGCTGATAGTCTCGATCGTGTTCATGCTGCTGGGTCATGCATCGCGGATTGTCTTCTGCCGTAATATGCTGGGGCTGTCGCTTCGTCATTACGTCCGTACGGTCATTGGCCCTATCGTCCTTGTAAGCCTGCTTTCGGCGCTCCCTGTCATATTCATAGTGATGAACATGGAGCAGGGCCTGTTGCGGCTTGCTGTGAGCGTGGCGGCCGGAGTCGTGTCGGTGAGCCTGATATGCTTTGCAGCAGGGCTTACCGGAGGCGAACGCCAGTTCATAATCAATGCCATCCGTCCGAGACTCCTCCGGCTCCGGTCCGTCGGCAACTGAATGTAATTTCCCTTCCATGAAGGTCGGCATCATAACATTCCACGCCTCCCACAACTACGGCTCCATGCTGCAGGCATATGCCCTGCAGCAGACTGTACTTGCTCTCGGCCACGACTGCCGCATTATCAATTTCCGCACCGCAAAGCAAAAAAAGATGTATAACCCGCTTTTCATGAAAAAAAAGTGGGTTAAAAGTTTAGATGTTGTCCGCCATCCATTACTGACGGTAAAAGACATCCGCAAGCACAGTCTGTTCGAGAAATTCATGCGCGACAACTATATTCTTACTCCACGCGAATATGGTTCGGTTGCGGAGCTTGGAAAAGAGTCCTTTGATTTTGACTGCTATATCTCCGGCAGTGACCAGATATGGAACAATGTTTGTCCGGACTTTTCTACCGCTTATTATCTTGATTTTGTCAGTAAAGGGAAGCGGATCGCCTATGCCCCAAGCATGGGGCCTTATTCGGAGCAGGGCGAAGCGGATTTCAGCAGATTCGTTTCGGGCAGTTTATCGCGCTACGATGCCATATCCGTCCGCGAGCCCGGCACAGCGACATATATCAGAAGCCTTACAAGCCGTGAAGTGACGGTCGCGGCAGATCCGACGCTGCTGCTGTCGGCGTCACGCTGGTCGGCGGTTGCCGGTGATTCGCCTATAGTCCGAGGAAGATATGTTCTGCTGTATACCCCATGGTATGAGTATTATCCGGAATTATATACAGAAGCGGCCCGGTTCGCCGGTCAGCACGGTCTTAAAGTCATCTGTACGCTTCCCGACGGTTACCGGGAGTGGCACGGTAATCCTAACTTCAGATTTTTTATATCTGTAGGTCCTGCGGAGTTCCTGAATCTGATAAAACATGCATCCTACGTGCTGTGCGGCTCATTCCATGCCGTGGTGTTCTCGCTGTTGTTTCAGAAGCCCTTTTACGCGTTCAGAGGAATGGATGACAGCCGTGTCTCGCATCTTCTTGAACTGGCCGGCATGGAAGAATGCGCCGCGGAAATAAGAGACGCCGAAGCATTCGACTTCAGCCATGTCGGTGAGAGAATACGGCCTTTTGTAGATACATCGCGACATTTTCTATCGTCCGCTTTAGGCGGTATCTCGCCTGCCGGTAGTTTAATTCACTGATATCCGTCGTATGGACAAGCATATAGCATTCTGCATCAACGATGGTTACGCCCCATATGTGGCCGTGGTGATCAAGAGCCTCGTCGTAAACAACCCCGGGGAAAGATATGTCATACATATATTGGCAGACAGTCTGACTGGCGCATCTGTCGAATTTATCCGCAGCCAGTGTGCCGGCAATCCTCTGTTGATCCATGAGGTCGATGACTCGCAACTGAAGAAGCTGAAGAATACATGGAGCCCGATAGCATGGTACAGGATTCTGCTTCCCGGACTGCTTCCCGATGTGGACAAGGTTCTGTATCTTGACGCCGATGTGCTTGTCACCGGTTCCGTCTCGGACCTCTTCGAGATCGATATGACCGGAAAGTCTGTCGCCGGGGTGATAGACGTGCAGGCCTTCAATCAGGATACAAGGTCGCGCCTCGGGGAAGATGCCGCATGCTGGTATATCTGCTCGGGCGTTCTGATGATGAATCTTGACTACTGGCGAACGCATGATCTGACAGAAAGAGTATACGGATGGGCTGTTGAGAACGACCGTGTGATCGCTTTTCCTGATCAGGATGCCATAAACGCCGTCTGTGCCGGATCAAGGATTGTGCTTCCCATGAAGTACGGCGTTCTTGATGCGCATTTTCATTATGTATGGCGGTATTCGGAAGATCTGCGCCGGCAGGCACTTGATGCTCTCGACCATCCTGTGATAGTGCATTATGCCGGGCAGGCTCCCTGGATCTACGAGCGCATGTACCATCAGTTCCAGAGTATGTGGGACAGATATAATTCGATGCTGGAAAAACCTGTGATGAAAGTGCATTATAAGGAACGGAACAAGTCGGCAAGGCTTGTTGTGCGCCGCCTTCTTGACAGGCTACATATCATGAGACTTCCGCGATGGTATGCTACCGAAAACTTATCGGACGAGGAATTAAGGAACCGGATCGAGCACGGAACACTTGTGAATCTGTAAAATCACTCATTACGCGTCCTGCGGTCTAATCCGCAAAGAACAGTCTTGACACCGATGGCTCCGTTCATATCAGTCATAGTCCCCGTATATAATGCGGAGAAAAGCCTCCGTCGCTGCGTGGATTCGATATTGACGCAGACTTTTACAGACTTCGAACTGCTGCTGGTGGATGATGGTTCGGCCGACGGCAGCTGGGAGATCTGCAGCGAATATTGCGCAGGCGATCCACGTGTCCGGACGTTCCGTAAAACCAACGGTGGAGTCAGCTCAGCCCGGAACCTGGGACTCGATAATGCTGCCGGAGAATGGATAACATTCTGTGATGCCGACGACTTTCTTTTGAAGGGGGCTTTTGACGATATGGTGCGCCGGACTCACGATGCAGACATGGTTGTCGGCGGATTCATACATAAGTTCATCTTCAGCGACAGGGTAAGTGAAAGTACTGAGGTCCCGACCGACGGCGGCAACATGGTCTGTTTTATATCGCCGTGGGCGAAATTGTTCAGCGCGCGGATAATAAAGGACAATCGATTGGAGTTCAACAACAGATTCCATGTGCTCGAGGATGCCGACTTCGTAGTGCGTTATCTTGGTCTTATGCCCGGGAGCATCGGGCAGGTACGGAAGCCGGTTTACTGCTATATGGACGATAAGACGGCCGAGCTCAGAAAATACAGGATCTCTACTGACCGGTATGTTTATCAGCGACGTTGTTTTGAAGAGAGTTTCACCATTCTGAAAAGAGAACGCGGAAATGTCTTTGACGGGTTCGCGGAAATGATACAGGGCTATTTAGGCTCATTGTATTTCAAGAGTCTGCTGACTCAGCCCGGCTACAGGAAATTCGCCGGCGAGCTGACCGCGCTGTTTGATTCGGGCGTGGTTCCTTATGCCGACAGCAGTAAGAAACGGCTGTTTTACAGAATCGCCGGACTGTCAACCTTTGCCGCGTGGCTGATCTCCCGCCTGATAAAGAACAAATTCATCTGAACGTCAGGCGCTCTGCCTGAAACTGTGTGACAATGAATCCTCGCACTCCGGGAGTCTCGATAATTGTTCCGGTCTATAATGCGGAGACCACGTTGGCCGCATGCGTAGACAGTATTCTCGGCCAGTCATTCGGAGACTACGAGATTCTGCTGATCAATGACGGCAGCACTGACGGCTCTTCCGGAATATGCGACACATATTCGGCAAGTGACAGTCGGATCAAGACAATCCATAAAGAAAACGGCGGCGTAAGTTCGGCGCGCAACAGCGGCCTCGACAATGCTGCAGGCGAGTTTATATTGTTCCTGGACGCGGATGACACACTGATGCCGGAGGCGCTGGCGAGCCTGATGACCGCCGGAACGGATGATTTAGTCATAGGCGGTGTGCTGCATGTAGTTTCGGAATGTCCCGACGGATTCATTAATGTGCCCGACCCGCACAGATATGATCTCCATGAAGATACGGGGGCATTGGATCCGTTATTATGTCAGGTTTATGTGACGGCTCCTTGGAGCAAGAGGTTCAGGCGGTCGATAATCGAGGATAGCGGCCTGCGGTTTGACACACGACTGTTTTATGGAGAGGATACCGATTTTGTTCTCAGATATATAAATAAGATTGCCGGTCTCCGTACAGTTGACATGGCCATAACCCGATATAATGATGCCCGACAGGCGCGACATACCAAATACAGCATGGGTGCGAAGTCGTTTGTCCGGCTTGCCGAATCTATCGGCTGTAATATCAAGGCGCTCAGAAAAAAGACCGGCTTCGGGTTCCCTGTCCTGGACAACTTTCTGAGCGGATATGCCACAGATATATTTTTCGACACACTGACGCACAAGAGTGACTTTGCGGCGTTCCGGTCGGAAGTGGTGGAAATCCGGAAGCGCAAAGAACTGTTGCGGCCATCGAGCCGTAAAAAAAAGATATTGAGCCTTGTGTTACTGTATAACATGACGCTCGCGTACCTGATATCAAGACTTTATAATGCGCTCAATGGGTAATCCGGAAGTAAGCGTCGTAATCCCGGTCTACGGCGTCGAGGACCGTATAGGACGGTTTGCCGACAGTCTTTTTTCCCAGTCGCTTGCCGACAGCATTGAATTCATCTTTGTGGATGATGCCACAAAGGACAGGTCAATGGAAATTGTCGGCGAGGTACTTGACGGCAGATACAGCCGGCTTAAAGAGCGTGTGAAGATCTTGCGTCACGAGACCAACCGCGGGCTGCCCGCCGCCAGAAACACTGGCATGAAAGCCGCCACGGGCAGATATATAATGCACGTTGACAGTGATGACTTCCTTGATCCGACTATGGTTAAACGGCTCTACGAACGATGCCGCAAAGACAATCTGGATGTGGCCTGGTGCGACTGGAATACCGTCAAGGGCAATAATAGGATAAGAGTGTCCGAGCCCGATTATTCCACCGGTGCCGAGGCGCTGCTCCATACGCTTGTGGGTCCGCTGCACTACAATGTATGGAACAAACTTACAAGGCGGGACCTTTTCACGGAAAACGGCATAGAGTTTCCGGAAGGACATTCGATGGGCGAGGACATGACCATGATGATGGTGCTTGCATGCGCCGGCCGTGTAGGGAAGACCGAAGGTTACCTGTACAACTATGTCAAATACGACACGGGCACTATAACGTCGGCCTACGCCGACAGTCATATCCGTTCGCTGGAATATAATGTGAACCGGGTGTGCGGATTCATAGAAAATAAATTTCCGGATAAATATGTCCGTGAAATGGCTTTCATGAAGCTTGGCATGAAGTCGGCCTTGCTGTTGTCGGGTTGCCGTCCGCGTCTTTTCCGCGCCTGGAAAAGGCTTTTCAGCGACGCCAACGAATACATAGGTCTCAATAATCAGACGTCCGGCCGCGTGTCGTTTCTTGAAAAGTGTGCGAAAAGGAATCTTTTCCTGCCGGTGGCAGTGTATAATCTGCTTATTGTTGATATCTACAATCGGTTGAGGTATAGATGAAAACGGCTGTGTCGGTAGTAATTCCGGTCTACGGTGTCGAGAAATACATAGGGCGATGTGCGAGATCCCTTTTTTCCCAGACACTCAAGGAAGGCGTTGAGTTCATATTCGTGGACGATGCCACCCCCGACAGGTCCATGACTATTGTCCGCGAAGTTCTGGATGAATTTCCTGACCGCCGCGGACAGGTGCGCATCATCACGCATTCCGAGAACCGTGGTCTGCCGCAGGCACGCAACACGGGGCTTGCCGAGGCCCGAGGTGAGTTTATATATCACTGCGACAGCGATGACTATGTCGAGCCCGATCTTCTTGAGTCGATGTACGGGGCCGCAAAGGAGCGGAATGCCGATTTTGTATGGTGCGACTGGTACCTGACATTGGCCGCACGTGAACGCCGCATGTCGGAACCGGCCCCCGATTCGCCTGAGCATGCGGTGAGACTGATGCTCGGGGGAGCGATGAAGTTCAACGTGTGGAATAAACTTGTCCGCCGCAGCATTTATTCAGATAATAATCTGACGTTTCCGCCGGACGACGGTATGGGCGAAGACATGACAATGATGTTGTTATGCTCCCGCGCAACCCGCACGGCGCATGTCGGCAGACCGCTTTATCATTATGTGAAGACGAATGCCGCCGCATTCAGCAACACGTACTCGGATCGGCATCTGATTCAGCTTCAGCGAAATGTCGACCGTGTCGCAAGGTATCTGACCGAGGCGTTCGGTCAGCTTTACAGCCGGCAGCTGGCATTTTTCAAGCTCGATGTGAAGTTTCCGTTTCTTCTGATGAATGACCGCAAATACAGGCGGTTGTGGAAGGAGTGGTATCCCGAGGCCAACCGGTACATACTGAAGAATAAAGATGTGTCGCTGCGGACCCGCACGGTGCAATGGTGCGCGGCAAAGAATCTATGGCCTCTGGTGCGCCTCTATAGTTTCATCTTGAACAGGATTGTATATGGAAGGTAACAGCAAGGACATCCTTCTGAAATTGACCGGAATAGTAATCGGCATACTTCTGACTGATTTCTTTCTGTTTCCGTTGTCCTTCACATTTTTTCCGATCGGCAACTCCAAGATCTATATGGCGGTCGTCGCCATAGCAATAGTACTGTTGCGGGGGCGTGATCTGGTTACGGACAAGGGCTCCCGAGTGTTCATGGTGCTGTGTTGTTATGCGCTGGGGCTATCGCTTGTCAATTATTTCTCGATCGTCGTCAACAACACGTCCGACTATACCTATGCCACATACATCATCACGATGCTTGTATGGCTTGGCGGAGCATTCACACTGGTGAGTTATCTGAATTATCTGCATGGAGGTCTGACGGTAAGGATTCTCGCCTGTTATCTTCTGGGTGTATGCGCGCTGCAATGCATAAGTGCCCTGATGATTGACAATTATCCGTACTTTGAGAATTTAGTGTGTGATCTGGTGGTCGATCAGAAAGGCACGCTGGAATATGCCGAGGATCGACTTTGCGGAATTTCATGTGCCTTTGATCCGGCCGGAATCCGTTTTTCCGCCGTCCTCGTCATTGCCCTGTTCATATTACCCGATCTGCTGGGCGATGAAGACTTCGGCGTGACCGGCAAAATCCTCTATCTGACAGGTATTGCCCTGGTTGTAGTAGTGGGAAACATGATTTCCCGCACCACTACCGTCGGTGCGCTCATGGGTATTGCCTATGTAGTGTATGTTATGATGTTCGGCCATATGCGTGAAGGCACGCGGAAAAAAACGGCGGCCGTATACCTTGTCTCGGCCTTGGTTGTCGCTATACCTGTGGTGGCATATTTCTACAATGTGAATTATAATTTCAGGGAAGAACTGCGCTTCGGGTTCGAAGGTTTTTTCAACCTTGTGGAAAACGGCAAATGGGAGGTGCACTCCAACAATGTGCTTGAGAGCATGGTCGTGTTTCCCGACAATCTTAAGACGTGGTGTCTCGGCGACGGCTTCTTTATTGATACGACCCAGGATCCCTGGTACGTTGGGCCGACTTATAAGGGCTATTACATGAACACCGATATCGGTTACCTGAGATTCATATTCTATTTCGGTCTCATCGGACTGGCTATTTTCACAATGTTCTTTATATATGTGACAAAAGCCTGCATATCGTTTTTTCCACGCCTGTGGTGTATGATGGTGGCGCTTCTTGTGTTGCAGTTCATCGTGTGGTTCAAGGTCTCCACCGATATATTCTCTGTTTTTGCCATATTTCTGTGCTTGGGATTCCTGGACAAGCGTTCGATTTATGAAACCACTTGAGCGGATCGCATGGATAGATATTCTCAAAGGAATATGCATGACTGTGATAATCATGAACCATATTCCCGGGGAATCGGTATTGGCGGCGCGCCTGACATATCCGTTCGAGCTTGTCGGCTTCTTCTTTGTGGCCGGAGTGACCTTCAGTCCGAAAGAGAGTTTCCGGCACTTTATGAGAGCGAAGTTCTTGCGCCTGGTTGTTCCCGTCTTTGCGTTTGGCGTACTTAATATTCTGTTGTCCATACCGTTCAAGGAGCTCGATGTGGTTGATCGGATTAAAGGAATCTTTTTTCAGATTCCCGGCCAATGGGACGACATGTGGTTTGTCGCATGCCTGTTTGTAATGGAAATCATGTATTATCCTGTAGCGAGGTTCGTGAAAGGAACGTGGCAGAAGATTGCAGCGGCTTTACTGGGATGCGGTGCAGGTATCCTGTGGATGTCATCGGTGGATATGTCTCTGCCCTGGCATGTTGTCAACGCACTGCTGTTTTTACCTTTCCTTGCTGTGGGACATGTCCTGAAGATGTCCGGACAGCTATCCTCTTTTGAACAGAGATCGGGAGGCTCCTCTGTTTCCGTCCTCATTCCCGTAGCGCTGTATTGTGCATCGGTACTGGCAGTCAGGAACTGGCCGGTCGATGTCCATCTGCTTCAGTTCGGCAATGCCTTGCTCTTCGCTGTGTCGGCCGTCACGGGGCTGTGGAGTGTCGTCGCCGTGTCTGTGGCAATCGGTAGATCGGGGTCGGCTTTTCTGAAACAGGCTCTGATGTTTATCGGTGCCAATACTTTGGTTTTTTATGGTCTGCAGTCAAAGGCGATCAGTGTTTTTGATGCGGCTTTCACTAAATTCGGCGCTATTCTGCCGGCGGCTCATGGACAGGCATGGATACCGGTTCTTGTATGTGTGCTGCCTGTCCTTGCCATGGCGTCGCTGGCGGTCAACCGGTGGGTTCCGTTCATGACCGGAAATTTTAAACATTCTAAGATTTAGTATTATGCGGGCATATGTTACGCTGCTGTCCAACGATCGCTATCTGAAAGGCGTCATGGGTTTGAAACGTGCTTTGGAAAAGACAAATGCCCGTTACCCGCTTATATGCGCGCTTTCGGTGGGCGTCCCCGACAGCTGCGAAGATTTTCTGACACAGAACGGTATCGAGTGTGTGCGATTCGGCAGCACGGCGCTTGAAAACACTCTTTCGTCCGAAGGTCATTTCGCATATTGGGACCATACATTTGATAAACTGAAGATATGGGAACTGGATCGGTATGAGACTCTGGTGTATCTTGATTCCGACATGCTCATACTTAAGAACCTGGATCATCTCTTTGAGAAGAGGAATTTCACGTCGGTGTGTGCCGGCAAGTCAGTCCCGGGACATGAGCACTACACCGGTCCCAATTCCGGACTTATGGTGATAAAACCCGACACTACGATAGCCGGGGATCTTTGCCGCCTCGCCAATGAAATCACATCGGCGCGCACCGGAAGGTCGGACTTTATAGGCGACCAGGACATTCTCCAGGCATATCTTCCGGACTGGGACCGTGACACGGAGTTGCACCTCGATGAGGCCTACAATATATTTGCCGACTGTCTGAAGTATTATGTCGGAGCGCTTGGCTACTCTCTGTCGCCTGATTCACAGCGCCCGTTGTATGTCATACATTTCATCGGCCGTACGAAGCCGTGGATGAAGCGCCGGTTTAAAAGCCGTCTGTGGCTCATAAGGATGTGTCTTAGGGACAGGTATTACATGAAGGCCTACCGCATGTATAAAAAGCTTCTCTGATGAAGATTGTCTACTGTCATTGCTCGCTGTACAACCCCGGCGGAATGGAGCGCGTGCTGTTCAACAAGGTCGCGTGGCTCGCGGCCGCCGGTCATGATGTGTCCGTGGTCACTACCGACCAGCAGGGACGGCCTCCGTTCTACCGCTTCCCCGACGGCGTCAGGCTGATGGATCTCGGCATCAATTATTCGCTCGACAACAATAAATCACTTCGGGAAAGAATCCCCTCCTATCTGCGCAAGCGCCGCCTTCACCGCCGGCGTCTCACCGACCTGCTTATGGCCGAGCGGCCGGACATCACAGTGTCGCTTTATCCGTCGGAGTCATCGTTCATTCCCGATATTCCCGACGGCAGCAAGAAGATACTTGAACTGCACTTCAACCGTTATTTTCGTCTTCAGTACGGCCGACGCGGCCTTACGGGGCTGATCGACCGCTGGCGCAGCCGTCAGGACGTGAAGATCGCCCGTCGTTTCGACAGCTTCGTAGTCTTGACGGACGAGGATAAAAAATACTGGGGCGACATTCCGGGCATAACAGTCATACCCAACGCCGCGCTGCCCATGTCGCTGAAGAGCGACTGCATGTCACGGCGCGTCATCGCTGTCGGGCGGCTTGATTATCAGAAAGGATTCGACCGCCTTATCAGTGCCTGGGAACTGGTGAAGCGAAATCCCGCTTCCGCAGGCTGGTGCCTCGATATCTTCGGGCAGGGCGAATGGCGAGAGATGCTCGACGCCATGATTGCTGAAAAAGGTCTCCGGGATTCAGCAAAAATCAATGTCCCTGTCGCCAATATCGAGTGCGAGTATGCCCGAAGCTCCGTCATAGCCATGACTTCCAACTACGAAGGCTTCGGAATGGTATTGGCCGAGGCAATGTCGTGCGGTGTCCCGGCGGTGTCCTTTGACTGCAAGTGCGGGCCGTCCGATATAATATCCGACGGGGCCGACGGATTTATTGTCCGCAACGGCGACATCCGGGCCTTTGCCGACGCATTGCTGCGTCTGATGGCCGACGACGATCTTCGCCGTCGCATGGGCGAGGCTGCCACTGCTGTCACCGCCCGCTACTCCGAGGACCGTGTCATGGGGCAGTGGTTGGCGCTGTTCTCTCACCTGTTGTCATGAAAGGTAAGGGGTAAGGGGTAAGAGGTAAGGAGTATATGGCATGCCACCTCTCCTCATTCTCTTGGCTCTCTTCGTTTCGTTCTCAACCTTTCTCACCTCCTACCTCTTTTACCATTAATCTGCATGGAATTTACTTTTGAAAAACTTGACGTCTGGAAAAAGTCGAAGGATCTTGTAAAGGATGTTTATAATTTGCTTAACCAATTTCCTAATGCAGAGAAATATTCACTATGCGACCAACTGAGACGGTCAATCATATCTGTCCCCTCTAATATTGCGGAAGGAAGCGGTAGACCATCGGCGAAGGAACGCATTCGCTTTATTGAAATTGCATATGGTTCTTTAATGGAATCTTTTTGCCAACTTCAATTAGCTGTAGAGCTGAAATATATCTCAGGAACTGCAATTACAGATTTACGTCCTAAATTTGAGGAATTAGCTCGAATGTTAAGCGGTTTTAGAAAAGCTCTTCTCTCAAAAATATAATTTCTTTTCCCTCTCACCTCTCACCTCTCACCTCTTACCTCTTACCTAAAAAATGACTGAGAAAGGGCGCATAGTACAGGTTAACCCGGTGTTGCGCACGAGCACGTCGACCGGACGCATCATGCAGGAAATAGGTGCGCTGGCCGAGGGCGCCGGCTGGCGCAACTGGTGCGCGTACGGCCGTGGCCGCGACGGCATCCGCTCCTGTACCACCGGAACCATTCCGGTGGGCAATCGGTTGAGCACAGCCATGCACGGCCTTGTCACGCGCGCTTTCGACCGCCACGGCCTCGGATCGGCTGCCGCCACCCGGCGGTTTGTGGATCAGCTACGCGCCATAGATCCCGATATCATCCATATTCACAATATCCACGGATATTTCCTCAACTATCCGGTATTCTTCGATTACCTGCGCGACAGCCGGGCGAAAGTCATCTGGACCGTCCACGACTGCTGGCTCTACACCGGCCACTGCTACTACTACACTGCCGCAGGCTGCGACCGCTGGCAGAGCGGCTGTGGCAGCTGCCCTCAGCGCGGCGAGTTCCCCCGCAGCATCATCGTCGACCGCTCGCGCCGCAACTTCGCCGACAAGCGCCGCTCATTCACTTCCGTGCCGCCCGAGCGCATGGTCATAGTGCCGGTGTCCGAATGGATGCGCGGGGAGATGTCGCGCTCGTTCCTTAGCGGCTATCCCTTTCAGGTGATCCGCAACGGCATTGACACCGACGTGTTCCGGCCCTGTGCCGACGCCGGTGTCCGCGAACGCCTCGGCATCGCTCCCGGCTCTAAGATCATACTCGGCCTGGCCAGTGTGTGGAGTGTCGAGAAAGGACTCGACGATTTCATCCGCCTCGCCGGGATGCTTCGTGCCGACGAGACCATAGTCCTTGTAGGCATCGACGCGAAGACCGCCCGGCGCCTGCCGCCTTCGGTAAAGTGGATCCGGCGCACCGAGAACATCGACATGCTTGCCCGCCTGTACTCGTCGGCGACGGCATTCGTCAATCCCACCTACCAGGACAACTATCCCACTGTCAATCTCGAGGCGATAGCCTGTGGCACACCGGTAGTGACTTACCGCACCGGCGGCAGCATTGAGTCTGTCACTCCCGCCACCGGCCGCGTCGTGGAGCGGGGCGACGTAGCCAGTCTGCTCGGTGCCGTCCGCGAGATAGAAGCCTTGGGCCGAGACGCTTTCGCAGCTCCTTGCCGTGACTATGCCCTGGCCAACTTCCGCAAGGAGGACCGCTACAATGATTATCTGAAGCTCTACGATTCCCTGTTAAAAAACTAACCGGTCTGTAACAGGTCCGGCCATTGATATGAAAATACTCCAGATCGGTAAATTCTGGCCCGTCAGAGGCGGCGTCGAAAAGGTGATGTATGATCTTACGCTGGGCCTTTCGCAGCGTGGCATCGGATGCGACATGCTCTGCGCCGCATCCCGGGGGGCTGCTCTGCACATCACGCTCAACGACTGCGGCTCCGTCATGGCCACCCGCTCGCTTCTGAAGGCAAGCAGCACCATGATATCTCCGGCGATGGCCGTGCGCCTGCGCCGCATCGCCGCCCGCTACGACATTGTCCACATCCACCATCCCGACCCGATGGCCGCCCTGGCTCTGTACGTGAGCGGCTACCGCGGCAAGGTAGTGCTCCACTGGCATTCGGATATCCTGCGCCAGCGTCTGCTGCTTAAGTTCTACCGGCCCCTGCAGCGATGGCTGCTCCGCCGCGCCGACACAGTCATCTGCACGTCGCCCAACTATGCCGCCGGCTCCCGCGAGCTGGCATCGGCGGGAGCACGGCTCCGTGTGGTGCCTATAGGAGTGGAGCCGGTCGTTCCTGATCCGGGTGGCGACACCGGACTCGGCTCGGCCCTTGAAGGCCGCAAAGTCGTTTTCTCCATGGGCCGCATGATTTCCTACAAGGGCTTCGACAACCTTATTCTTGCCGCGTCCGAACTCCCCGACGACTATGTGGTGGTGATAGCCGGCTCAGGCCCCCTCTACGAGCCGCTGCGCCGCATGGCCGCCAGCCTCGGACTCGGGTCGCGCGTCATCATGCCGGGCCGCATCACCGACAGCGAGCGCGACGCGCTTCTGGGCATCGCCGACGTCTTCTGCCTGCCGTCGGTCGAGAAAACCGAGGCCTACGGCATCGTCCTCATCGAGGCCATGTCGGCCGGTGTCCCCGTGATCGCCACCGAGATTCCCGGTTCGGGCACCGCGTGGGTCAACGAGCACGGCGTCTCGGGTCTTAATGTACCCGTGGCCGATCCTGCCGCCATCGCCCGCGCCATCGTCGACATTGCCGGCGATCCTGACCGCCGCGCTGCTTTTGCAGCCGGTGCCCGTCGCCGCTGGGAGGATCATTTCACGGCCGAAGCCTTTATAGACCGTATGACCGACATCTATCGCGGAATACTCTCCGCTCCGTGATTCTTCGCGCACGTATCCTCAGAATTAATTATATGTATTTTTCTTAACTTAAAAATCTTAGTGTTAGAACCGCTTATCAATCATTTTGCAACTGGAAAAGACTTATGGAATATGAAATAGAAACATTATCCGCTTACCCCGAGACGGTCGAGAATCCGGTCCAGGACCGTCCCGAGGGGCTGAAAGACTGGCAGCTCAGGCGACAGTGGCGTGCCGACCGCGCCGCTTACCGGCTTACACCGGTGCAGACCGCTGTCAAGCGCGCCTTCGACGTTTTTGCAGCCGTAGGTGCGTGCGTGCTTTTCAGCCCCGTCATCGTGATGATTGCCCTGCTGATATGGCTCAACGACTTCCACAGCCCGATTTTCTCACAGAAGAGGGTCGGCCGTCGCGGACGGGTGTTCACGATCTACAAGTTCCGCTCCATGCGTGTCGACTCGGAGAGCGACGGCATCCCGCGCCTGTGCGAGGAGCACGACTCGCGGCTGACACGTATCGGCGCATTCCTCCGCAACCATCATCTCGACGAGTTTCCGCAGCTGTGGAACGTCCTGCGCGGCGACATGAGCATCGTCGGCCCGCGCCCCGAGCGACCGTTCTTCACCGAGCGTATCATCGAGCGCTATCCCGAATATCTCATGCTGTCGGGTGTGCGTCCGGGACTTTTTTCCGAGGCTACTCTCTACAACGGCTACACCGAGACCATCGAGCAGATGATCCGGCGCGCCGAGATGGATCTCGACTATCTCCGCGGCTATTCCTTCCGCCGCGATATAAAGATCATTTACGACACGACCGTGTCGATTCTCGGCGGCAAAAAATTCTGAAAGGCATGGAAATCCGTTCCGATCTTAAACTGCGCCGTGTAGGCGACCGCTATATGCTCGTCGTCATTTCCGGTGAGGATATGAACACCACGGCCGTCCATACCTTCAACGGCACAGCCGCTTTCCTGTGGAACGCGGCCGTCGCCCACGGCACCGACCCCGTCGTACTGGCCCGCCTGCTCTGCGAGGAATACGATGTCGATTACGCCGTAGCCCTCGCCGATGTGGACCGTATCCTGCAGTGCTGGCAGGAGTCGGGTCTCATGCGTTGATGCCTTCACCCTCAGGTTGACCTGTACAAGATGGATCTCTCCTGCGACATACCTGCCCATAAGGCATTCCTCGAGCTCGTCCGCTGCGGCGCCATGGGGTCCGCGCCGGATCCTGCGCTGTTCCGCGGACTCACGGCCGGCGACTGGGAGACGATCTACACTCTCGCGCGGCGGCAGACCGTCTGCGGCCTGTGCTACAGCGCCTACTGCGTTCTGCCCGACAGCCTCCTGCCTGCCGGCCCAGTGCTTCCGCGCTGGGTGGCCCGAGTCGAGGCCATCGAAGACGCCGGTCGCCGCATGGCATGTGCCGTGCGCGAGCTTGTGGATGCATTCCGCCGGGCCGGACTTCACCCCGTGGTGCAGAAAGGGCTTTCCGTGGCGCGCTTCTATCCGGCGCCCGGACTGCGCGAGTGCGGCGACATCGACCTGTGGTTTCCCGAATCGGAGATGCCGGCCGCGGCAGCACTGGCCGCCGCTAAAGGCCGCCCCGTCACGACGCATCCCGACGGCAGCCGCTCGTTCAGCTTCCGCGGCTTTGTCGTGGAGCTGCACCCCCGGCTTATCAGCATATCCG
>CABRGT010000031.1 GCA_902470475.1 uncultured Porphyromonadaceae bacterium | reverse complement strand
AGCATATTTTACGGGATTCCAGCCGACGGTCACTTCCGAGCCGTCGATGTGGGCGCCGGCGTCAGGAGTGACAACGACAGGTTTCTCGCCCTCGGTGCGTACAGGAGCGATGAAACTCGACGGTTCGGTATAATTGTAGAGTTTGTCAGTCTCACACACAGCCACACGCCAGTAGAGAGTCTGTCCGTCACGGGCATCGCTCAGGTCGACCGTCACATTCGGCTCGGTCAGATCCTCGAAACTATAGCGGACTGACTTGAAATCGGGGGTGTCGGATACTTCCACGATGTATCGGGCACCGGCGACGGGTGTCCACGAAAGGTCGGCGTCCCAGTCGACAGTGGCTTTGTCGGCCGGTGCGATCAGGGTTGTGGCCTGCGAGCGCTCGCCGGTATAGTTGATGGTGGCGGGAGTATGTTCAAAACCATATCCGTCGTATACGCAGACTGCATACCAGTGGTGTTCGCTCTGTTCCTTGGTGAGGGTGTACGACGGCTCATAGGTGACGTCAAGGAGATATTTGCCGTCGATGCCGTCCTCACCCATCACTTCCTCATACGATGTGCTCAGAGGAATGGCGTATACGGTGTAGCGCATGATGGTGTTCTCGCGCGGTTTGGCCATCGCGTCCCAGCTGAGAGTGCAGCCTTCAAGCCGTGCGCCGGCAGGAGCGGAGTAGGTGACATGCTCCTTCCACTCGAGCGGCGGAATCAAAGCTGGATTCTGATAGACTTTCTCCTCGAGCCAGTCTCCGAGTCCCCATGCCGACGGGCCGTCGAAGTGCGCGGCGCTGAAGTAGACCTGTCCGGAAGTGTTCGGGGCAAGCTCGCGGCCGATCTGGACCTGAGCTACGAACTCGCTCCATCCGCCATCGGCGTTGTTGCCGCCGAAAAGTTCCTCGCTCACTCGGTACGAGGCCATGGAAATGTAGTTGTGGCGTCCGAAATGGTCGGCCACATACTGCCACCATTCGGCGATGGGAGTGAATGGCGACGATGACGATTTGCGCGGCCAGTAGATCTGGGGCGAGATGAAGTCGATGGTACCTTCGTGGAGCCAAGCCAGGGGATCGGCGTAGATGTCGTCGTACTGCCAGTCGTAGCCTGCTGTCGGCGCTTTGACGCCGTGCAGCGCTGATGACTTGCCGGCGGTGCCGGCCGGCCCGATGCCGTAGTGCATGTCGGGGCGGTCGCGCTGGATCATTTCATAGATCTCGGCTACAACCTCGTTGACATTGCGGCGGCGCCAGTCGGCGATCGATAGGCCTGATTTGGCTTCCTGCCACAGTTTGTAATCACCGGCGCTGGATGCTTCGGTGAGATGGTCGCCGGGGTAAAAATAGTCGTCGAAGATCACGCCGTCTATGGCATAGTTGGTGTAGATCTCGCGGATTACGTCGTAACAGTGCTGGCGTGCCTCGGGCAGAGCGGGATTGAAGATGGTCCAGTTGCCGGACTTGAGCTCCCAGCCTTTCTCGCGCCATTCCTTGTCAAAATCAGTGTCATACACGCCTCCGGTATTGTTGATTCGAAAAGGATTGATCCAGGCGTAGATCTCCAGGCCGCGCTTGTGGCATTCCTCGACGGCAAATGCGAGAGGATCCCACCCGGGATCGACACCGCGGGTGCCGGAGACGGATGCGCTCCATGGCTCGAGAGATGAGCGGTAAAGCGCGTCGGCCAGCGGACGGACCTGCAGGCAGATTCCGTTGAAATTATGACGCTTGAAGTTTTCGATGTATTCGATCAGAGCAGCTTTGGCGTTGGCCTGGGCTGATTCAGAAGTGCCGACAGCACTGCTTCCGCGGGGCCAGTCGATACCCATGGCTGCCATCCAGATCGAACGGAATTCCCGTTTCGGTGGTTCGGCTGCAGAGCTGCCGAGTGTCGCAAGCAACAGCGCTGCGGCGGCAAATTTCCGAAGTTTCATGGTGTTGTAAATTTTATGATTGTATTTGCAGTTGTTTTACGCCGCAAAGTTACAAAACTTTAGCTTTAGACCGGGCAGTTTGCGGTTTTTTAACTAAAATTCCGGAGGAATTGGTATGCTGAGAGGTAAAAAATGTCAAATTGTCGGGGCGGCCACAGGCTTGGCGGAGTCTTCCGCGTTGTCGGCGGAGTCCGCGTTCTTGCGGAAAATGCGCCCTACGATCTGTGCGATGGCTCCGTCGCCCGTGATGTTGCAGGCTGTGCCGAATGAGTCCATGGCAATGTACAGCGCTATCATCAGCGCGTTGTCGGCCTCGCTGAAGCCGAGCATGGATGAGAGCAGCCCGAGGGAGGCCATGATGGCGCCCCCGGGGACGCCCGGAGCGGCAATGATGGTGATTCCGAGCATAGCCACGAAGCCGGCGAACATCGGCAGGTCATAATCCATGCCGTGGGTGATCATCAGGGCCAGGGCGCAGCACACGATCTTGAGTGTCGACCCGGACATGTGGATCGTCGCGCATAACGGTATTACGAATCCGGCGATGGACGGGTTGACGCCCGTCGCTATGGTCTGGCGCAGCGTCACCGGGATGGTTGCGGCCGATGACTGAGTGCCGAGTGCCGTGAAATAAGCCGGCAACATGGTCCACAGTGATCTGAACGGATTGAAGCCGGAGAAAATCGACGCCAGCAGATATTGGGCGACAAGTACGGCCACATGGAGTGCGAAGATTACCAGAATGATACCGGCGAATGTCTTCAGCACGCTGCCGACCATTCCGGCGGCTGTCATGTCGAGAAATATGCCGAAGATATAGACTGGCAGGCATGGTATGATGACGCCTGAGATAGAGCTGCGTATCACACCGCGGAAGTCATCGAGCACGCGCCGCAGCGAGTCCGACCGTAGCCGTGCACAGCCCAGGCCGAGCAGAAATGCCAGGGCCAGAGCCGTCATGACCGTGAACATCGGCTCGATCTCAATGGTGAAATACGGTGTGGGGGAGGTCGCTGCGGTAAGGGTCTCGGCGGCGATGTAGCCGTCGGCACCGATCAGCAGAGGAAAAGTTGCCGAGGCTGTGAAGTATGCGGCGATTCCCACGGCGAAAGTCATGGCATATGCTATCAGCGCCGTGACTGCGAGCATGCGGCCTGCCTTTCTGCCAAGCTCGGCGATTGCCGGGGCTACGAAACCGACTATGAGCAGCGGAATGAGGAATCCCAGGAAAGCCGAGAATATGGAGTTGAACGTTGCGAAGCAGCGCGCAAGCCAGTCGGGGAAGATGTATCCGGCCCCTATGCCGGCTCCGATGGCAATGAGTATGCGGGGAAGCAGTCCGAGGTGTATTTTCATGCTGCGTTATCGGTTTGAGTGTCGGTATACTTCGCGGATTGCACCGGTACGAGACGTGCGCTGAACTCCCAAAGGGCGTATATCGGTATGAATACGGCGAAAAGGGTGAATGGATCGCCGGTCGGAGTGATAAGTCCCGCGGCTATGAGTAGCGCTACAATGGCGTGGCGCCTGTATCTTGTGAAAAACGTACGGGTCAGAAATCCCATTTTGCCGAGCACCCAGGCCAGTAGCGGCAGCTCGAACACGGCGCCCATAAGCAGGATCAGCGTGAAGAAATTGTCCATGTACGAGTCCAGCGTGATCATGGGCGTGATGGTGTCGCTAAGGCTGTATGTCGCTAAAAAGCGCAGCGCCAGCGGGAATACAAGGAAGTAGCCGCATGCCACGCCTGCGTAGAACATCAGATTTCCCCAGAAAAAAGCCCGGCGGATACCGCTTTTTTCCTCGGGGTACAAGGCCGGCGATACGAATCCCCACAACAGATAGATGATTACCGGAAATGACAGAATCACCGCGGCCCAGCATGATGCGGACAAGTGCATGTAGAACTGCGATGCCAGTTCGATACTGATCAGATGCAGGTCGAAAGTCTGTGCGGCATCGAAGCCGAGCGGACTTTCGGCTGCAATAGCGTCAAGGAGCCGGTAGAACGGGAAATCCGGGCGGCATGGGGCCATGATGACTCTGTCGAACAACTGAGGCATAAGGCAGAACGACAGAATGCCGAAGGCGACAATCACTCCGGCGATCTTCAGGAGCACCCCGCGCAAGGCGTCGAGATGGTCCCAGAACGTCATTTCTTTGCTGTCCGGCATGTGCGGCGGTTACTTGCTCTCGCTGTCCTTATCGTCGTTCCCGACAGGTTTGTTTATTTCCTCGCGTGCGTCGTTGAGCCCCTGTTTGAACGAATGCACGCCCTTGCCGAGGCTGCGCATCAGTTCGGGTATCTTCTTGCCGCCGAACAGAAGCAGAACTACCAAAACAACTATAAGCAACTGTGCGCCGCGTAGATTTCCTAAAAACAACGGAAGCATATTAATTAATGTCATATCTGATATGTATTTGTTTTTCCAACGTAAAGTTAGACAATTTATTTGATACTGAGCCGAGGGTGTACACCTTTTTTGCAAAATTAACTATATTGCAGAGGTTATTAGCAATTACGGAAATTTTTCCGTAACTTTGCAGCCGATTTATATAATAACATAAATTTAAGTATGAAAGCATACGTTTTTCCCGGACAGGGCGCACAGTTCGTAGGTATGGGCAAGGACCTCTACGAGACAAATGAAGCAGCCCGCGATCTTTTTGAAAAAGCAAATGACATACTCGGTTTCCGTATCACCGACCTGATGTTCGACGGTACGGACGAGGATCTCCGACGCACGGATATTACACAGCCTGCAGTCTTCCTGCACTCTGTTGTGCTCGCCAAGGCTCTCGGCGACGATTTCCGCCCCGACATGACGGCCGGACACTCGCTGGGCGAGTTCTCTGCCCTTGTTGCGGCAGGCGCCCTCAGCTTTGAGGACGGCCTGCGCCTCGTATCGGCCCGTGCCCACGCCATGCAGAAGGCCTGCGAGCTCAAGCCCTCGACCATGGCCGCTATCATCGGCCTCCCCGACGAAAAGGTTGAGGAAGTCCTCAAGGGCGTTGACGGCGTAGTCGTATGTGCCAATTACAACTGCCCGGGTCAGATCGTCATTTCGGGTGAGGAAACAGCCATTGACGAGGCTTGCAAGCTGCTCAGCGAAGCCGGTGCTCGCCGTGCGCTCAAACTCAAGGTTGGCGGTGCTTTCCACTCGCCCCTCATGGAGCCTGCGCGCGCAGAACTGGCCGCCGCCATCGAGAACACAGAGTTCCACACTCCGGTATGTCCCGTTTATCAGAACGTAGACGCAAAGCCTCATACCGATCCTGCTGAAATCAAGGCGAACCTCGTGGCTCAGCTCACAGCCCCCGTACGCTGGACTGCCAGCGTGCAGCAGATGATCGCCGACGGCGCCGATGACTTCACTGAACTCGGTCCGGGTAAGGTGCTTCAGGGTCTTGTCTCGAAAATCGACAAGACTGTCGCCGTTTCCGGCCGTCAGTAATTAAAGACTTGCAGAGCCGGCCGCGTTTCGGACCGACTGTATCAAAAAGCAGCTCCGCAACCTTCTTTCAGGGCGTGCGGAGCTGCTTGTATTTTGTATTATCCATCTACCGTGGAAGAAGTTCGAAAGAAGAGACGTAGACCTCGTGGATGGTGTGCTTCTGCGTGGCGCGGTCTTCCCATACGCGCGACCGCAGAGAGCCCTCGACGAGCAGCCTGGCGCCCTTGCGGATGTATTTTTCGGCAAACTCGGCATTGGCGTCCCACATGACGATGCGATGCCAGTCGGTGCGCTCGGCCACAGGCTTTCCGTCGGCGCCTGTGTGGGCCGGTTCGCGGGTGGCTAGCGAAAACTCGGCGATAGGACGTGTGCCGATATACCGGATCGCGGGATCCTTGCCCACGAAGCCCGAAAGTATCACCTTATTCATGACACGAGGCAAGCAGTCCATCTATGACAGCATTGCTGAAACCTGCCCGTTCCATGGCCAGCAGTCCGCGTATGGTCGTTCCGCCGGGTGTGGTGACCTGATCGATGAGTTGCTCGGGGTGGCAGCCGCTTTGTCCGAGCATGTCGGCCGCTCCACGCAGAGTGGCGCAGATATAATTCACTGCGTCAGTCGGCCGGAAACCCATCGCGACGGCGCCTTCCGTGGCTGCACGCACATAGCGCAGGGCATATGCGAGTCCGCATGAGCACAGTGCGGTGGCCGGTCCCATGAGCGCCTCGTCGATCACGGCTGTCTGTCCCAGGGTCGAGAGCGCGTCGAGCAACGATGCACGGACAGCTGCGGGTGTGCCGGTGTCGAAGCATACGAAAGTCATCGACTGGCCTACGGAAATAGCTGTATTTGGCATCATGCGGGCCGCATGGCATCCTTCCGGCAGGCGGATGTCTGAAAGTGTGACCTGCGGAGCGAGCGTCACGACAAGTGAGCCTGGCTTGAGCGCAGGTGCTATCTCGGCTATGACATCGGCGCATTGCTGCGGGCGCGTGGCTATGAACACGATGTCGGCGCCGGTGGCTGCCTCCGCGTTCGATGTCGTTACGGTCAGAGAGGGATATTTCTCGACAAGCCGCTCGAGTTTTTCGGCGTGGGGGTTGGCGACAGCCACTTCGTAGTTTGATTTCGAAAGGCCGGCCGCGATGGCGCTGCCCATGTTGCCGGCTCCTATGATTGCTGTTTTTGTCATGATGCTGATTGGTTTGTCTGGAAAATTTATCTGAGGAACTTGGGTGGCAGAATGAAGATGCCGAACGAAAGGCCGACATTCCATTTGCTACCCTCGGCGGTGGCGTAGTTGAGATATCCCGCCAGGGTGCCGAACGGAAAGTGATAGGCGACAGCTGCCTCGCAGAAGACTTCCGGGTGACCGATCCACCGGCCGTAGCGGGCGGTGCGGTCGGAAGCCTCTTCAATTTCGCGGACAGGTATGAAGCAATATCCTCCGATGCGGGCGCTGAGGTTGGAATTGATATTGTAGATCGGGGTCAGACCGGCCGAAACGAAGCTGTTTGCGCGGAACGAGGCACGGAACGCGTTGTTGCTCGACGGGGTGGGGCAGAAAGCCGGAGCCGATGCGATCGTGGCGCTGTAGGTCGGCAGCAGTTTTTTTGTCGACAACATTATGTCGGTCTCTATGCCGAGGCTGAATGCCTTGGCAAGTGCCGGAAAGAAGCGCGCCGACAGTTCGGCCTGCACCCATTTCGGATGCGTGACGGCCATATCGGCCGGGCGGTCGCTGATATCGGTTTTCGCTGTTCCTGTCAGCCCCATGGCGGTGAGGGTTATCTGCCGTCCCGAGCGCGGAAACGACACTTCGTCGAGGGTCGATGACGAATATCTGGCCATCGCCTGCCACAGTCTTGACCGCGATCGCAGACGCCCCATATTATAGCTTTCGAGAGTGTTGTCGCGGTAATATGAATCATGTACCGATCCATAGCCGGCTCCTAAGTCGATCTTGCCGCTGCGGCCTGCGGCCATGCTCCACAGCAGGCGTCCGTAATATTCGCGGCTGAGCAGGAAGGTCGGATATTTGTCGCTGTAGAAGGCGTGGTCGTTCTCGTAGAACTTGCTGCGCGACACTACCGCCTGCATGGCGATGGCCGACGGCAGCGGTGTGTGCAGAAATATGCGCCCGTCGAAGCGTCCGGCCATCGATGTCTGTCCGATCCAGCCGCTGAGCGACGCATCGAGGCTGCTGAAGCTCAATGACGAATACCCGGCGCTGATATACAGATAGCTGCTGGTCGATGATGTGATGTAACCTCCGACCGATCCTTTCAGCCGGCCTTTCACAGCCGCTTTCAGGTCAAGCGTGAACAGCCCTGTTGTGTCGTTGTAGACCGCCTGCGGATACAGATTGCTGATTTTGCCCGAGGAAATTGTGCGATAGAAGGCATCGCGCGCGCGGCTGATGCCGATAGTGTCGCTGTCGGCCGACGGGCGGAAGAGATATTTCAGATATTCGTTCTGACGCGGTGAGCCGCCGGTGACATTCACCCGGTCGAAGCGGACGTAGGGCGACTGCGACTTGAACACGTCGCGGCGAAGGATGCGGACGTCGGCCGGAGTGCGCGTATGTATGCGGGCTTTTATCGTATCCATCATCGACATGGCATGTTCGTAGCCTATCCGGTAGATCTCGCGCGCACGCGGAAAATCAAGCAGAGAGAAGCGGTCAAGGTCGATGCGCATATATATGCCTTCATCTTCGGGCAACGGCTCCACATGGCCCTGGATCACAAGCTTGTCAAGCTGGTCCATAAGCGATGTCTGCGGGCCCTTGTCCGACGAGCCTACGTTGACGCCTATCATTATCGATGGCGCGAATTCGTCGCGCATCACTCCGACCGGAAAGTTGTCGTATATGCCGCCGTCGTAGTAGAGAGTGTCATCAATGGCGATCGGCTGGAAGATGATCGGGAATGTCATCGATGCCCGGACGGCGTCGCCGAGGCTTCCGCCGCGGAACACGCGTTTGTGTTTGGCGTCGACATTCGAGGCTACGCAGCGGTAGGGTACGAACAGACGATCGAAGTCGCCGCCGCACTGTGCGGTATACGCCGAAAACAGGTCCATGAACGCGAAACTCATCGGAAGCCCCGATATGATCGACTGCGGCACTGAATCGGCTCCGCTCCCCCGCGAAGAAAGCGGCACGGAGAACATCGTAGGCGAAGCCTCCTCGCGGTTGAAAAAGAAAGTCAGGGCAGGATCGATGCGGCCCGTGGACCAATATCTGAAGCCGTCGCTCAGCAGCAATTCAAGCATTTCATCTGTGGTGTATCCGGCGGCGTAAAGACCGCCCACGATGGCGCCCATCGAAGTGCCGGTGATGTAGTCGATCGGAATGTCGTTGTCTTCAAGAGCCTGTATCACGCCGATGTGGGCGATGCCTTTGGCACCGCCTCCGCTCAGCACCAGCCCGACTGACTGATGGCCTGGATCCGGGGACCCGGCGACGGCCTTAAGGGCCGCCGCCAGCAATGTGATGAATAAAATTGACAAATGCCGCATAATGTGACTTGGACTTTTGTTAATTTAACAAATCCTTTTTGGCTTTTGTTCACCGTGGCAAAGGTAACATTTTTCATTCGTGTCGTCAAAAAATTTGCTTCAAATAGTTATTTTATGCCATAAATCGGTCCGATATGGCTAATGTAAGAAAAATTATTATTACATTTGCAATGTGAAAGAAAGCTGGCATAAAATCACTCTGGCAGTGTCGCTTGCCGTGGCGTTGCTCTGCGGCATGGTCCTTCAGCATCATCATCATGATGCCGACGGCTCGATGTGTCTTGCGGTGGCGTGCCACGACTGTGCATGCCAGCATCCGCACGACGGTCATGACTGCCACGGGCATCAGTGTCCCGGCCACGACTGCGCCGAGGAATGTGGAATGCATCTCGACAGTTTCTGCTGCCAGCAGCACGACTATCTGGGCGTCGTGCAGGTCAGCGTACAGCTGGTATGTGATGCTTTCATTCCTGATTTTTCTTTAGCGGAAATATCGCTTTCGTCGCAGGTGATGTTCAGCGGCACTCCGGTACGTGGCGCCGCGGACGGGTACAGGTCAGCGGCGGCTCTGCGTGCGCCTCCGGCTGAGAATCTTTGCTGAGAACTGACGAAGATTATCAACCGATCATTACAATATACATGAAAAAAACTTATTTGCTGGCGCTCGCTGTGGCGGCAGCTTCAATGGCTCTCGGCTCATGCCGTGGCAATGATAATTCAGAACTCGCCCATCACCATCATCATGGCGAGGAACATGCCGGTCACGATCACGACGGCCATAACGAACACGAAGACCATGACGGTCATCATCACGATGAAGAAGCAGAGGAGCACGGTGGCGATGTCATTGTGCTCGAGCCGGCGCAGGCTGAGCGTTTCGGTGTCGCCGTCACAGAGGCTACGCTCGCCCCTTTCGCCGGAAGCATAAAAGTAAGCGGAACTGTCGCTCTTGCAGCTGACGGGGCGGCTGTGGTTACCGCACCTACCGCCGGCACAGTGATGTTTGCCCGCGGGATAAATGTAGGCTCGGAAGTCCGTGCCGGAGCGGCGGTCGCGTCCGTCAGGGGCGGATCCGTGAGCGGAGCCAACTACGATCAGGTAGCGAGCGCCGAACTTGAGTCGGCCCGCGAGCAGTACGAGCGCTACAGGAGTCTGTATGACAAACGGATGGTGACCAGGACGCAGCTCGACAACGCCAAGGCTGCATATGACCGCGCGAAAGCGGCTTACAGCTCTTCCGCGGCCTCGGGCACGGCCACCTCTCCGATATCAGGAATGATCACTGCCCTTGATGTGGCGTCCGGCCAGTATGTCGAGGCAGGTCAGCCCATAGCTTCGGTAGCCAGATCCGATGCGATGACTCTTACGGCCGACGTCCCTGCACGGTATGCGTCGAGAGTCGCAGGTGTTACCGACGCCCGTGTAGTGGACCCGGCCACAGGTCTGAGTTTCCTTGTCAGCGAGACGGGAGGACGCCGGCTCAACACTTCGGCTGCCGGAGGTACGCGGGGCTATGTTCCGGTGGTGTTCAGCATGCCCGCCCGGACGCAGCTTGTGCCGGGAACGGCAGTGACCGTATATCTGCGTGGCAACGGTGCCGTACTCGAGCAGCTTACCGTTCCTATCACCGCTCTCTATGAGCAGCAGGGCGAGTATTGCGTATTCGTGCGGCTCGACGAGGACTGCTACCGCCGCGTTCCCGTGACTGTCGGTGATAGCGACGGCAGCAGTGTCGTCATTCTAAGCGGACTCGAACCGGGCGACAATGTCGTATATTCCGGTGTGACGGCCGTGCGCCTTGCCGGTGCCTCCGGCGCAATTCCCGCAGGACATTCACATAGCCACTAAACATTCCGGACATGCTTAACAAGATCATACACTGGTCGCTGATCAACCGCCTCAGCGTGGTGATCCTTTCAGCCATCATACTTGTGGCAGGCTGCATAGTGCTTGTCAGGACCGAGGTGGATATTTTTCCTGATCTGAACGCACCTACCGTGACCATCATGACTGAGGCGCCAGGAATGGCGCCTGAGGAAGTCGAGACCATCGTCACATTCCCCGTCGAGACAGCCATGAACGGCGCCACAGGCGTACGTCGCGTGCGGTCGGCATCGTCGACAGGCTTTTCCGTAGTCAATGTAGAGTTCGACTGGTCCACAGATATATACATAGCGCGCCAGACCGTGGCCGAACGCCTCGCGCTGGTCGAGCTGCCGTCAAACGTCGCCGAACCCGTGATGGGCCCCCAGTCGTCGATCCTCGGCGAGATGATGATCATCGGTCTGACTGCCGATTCGACTTCGATGCTCGATCTGCGCACGATAGCCGACCGCGTCATCGCGCCCCAGCTTCTTGCTATGGGCGGTGTGGCGCAGGTGTCGGTAATGGGCGGCGACGCCCGCGAGTTCCAGATCCGCTTTGATCCCGTGCGCATGAAGGCCTACGAGGTCAGCCTCGACGAACTCACCCAGGCTGTCGACGGTATGAACGACAACGCCCGCGGCGGCATCATTTACGATTACGGCAATGAATATCTGGTGAAAGGCGAGATCAACACCAACTCGGTCGACGAACTCGGCAGCGCCGTCGTGCGTACCGACGAACGTGGCATTGTCACAGTGGCCGACGTGGCCGATGTGGTGATCAGCGGCGCGCTCCCGCGTCTCGGTGTGGCATCGGTCAACGCACGTCCGTCGGTACTGGTCACTGTCACCAAGCAGCCTAATGTCGGAACGATCAACCTTACCGAAAAGATCGAGGCACGTCTTGCCGACATCAAGTCGACTCTGCCGGCCGACGTGGTCATCGCCACCGACATTTTCAAGCAGAGCGAATTTATAGGCAATGCGATATCCAATCTTCAGGAAGCGCTGCTCGAAGGTGCTCTGTTCGTGATCATCGTGCTGTTCTTCTTCCTGATGAATGTCCGCACTACGGTAGTGTCGGTCGTGGCGCTTCCGCTGTCGATACTGATCACCGTGCTGATCCTGCATTTCATGGGCTACACGATCAACACGATGAGTCTCGGCGGCATTGCCATTGCCATAGGCTCGCTGGTCGACGACGCCATTGTCGACGTCGAGAATGTCTACAAACGGCTGCGTGAGAACAGGCGCCTGCCGCGTGGCGAGCGTCGTCCGGTGCTCAAGGTCATCTACGAGGCATCGGCCGAGGTGCGCATGCCGATCTTCAATTCGTCGCTGATCATCATAGCGAGCTTCATGCCGCTCTTCTTCCTCAGCGGCATGGAAGGGCGCCTGCTCATTCCGTTAGGAGTCGCGTTCATTGTGGCGCTGGTCGCCTCGACTGTGGTGGCCCTGACGCTGACTCCCGTGCTGTGCTCATATCTTCTGACTTCAGACAGAAAGGAGGATGGCGAACTCAGCCGCGATCCCTGGGCCACACGCCATCTGCGCAAGGCATATCTGGCGGCCCTTGGCTGGACACTGCGCCATACGCGAGCCGTGCTGATCGCGGTCGGCGTGCTGTTCGCTGTAGCCGTCGGCCTGTTCTTCACGCTCGGACGTTCGTTCCTGCCTATGTTCAACGAAGGGTCGCTGACGGTCAACATCGCCACGTTGCCCGGTGTGTCGCTCGAGGAAAGCGATAAGATTGGCCGTATTGCCGAGGAGATCGTCATGTCGGTTCCGGAGGTCAAGACTGTGTCGCGCAAGACGGGTCGTGCCGAACTGGCCGAGCATTCGTTCGGTTCGAACGTCAGCGAACTCGACGTGCCTTATGAACTTAAGGACCGCACCCGTAACGAGATGGTCCGCGAGATACGTTCGCGTCTGACCGAACTCCCCGGCGTCAACGTAGAGATCGGACAGCCTATCTCGCACCGTATCGACGCCATGCTGTCGGGTACCGAAGCCAATATCGCCATCAAGATCTTTGGCGACGACCTTTCGAAGCTTTACCGCCTCGGTACGGAGTTGAAAGAGGCCGTGAAGGATGTTCCCGGACTGGTAGACGTCACCATCGAGCAGCAGGTCGAACGTCCCGAACTGGTGATCAAGCCGCGGCGGGAACTTCTTGCCCGATATGGTATCACCATGGGGCAGTTCAGCCGCGCCATATCCACAACAATCTCTGGCACACGCGTATCGCAGGTATATGAGGACGGATTGCCCTATGACATTGTCCTTATTGCGAACCCGTCTGCGCGGTCGACGCTTGATGCCATCGGCGATATCATGATCGACACTCCGGCCGGTATGGTACCCTTGTCGGCAGTGGCTGAGATATCGTCCAAGGCCGGCCCGAACACCATCAACAGAGAAAATGTCAAGCGTCGCCTGGTAATCTCGGCCAATGTCGACGGCCGTGACCTGCGCGGCGTGGTCGAGGACATCCGTCATCGCGTCGACGACAGACTGCAGCTTCCGCCCAACTACTACATCACCTACGGCGGCCAGTTCGAGAGCGAGGCCGAGGCTTCGCGCACACTGCTGCTTACGTCGCTGTGTGCTCTGCTTGTGGTGCTGATGCTGCTTTACGGCCAGTTCAAGAACTGGACAGAATCGTTTGTGATTCTGCTCAACATTCCGCTGGCTCTTATCGGCGCCGTCTTCATTCTCGTATTTACCGGCGGCGAGCTCAACATCCCGGCCATCATCGGCTTTATATCGCTGCTCGGTATCACCACGCGCAACGGCATGCTGCTTATCAGCCGCTATAATTCACTCAAGGCTGAAGGCGAAAGCCTCGATCAGCGTGTGATGCATGGCTCGGGCGACCGTCTGCTGCCTATCGTGATGACGGCGCTTACTTCGGCGCTCGCGCTTATTCCGCTTGCGATCAACGGCGACAAGACGGGCAACGAGATTCAGTCGCCGCTCGCTACGGTGATTCTCGGCGGACTCGTCACTTCGACTGTACTCAACGTATTTGTAATTCCGGCGGTCTACCGCCTCATTAACAGAAAGGAGAAGAAATGACACGCAAAATATTGGCGGCATTCCTGTTGGCTGTTCCGGCTATTGCAGCCGCGCAGGATTCAGCAGTGACTCCGCAGGCGCATCTCAACGATGTGATATCTGAAATACTGTCTTATGATCCTACTGTCCGCAGTCGTTTGTGTGCCATTGAGGCAGAGCATAGCGAAGCCCAGGCAGAGAATATGGCGGCGAGCCCGGAAGTGGAGTTCGAGCACCTTTGGGGCGCTGACCAGAACCGCTGGTCAGCGTCTGTGACGCAGGAAATCGAGTGGCCATGGCTCTATCGCAGCCGTTCGCGTCAGGCTGGTCTGGAGCGCAGCAGGTCGGAAGCCCTGCTTACCCTTTATGCCTATGACCGCGCGCTGACACTGAAACTGATTATCATTGATATTATAAATGCAAACCGCAGGTGTCAGCTGTATAAAGAAATAGCGGATAATATCGACAGTATCGCTTCAGCAACAAAAGCATCTTACGACATGGGCGAGGCTACTATCCTCGACCTGCGCAAGGCGCAGATTGCATCTGTCAACGCCCATGCCGATTACCGTATGGCGCTGACCGACGTGACCAATATCTACGAAAGTGTCAGTATCTTTAATGTGACTGCTGAGATATTTGAACGGGGGGATGTTGCCTTTGATGAATATCCCATGCAGCCTTTTGAAGAACCGACGGAAAAATTTGACGAAGCCTGGAGTCCCTATCAGACAGTAAGTCTGGAGGCCTATAGAAACCGGTTGAAAGTAGCGAATATGTCGGCGTTGCCTTCGTTCTCAGTCGGTTATGTACATGCATTTGAGGATGACAACCACTTCAATGGTCTGAAAGTGTCTGTCACACTCCCCTCGTTCAGCCGTAAGAAGCGCATTCAGGCTGTCCGGAGCAGGGTGGATTATGATATGATCGAGGATACAGCCAACGAGACGGCTGCAATCAACGAATGTCAGACACAATACTGCGTTGCCGAGCAATTGAAGGAGGAACTTGATCAATATGCCGGTCTGATCGACGACAACAGCTACATGGAGCTGCTGAAGATGGCTTTCGATAGCGGCGAAATGACTGTGGTCGATTACATTACCGAGATAAATCTGTTTCGGCAGTCGAGGCTGACATATCTCGATCTCGAATACCGCTACAATCTGGCTCTGACCCGCAGCAACCGTTATCGGAGCATAGGCTTCTGACATAGCGTGCGCTGCCGTGATAATGTGATGAACGGGTAAGAAAAAGAGGCGCTCTCACGAGTACCTCCCTTCCCATTCATCACATTATGCTTAAGTTAAGTGCTATTGGTCCTTGGATTAATATCTTTGGATTAATATCTTCCTTCGACAACGTCCCAGTCCACAATGTCCCACAGGGCTTTGAGGGCGTCGGCGCGTCTGTTCTGATAATCGAGATAATAGGCATGCTCCCACACATCGAAAGTCAGCAGCGGGGTAAGCCCTTCGGTGAGGGGATTCGATGCGTTGGGGCCTTGTGTTATGACGAGTTTTCCGTCGTTGTCGCGTGACAGCCATACCCATCCGGAGCCGAACAGGCCTACACCGGCTTCCACGAACGCTTCTTTGAATTTCTCTAACGAACCGAAGTCGCGGTCGATGGCGCGGCGAAGTTCGCCGGAAGGCTCGCGTGAGCCGTCGGGGGAGAAAGTGAAGAAGTAAAAAATATGGTTCCAGGCCTGCGATGCGTTGTTGAACAGCGGGCCTTTCGACGACGTGATAATCTCTTCCAGATCCATGTCATCGTATTCGGTTCCCTTGATAAGACGGTTGAGGTTGTCGATGTATGCCTTTTCGTGCTTACCGTAGTGGAAATCGATGGTCTCGGCGCTGATGGCAGGTGCCAGCGCGTCGCGGCTGTAAGGTAGGTCAGGTTGTACGTATTTCATGTCGGCAGACGTTTTGTTAGAGTTAAATGTTACTCATAAAACGTCTGCTGTCTGAAAAAGTTCAACCCGTCCCTGTCCTTTGCTTTTTTGACATATTTCGCGGCACGTATCACGCGTCGCGCCGCGGCCTCATAGCCGGTCACATTCGCTGAGCCATGCAGAGGCGTCGGCGTCGGATGGCATGCGCCAGTCGCCGCGCGGCGACAGGGTGATGCTGCCCACCTTGGGACCGTCGGGGAGGCATGAGCGCTTGAACTGTTGCGCGAAGAACCGGCGCACGAAAGTGCGGAGCCAGTGGCTGATGGTCGAGGCTTCGTACTTTCCGTCGAAGGCGATCAGCGCCAGCTCGTAGATGGTGCGCGGCGTGTAGCCGTGGCGCAGCATGTTGTACAGGAAGAAATCGTGTAGCTCGTAGGGGCCGACGAGGTCTTCGGTCTTCTGTGTGATGTTGCCCTCGTCGTCGGCTGGTATTAGCTCGGGAGAGATGGGTGTGTCGAGAATGTCGAGCAATATGTCGGCCACGTTCTTGTCGGCTGCTTCAGTGGCGAAATATCGCACAAGGTGCTGCACGAGAGTCTTTGGCACCCCGGAGTTGACGCCGTACATCGACATGTGGTCGCCGTTGTAGGTGGCCCAGCCAAGCGCGAGTTCCGACAGGTCGCCCGTGCCGAGAACAAGGCCGCCTGTCTGGTTGGCTATGTCCATCAGCAGCAGGGTGCGCTGGCGTGCCTGCGAGTTTTCGTACGTCACGTCGTGAACGGCCGGGTCATGGCCTATGTCGGCGAAGTGCTGGTTGACAGCCATGACTATGGATATCTGCCGGATGGTGACGCCGAGCGCCTTCATCAGGGCCACGGCGTTGTCGTGGGTGCGGTCTGTGGTGCCGAATCCCGGCATCGTCACGCCGGTTATGCCGCTGCGGTCGAGTCCCATTGCGTCGAGGGTGCGCACCGCCACCAGCAGGGCGAGTGTCGAGTCCAGCCCTCCCGAAATGCCTACCACGAGACGTCCGCAGTGGGTTGCGTCGAGACGTCGCCGCAGGCCGGCGCATTGTATCGACAGGATTTCCTCGCAGCGTGCGGCCAGCTCGGCGCCGCCCGACGGGACAAAAGGATGCGGATCTACTTTGAACAGGTTTCCTTCCGCCCGGGTGTTCGAGTCGGCCGTCTCGACAAACCGATAGGTCGCTTCGACTCCGGCACGGTCCACGGCATCGCCCCATGTACGCATGTGTATGCGGTCGTGCTCGAGGGCGGATATGTTTACGTCGTACAGCGTCACGGCTTCCTTGTTCTGGTTCTTCAGGCAGCGGCTCGCGTCGATACGGCCGTTTTCAGCGATGATCGACTTGCCCTGGAACACCAGGTCGGTCGACGATTCGCCGTAGCCGGCCGACGAGTATACGTAGGCGCACAATGCGCGTGCGCTCTGCTGCGCGACGAGTGATTGCAGATAGTCGAATTTTCCGACAACATCGTCGCTGGCCGAGAGGTTGACGATGACCTGGGCGCCGGCCAGGGCCGCAAAAGTCGACGGCGGCACGGGCGCCCACAGATCCTCGCATATCTCGGCTCCGACAGCCACGCCATTCTTGCGGATGATGATATCCGTGCCGAACGGAATCTCCCGGCCGAGCAGTTCGACCGTCAGTCCGCACTGTGCCGGAGCGGGCGAGAACCACCGCTTCTCGTAGAACTCGTTGTATGATGGCAGAAATGTCTTTGGCACGGCGGCAATGATGCGACCGCCGTCGATGACTACGGCGCAGTTATACAGTTTGCCTCGCCGCATCACCGGCATCCCTATGAATGCGGTCGGCCACTCCGGGCTGTAGCTCTCCAGAAGGCGCCGGAGTGCATCGAGCGCCGTATTATATAAGGTGGAACTGTGAAACAGGTCGGCGCATGTGTATGCCGTCACCGAAAGTTCCGGGAAGACTGCTATGGCCGCTCCGCGGCGCGAGGCTGAATCAAGGCATTCGCCTATGGCTGCGATATTGCGGTCGGGGTCGGCGATGCTCACCGTCGGGACGCACGACGCGACCCGGAAAAATCCATTTACCATATATCAGAATATTATAATGTGTGGATTGCAGGCTGCAAATGTAATAATATTTTTAGTAAATACAGATATTTTAAATAAAAAAGCCACCCCGCGCCTGAAAAAATTAATATTCGGCAGCCCGATGGCAAAAAAATATCATAAATGTTTTGCAGGTTTAAAATTTAGGGTTAAATTTGCGTGATGAATTTGAGAAAGTCGGCCGAAGGGATAGCCGTAGGACCCTTGCAGAGGCGGGGGCGACTAACGAGGATTCATGAAAAACTAACCTGACTTAAGACTTAAATCTTGACTTAAAATAACTTTATAAACAAATACCAATTAATAATTCACAAAAAAAAGTATTGTTAAAAATGGAAGCTCAAAAGCCTACAGCTCCGATGGGTAAACCCGTCGCAAAGAACAAACCCCAAAAGAAGAACGCCCCCGGTATCAAGAACGCATCATGGGTAATCCTTGTCTGCGCTATCGTGTGCGTACTGCTCTTCATCTTCTGGTTCGGTAACGACATGCACTTCGAAGATGGTCATCCCAAGAACCTCTGGGGTACTGTCTACAAGGGTGGCTTCATCGTGCCTATCCTCCAGACTCTCTTCCTTACCGTTATCGTGATCTCGGTTGAGCGCTGGTTCGCCCTCAGCTCCGCCAAGGGCAAAGGCAGCATCGCCAAGTTCGTTGCCAATGTAAAGGCTTGCCTCGTCAAGAACGACATCGAAGGCGCCCAGAAGCTCTGCAAGGCCCAGAAGGGTTCGGTTGCCGCTGTCGTATCGGCTGCCCTCGTACGTTACAAGGAAATGGATGAGAACACCGTCCTGACCAAAGAGCAGAAGATCGCCACTCTCCAGAAGGAAGTTGAAGAAGCTACCGCTCTCGAGATGCCCGCTCTGCAGCAGAACCTCCCGATCGTGGCTACTCTCACCACCCTCGGTACTCTCGTCGGTCTGCTCGGTACTGTGATGGGTATGATCAAGTCGTTCCAGGCTCTCGCTCAGTCGGGCGCTCCTGACTCGACCGAACTGTCGACCGGTATTTCGGAGGCACTTATCAACACCGCCTTCGGTATCGCAACCGGTGCTTTCGCCGTTATCTCGTATAACTTCTACACCAACAAGATCGACAACCTGACCTACGCTATCGACGAAATCGGTTTCTCAATCGTTCAGACATTCGCCGCTACTCACTAATCCCGGTTTACCGAAATATTCACAAGTTAATAAAAGGTAAATATGGGAAAAGTAAAAATTAAAAGAAAGAGTACCCTCATCGACATGACCGCGATGAGTGACGTGACCGTTCTTTTGCTTACTTTCTTCATGTTGACTTCAACCTTCCTGCAGAAGGAGCCGACCATCGTTTATACTCCGTCGTCGGTATCCGAGGAAAAAGTCCCCGTCAACAATCTTGTTACGGTGCTCATATCTTCGGCCGACAAGTCAGGCAAGATGCAGGATCCCACCGCTGCGGAAGGTAAAATCTTCATCTCGTTCACCGGCGACGCCGACTCGACATACTCAAGCGAAAAAGTTCGCGTGATGATGCTCCACAAGGCTCTGTCGATTTACAACGATTTGCACAAGAACAATCCCGTCACCCTCACTCCCCAGCAGATAGCTGAATTCGGCAAGATCAATATGTTCGGTGTTCCGTTCAGTGCTCTGCCGCAATATCTGAGCATGTCGGTGACAGACCGCGACAAATTCCAGGGCGACATGACCAACCCGATGGTCGGCATACCTATCAACGGTAACAAGAACCGCGACGGTCAGCTCAACGATTTCCAGGTCTGGCTCAGGGCAATCTATGACGTTGCCTGCGACATCAACCGCGAACAGCTCTCTAATCTGACTAATCCGGAGGACGCTGCCAATCTGCATAACCTCTACGCTGCCCTCATGCGCGAGGGCCAGGGTATCGCAGTCAAGGCCGACAAGGACACCCCCTTCACTACCGTGCAGCAGGTGTTCGACAACCTCCAGACTATGAAGCTCAACAAGTTCAGTCTCATGACTGCGCTTAAATCCGAAGATGAACCCACTAATTAAAGGTAAACCCGTATGGCTCAGATAGAACAATCCGACAAGGGCGGCAAGAAAAAGAAAGGCGCCCAGAAGAAGATGCAGATCCATGTGGACTTTACCCCCATGGTGGATATGAACATGCTTCTGATCACATTCTTCATGCTCTGTACGACCATGATCAAGTCGCAGACTCTGCAGATCGTGCTTCCGACCAATGAGGATGTGAAGAAGGAGCAGCAGGCGCAGGCCAAGGCTTCGGAGGCCATCACCCTGATTCTCGATACCGAGTATGAGGGCGACAAGCCCAAAGTCGACGCCGAGACCGGCAAGACCGTTCACCACATTTATTACTACCAGGGCGTGGCCGACACCACGTTTGCCAACAACTACCTCCGTCACGAGCAGTTTATCGGCAACCAGAACAAGATGCCCCAGGGCATCCGCAAGATTCTGCGTGAACGCAACGAGGAAGTGATGAATGTGTACGACGATCTTAAGACGAAGTGGAAGAACAAGGAAATCACCAGGGAACAGTTCCAGGAGCAGGCCCGCAAGAATGCGGCCGATACCCTCAAGACTCGTCCCGTTGTCGTGATCAAGCCCGGTCCCAACACTACGTACGAAGGTCTGATCAACGCACTCGATGAAATGCAGATCAACCAGATCTCGCGTTACAGCATCGAGCTTCCCACGCACACCGATACACTGCTTCTCGAGCACTACCAGGCTCAGCAGGGTACTCAGATTATACGTCCCACAGTGAGAGCGAAATGATTTATTAACCGTTAAACGTACAAAACGAAAATGGCAAAAGATGTAGATCTTTCATCAAAAGAGTGGCGCGATATAGTCTTTGAAGGCAAAAACAAGGAATTCGGCGCATATGAGATGCGCAAGCAATCCCCGCACCGCCACACCCGTGCAGTGATCATTGTACTCTCAGTTCTTGCAGTTGTCCTCGTTCTCCTTTTCCTTAGCATCAAGGGTATATTCTCTTCTCGTGAGGAGGAAGCACCCGATGCGGCCATCGACCAGGAAATGGCGGCTATGGCTCAGGAAGAGGCAATGCAGGAGGAGGAAATCGAAGAGCAGCCCATCATTGAGCAGCCCGAAGAGATCATTCAGCCTGAAGAAGTCGCCAACGAACAGCGTGTGACCGACATCCTTGTGGTGGAGGACGAGCAGTTCGACGAGACCAAGCAGGTCAAGACTCAGGAAGAGGCAACTCAGAATGAGGCTCAGATCGGTGCTATTGATGTGACCGAAGGCACCAACGACCTCAATAAGCAGGTCGTTCGTGAGCAGATCGTCCAGGAAGCTCCCGCTCCCGAACCTGAAAAGGTTTATACCATGGCTATGGTAGAGCAGAAGCCCTCTTTCCCCGGCGGTGATGCAGCCATGTACAAATGGCTCGGCGAGCATATCAACTATCCCGCTCAGGCTTCGGAAGAAGGCGTGCAGGGCCGAGTAGTCGTTCAGTTCGATGTTGACAAGACAGGTCAGATCGTCAACGTGAAGATTGCCCGCGGCCGTCATCCCGCACTCGACAAGGAGGCCATGCGTCTCGTGAAGTCGATGCCCAAGTGGCAGCCCGGCCGTAACAACGGCCAGCCCGTGAAGGTTACTTACACTCTTCCCGTTACCTTCAAGCTCCAGCAGTAATCGCTTTTGAATTCCATACTCTCCAAAGCTGCCGCATCCCTCAAGGTGCGGCAGCTTTATTTTTATTACTGAAAGGACAGCATATATAAATTTCGGATTAAAGTCCAAATTATCATCAAAAAGAGATATATTATTACGGGAAAGATTCCAATAAGAAGTGCAACGGCCTTCTCCTCACTCCTCCTCAGGGTAAG
>CABRGT010000030.1 GCA_902470475.1 uncultured Porphyromonadaceae bacterium | reverse complement strand
GGCACCGTCGGCACCCGCGCCGGCCGCGCAGCCCACGGCGAGCGACAATTCGCTGTCGCCGCGCCTGAACTCGCTGATCAACGCGGCCGTGGCCGACGGCGAGATCAGCGACCTGGAGCGGCAGGGGCTTATCCGCAACGCCCAGCAGGAGGGTGTGTCGATGGATGAATTCGTGATGGTGCTCGAGGCACGTCTCTTCGAGCAGCAGCAGGTGCTTCGCTCACAGCAGCAGGAAGCCGCCAACAAGCAGAAGGCGGCGGATGCTGCCGCAGTGACGGCTGCAGCGGCCGTAAGAGCCGCTACCGCTCCGGCACGACCCTCGCGGCCCGAAGTACGCAAGTGTCCGGCCTGCGGCGAAATCATCAATGATGTGCTTGCGACTAAATGTAAGCAATGTGGCTATGAGTTCGATCATCCTGCCGAAAAATCTTCAGAATCGTCATGGGAGCGGCTCGGTGCAAAAATTGCAGCGGAACGTGCAAAGAGCGGGAATGTCTTTAAAGAAATGTTTTCTTCGACCGGGCCGAAGCTTGCGTCGATAGTCTCGTCTTTCCCTGTCCCGTCCGGAAAACAGGATATGTTCGATTTCTTTACATCCTGTGCTCCGCTGGCTAAACCGTCGGGTATTTTCAGCCAGAAAGACACAATTGACAAGGCCCTTGAGAAGGCTTATTATGCTAAGGCACAGCAGGTGCTGATCAAGGCGCGCATCGTCATGAAGGATGACAGGGATCTGCTCGAGCAGATGGAAGCGATAGCAAAGCGATACAAAATCAAAGCGTAACCCATGGGAATTTTCGGAAAAGGAAAAGGCGGCGGACTGATGAATGTGATCCGCTGCGACGAACAGGAATATCTGGTATGGAAATGGCGCCCGCTGGGCCAGGACGTGAACTCGACCTCGCGCGAGAACGCTATCCGCTACGGATCGTCGCTGCGTGTGAAGGACGGCGAGGTGGCCGTGTTCGTGTACCGGCAGAAGGACGGTACGATGCAGGACTTCATCGAAGGTCCGTATGACGATACGATCAAGACGGCCAACTTCCCGGTACTGACCTCGCTGGTGGGCATGGCTTTCGGGGGCGAATCGCCCTTCCAGGCCGAGATCTACTTCATCAATCTGTCGGGAGTGATCAAGCTTAATTTCGCCATCCCGTACTTCGACGTGTTTGATCCGCGCTTTCTCGACTTCGCCGTGCCTGTGTCGGTGGGCGGCAGCCTTACGTTCCGCATCGCCGACGTGAAGGCGTTCATCAAGGCCCACCGTCTGATCAACTTCTCGCTCGACGATCTGAAGGAGCAGATCAGGGACGCGGTGGTGCGACGCATCAAGAGCGAGGTGAGCAACGCGCCCGACAACCACGGGCTGCCTGTGCTGCAGCTCACTCGCCGCATCGACGAGATCAACGACATAGTGAAGCCGCGTCTGACCGAGGACATGGAGGACTTTGCCATAGAACTCAGGCGCCTTGACATATCGCGCCTGGACGTGGACAAGGACTCGGAAGGCTACCGCGAACTGCGGTCGGTAACCGCCGATCAGCAGCAAGCGACAATCAACGCGCAGACGGCGGTCAACATCAAGAACATGAGCGACATGCAGGACATCAACGCCCGCAACCTCGACGCCACCATGCGCATACAGCGCGAGGAGGCTCAGCGCGCCCAGCGCCTGCAGACGGAGACCCAGTTCATCGGCGCGCACGCGCTTGACCGTCAGTCGGACGTGATGCAGACGGCTGCGTCGAACATGAATGCCGGCGGCTTCGGCGGCGCTACAGGTTCGAGCGGCATCAATCCGGCCGCCTTCATGACCTCGATGGCTGTCGGCGGAGCCCTTGGCGGCCAGATGGCCGGCATGGTCAACAATATGGGCCAGCAGATGAACAACCAGTGGCAGCAGGCCGCCGGCATGCAGGGGGCAACCCCGCCGCCTATGCCGGGAGCGCCTATGCCGGGCGCCCCGGTCAGCAACGTTCAGTACATGGTGTCTATCAACGGCCAGCAGTGGGGCCCGTATCCGATGCCACAGCTCCAGCAGCTCGTGCAGCAGGGTCAGCTCACGCCGCAGACGTATGTGTGGGCGCAGGGAATGTCGCAGTGGATGCCGGCCGGGCAGGTGCCTGAGCTTGCATCGCTCTTCCAGCCTGCCGGAGCTCCGGTACCTCCGCCGATGCCTCCCATGCCTTAACTTTAAAAACTTACGATAATGACAGATTTCAGCAGTATCGACCGACTGGTCGAATTCGGAATGGGCATGGGCCTGGCCACGCAGATGGTCAACACCATGAACCAGACCATGAACTCAATGCAGGTGGCCGGTGTCAATGCCGGCACAACCGGCCAGCAGGGACGCACATGTGCGCCGGCTGCCGGCCGCACGTGGTATGTGGTGGCGGAAGGGCGCCAGGCCGGTCCGCTTACCGACCATGAGCTGAGTCAGCTGATCGGGCGCGGCAAGATAGAGGACGACACCCTGATGTGGTCGCCCGGCATGACGGGCTGGCAGCTGGCCTGCAACATACCGGAAGTGAACAAACTGATGCTTCTGCAGTCATGAGCGGTACGGACAGATACACATCGGGTCCGAAGCCGATGGAAAACTACAGCGTGTTCCGTTTCAACGTAACTGGCACGGTGATCGCGGTGCTTGCCGGGTTGCTGATCGGGTGGGGTGTGAGCCTGGTTCCCGATGCGGCCCGCATGCAGCTTGTGGCCGGTGTGTGGGCCGGTGTGATGGCGGCAGTGTTTCTGACCGTCTCGGCCAACGCATCGGGGTCGCGCGCTTCGGTCGTGATCCGTGCGGTGGCGTGGACATCGCTGGCACTGAGTGTCATAGTGAGTCTGTGCATGGCTGCATGGTGCGCGGACTACCGCTACTATATCCTTGTGAACGGTCTGTGGCTGCTTGCTTTCGCCGGCATCGTCTGCCGCGTGGCCTCAAGCGGACAGTGACGGGCGCATAGGTTGTTATGGCCGGCGGGCGGGGGACTCTTGGTCCTCCGCCCGCTGTGATATGAGTGATGCCAGGTCGCAGGCGTGTACGCCTGCTGCCCCTTGTGGTCAGCTTTCGGGCTTTTTGTCGGGGTCGGCGTTGCGTTCCATGACGGCCTGGTAGTTGTTGATTATGGCGCCGGTGACGAGGTTGAGCAGCATGAACGCGGCTATTATGAACCAGATGATGTGAAACATGTTGGTCACTGCGGGCGGAGTCTTGATGACGCCCAGTTCGTAGGCGGTGATGTGGTTGTAGCGCAGATCGGTCCAGTCTTCTCCGGTAAGTTCGCGGAAGAGCGTGAACATGGCTTCGCCGAGGGTGCCGAAGGGGTCGGGTGAGTTGGACGGCGAGTGGGGCGCGATCTCCATCAGTTTTTCGTACCGGGCCTTTTCCTCGCCTTCGAGAACGGCGGGATCGGGGAGCTTGAACAGCCCGACGCCGATGATGGAGAACAGATAGATGAATATGCCGAACAGCAGCACATTGTAGAACATGGCACTGGTGCTCTTGAGCAGTACGCTGACTATGACCTTGATTTCCTTTGCGGCTCTGAGCAGGCGCAGCACGCGGAATACGCGGAGGACACGCAGTGCCATCAGGGCGGAGGCATTCTCGAACAGGGATTCGGGAACGTAACCTACGAGTACGAGCGAGAGGTCGAATATGTTCCATCCGTCGGAGAAGAAGGCCCTGACGCTGTCGGAGGCGATGAACCTGAGAGCTATCTCGACGGTGAAGACATAGAGGATGAGATTCTGGATGTTTGTGATGATGTCGCTTGTGTGGTAGGTCTCGACGCCGATCAGGAGCGAGTTGGCGAGGATCACCGCGGTGATGCCGAACTCGAACCATCGGTTAGTGGTAATCGAGCGGCATGCCATGCGCGCCGACGGGCGTGCGGCTGCGGTGTCGTAATTCGGATTGTTCATAGTGTGACAGTTGGATCGGGTATTTGAAGTGCAGGGCAAAATTACAAGATTTAAGGGTCACGGCGGCGACCGCGCGTGTTTTTAACATTCCGGCGTGTGTGACGGATTACTGCACACCCCGGCATAAGAATGAGGAGAGTGTTTCATCTCTCTCGACGAGTTCGAGCTTCGAAGGCCGGAAGCGTCTCTACAGAGTATTGATGGGCGGAAGGTTGAGGTCGGAAAAAGGAAAGTCCATAACTTGTGGTTGTTTTCCACAAAGTTATGGAGCATATGATGTGCGCGAAAAGACGCTTATTTTATGAGAAAATCGTAAAATGGAGCGTAGTAAAAATTATTTGGCTGTAAATAGAGCAGATTATTCTTAAAGTCAATAAACATATTGAAGCGTTTAAGGAAATTGTTACCAATCATACCATCTATATCTTCTTTGCTCTGCATTCCAGATGTAAGTGTGGAAAATGCACCGGCCACTCTTGGCATTATGTAAGGTCCTACAACTACTTCATCGAAAAATACATTTTTCAATTCACCACTACCTCCGTCTGAACTTGCAATGCGAGAAATCGCAAAAGGTTTCTGCGTTTCAAGAAGATTGTTTTTATTTACGAAGGGGGTATTCAAGTCTATTATGCGGTCAGAACCAGTATCAACTTCAAGGAGAAGATTATGAATTATACCATTCAGTTTAACCGGCAGATTTATAAACGGTACATCATATTTATATACAAAAGGAATTGACACGTTAGAATTCTCAAAGTTCAAATTATCTTTTGGATAGCAGTAAATTTTGAAATCATCATAATTGATTTCTATATTAAATGCAGCTAAACCGTTGAGTCCAAAAACGCCGTCCCAGTATTCAGGAGGATAAGGTATATGTGCGCACCCGGCTTTGTCGTACTGTATCGAACCGACTTTAACGGAATTGTCGTTGCTATATGTTACGGTATTTACTCCGGAAGTCCCTAAATTATCGGCGATTTCTCCATCGTGAATATAGTCTTTGAGTTTTGGAGAGTTGGTGTTAAGCACTATTGAAGATGCGCCGGTATCAACAAGAAAACGGAGCGAATCAGAACCATTTACAAAAGCAGTGACGTATATACGACTATCTCCGGCTATGGCAAAAGGTATTTCTCCAACAGGAGCCTCTTTTATCATTCTTGCGCTTGCGTTGAATGACATCAATAAGAAAATGAATACCGCGAAGATGTGTTTTATTTGTGATTTCATGGCGCAAAGTTACGTATTTTCAGCGGAATGTCAGCGGAATATCAAAGGAATATTACGCAGTTGTTCACGCGGGGAGATGCAGCTTTCTCGGATTTTGCGACACTTGTCGGATGAAAGCTACGGGACTCGAAACCCGGAAGTGTTTCGACGGAGTTAAAATTGAGGTCGGAAAAAGAAAAGAGGCTGTGTCAATTACGACACAGCCTCTGTATAATAAGACTGACGGGCGAATTATTCGCCGAAGATGTCTTCGGTGGTGAGCATTACGACACGGCCGATTTTCGACAGGGCGTCGAGGTCGAGGTCGGCGGGATCGCCGAGAATGCCGTAGTAGTAAGTACCGTTCTTGACGTGGTTCTGCTGGTAGTTGACAACATCCTCGAGTGTGATCGAGGGCAGGGCGTTGTAGACGGTCTCGCGCTCTTCGCGGTCGAGGCCGAGGCGCTTGGCTGCCAGATATGCCCATGCGATGTCGTCCTTGATGACTCGTTCGGAGCGCTGGCGGGCTTCAAGACCGTTCTTTGCCAGGTCGAAGGCAGCCTGCGACTGAGGCATGTCGTTGATGATGAGCAGGAATGCGTCGATTGCGTCGATCATCTTGTCGTTCTGCGTGGCGATCTGGGTGCGGTAGGAGTACGGACGGGTGAGTTCCGAAGGCTCGAGTTCGAAGGCGAATGCCGAGTAAGCGAGCGAGCGGCTCTCGCGCATCTCCTGGAATGCGATGCTGTTCATGCCACCGCCGAAGTACTCGTTGTACATCTCGACCATGGGGGCGAGGGCGATGTCGAAACGGCCGCCCTGGTTGGCGAACATCGTCATGTAGAGCTGCTTGGCATCGTAGGGAGCGACGAAGATGACAGTTTCTTCGGGCTTGACCTGGGTGAAGCGGTCGGCAGTCGGGACGGGGCGGAGCGTGCCGGGTGTGGGGTGGATGCGGTTGATGACGTCGACGATTTCCTTTTCGGAGAGGTTGCCGTAGTAGATGACTTCCTGCTCGTAGCTGTAGAGGTCGCGGACGGCTGCGATGATATCGGCGGGATCGATGCCGCGGAGCTCATCCATGGTAAAGCGGTTGGTGGTGGGGTTCTCGGGACCGTACATCACGTAGTTGACCAGGGCCGAGAAGTTGGAGCGCTGGTTCTTCTTGGCGTTGTCGCGGCTCTGTCCGATCTGTTCTACGAGGCGGTTCCAGGCCTCTGTGTCGACAGTGGCGCTGGCCAGGAAATTCTCGAATAGTTCGGCGGCCTTGGGCAGGTTCTCGCTCAGGCCGGTGATGACGATGAATGAGCGGTCGCCGCCCAGCGACAGACGCCACGAGCAGGCGAGGTTGTAGAACTCGCGCTTGAGGTCGTCGGCGGTCATGTCGGGAGTGCCGAGGAGGTCGAAGTAGCCGGAAGCGACGGAGAGACGGCGGTCGTCGTTGGTGCCGAAGTCAACGACGTAGATGAGCGTGGATATGTCGTTGGTTGTGTTGCGGGTGTAGTAGACGGGGATGTCGTTCTTGGCCTTGAGTATGGTAAGGTCGCGGTCGAAGTCGACGAACACCGGTTCGATGGGCTCAACCTCGGAGGCGGCCACGCGGCGGAGAAACTCGCTGGAGGCGTCGCGGTTGGTGGCGATGGGTGTCAGCTCGGGCTTGGGCATCTTGACGATAGTGGTGTCCTGGCCCTGGAGTTTGTAGATGGCGGCGTAGTTTTCGGGACCGAAGTACTTGCGGGCGACGCGTACGACGTCGTCCTTGGTAATGGAGTCGAGACGGTGGAAGTCGGCTACGCGGTCGGCCCAGTCCTCGCCGTTGACAAAGGCGTCGACGTAGTAGTCGGCACGCGAGCTGTTGCTTTCGAGCGACTGCTGGAGATAGAGCTTGGTGTTGTTGACGATGGCGGGCAGGAGGTCGTCGGCGAACTGGCCCTGGCGGAGCAGTTCCATCTGCTCGAGAAGCAGGGCGCGGACTTCGTCGAGGGTCTGACCGGCGTTGGGCATGCCGATGAGCAGGAATGCGCCCTGGTCGGCGAGGTCGTAGGAGCCGGCGCCTGCGCCGAGGACTTTCTGCGAATTGTTGAGGTTGACGTCGATGATGCCGCAGTCGCCGTTGTTGAGGACCTCGCTGATGATGTCGATCACGAGCTTGTCGGGGTCCTTGGCGGCGGGCATGCGCCAGGCGAGGTAGATGCGTTCGGCGTCGGTGCCGAGGACTTCGACCTTGACGGGCTCAGTGAGCGGTTCCTCGGCGGGGAACTGCAGCACGGGCAGGCTGGGGTTGGGCTCCATGTCGCCGAAGTACTTGGCGATTATGTCGACCATCTCGTCGGGATCGAAGTCGCCGGAGAGGCAGATCGCCATGTTGTTGGGCACGTACCACTGCTTGTGGTAGTTCTTGACGTTGGTAATGGAGGGGTTCTTGAGGTTCTCCTGTGTGCCGAGTACGGTCTGTGTGCCGTAGGGGTGGTGAGGGAAGAGGGTGCGGAGCATGGCCTCGTTCATCTTGCGGTTGTCCTGCGTGAGTGACATGTTCTTCTCTTCGTAGATTGTCTCAAGCTCGGTGTGGAAGCCGCGGAGCACGGGGTGGCGGAAGCGGTCGGCCTGGATCATGGCCCAGTTCTCGATCTGGTTGGAGGGAATGTCCTCGACGTAGCAAGTGACGTCCTGCGATGTGTATGCGTTGGTACCCTCGGCGCCGATCAGTGCCATGAGCTTGTCGTACTCGTTGGGGATGGCGATGAGCGATGCCTGGTAGCTGATGGAGTCGATCTGGCGGTAGAGGTCGCGGCGTGTGGCCGAGTCGGTGGTGACGCGGTACACCTCGAAAAGCTGCTCGATCTGGTCGAGGAGCGGTTTCTCGGCTGCGTAGTCGGAGGTGCCGAACTGCTCGGTGCCCTTGAACATCAGGTGTTCGAAATAGTGGGCGAGGCCGGTTGTCTCGGCGGGGTCGTTCTTGCCGCCGACGCGCACGGCGATGTAGGTCTGGATGCGTGGCTTGTCGCGGTTGACGGTCATGAAAATCTTCAGACCGTTGGGCAGAGTGTACATTTTCGTGTCGAGCGGGTCGCCTTCGACAGTGGTATACTGGTACTTGCCTGCAAAGGCGGCCGAAAAGCCGGCAAACAGCAAGAGCATACCCCAGAGAAATCTTTTCATACGGATATGGATTGGTTATTAATTGGTTTTCGTCTTCGTCATAGTAAATATGACGCAAATATATCGAATTTGTGACAAAGAACAAGCGTTTTTTCGCGAAAAAAACAGATTTTCAGTAAAAAACGCCGCGGTCGGGCGGTTCATCCGGTTCACTTTGCGGCGAAAATGCTCCGGGGCAGGAAAAAAGTATTAACTTTGCGGCAAGATCACAGATAATCACGTTAATGCCATGTTGCCGAGAGCAGTATTGAACAAGATAGAGGAGACGTTCGGCGAGCGCATCGTCGCGTCGGGTCAGTGTGCGGCGGTAGCCGAGGATATTTTTCAGAAGACCAAGGAGGTTGTGGGCGAGACGTCGGTACAGCGGTGGTTCGGGCTGGTGAGCGACCACGACCGGCGGCAGCTGCGCAGCACGCTCGACATCATAGCCCGCTACGTCGGCTACGGCTCGTGGGAACTGCTTCACAGCGATATAGAACACGACGTGGAGATCTCGCAGTTCGCGGCCCTGCAGTGTGTGACGACCGACTCGCTTACGGCCGGCACGCAGATCCGCATCACCTACCAGCCCGGACGGCTGGTGCTGATGACTTATCTCGGCGGCGGCACGTTCATCGTCAACGAGGCCGAGCGCTGCAAGCTGCGCCGGGGCGACAGGCTGCGCATCTCGCAGCTGGCGATAGGTTTCGAACTGATCGTGACCGACGTTGAGCGCGACGGCCTGAGTCTGGGCCCCTACGAGGCCGCGAAGCTCGGCGGCCTGACATCCATCGAGCAGACTCTTGCCGGAACCGCCGGCAAGTGAAGCGGGCGCGGCCATGTGCCTTCGCGATCGGGCGGATGCCTGTCCGGCGGCCTTTTACATATTGGTGCGGTACTGCTTGGGACTTGTGCCAACCATTTTCTTGAAATATTTGCCGAAGGCCGACTGTGTGGGGAAATTCAGGGAGTAGGCTATTTCCTGCACCGACATGTCGGTGTAGCGCAACATCATTTCGGCTTCAAGGCTGACGTATTCATTAATCCAGTTTAGGGCACTTTTGCCGCTGAAGGTTTTTATGGCCGCGGACACGTATTTGGGGGTGAGGCACATCTTGTCGGCGTAGAACTGCAGACTCCTCTCCTTGGCATGGTATGTGCCGAGGAGATTCATGAATTTGTTGAAGATATGTTCGATGCGGGGAGTGTCCTTTTCGGTACCGTGTGAAGATGGCTGATACTTGTGGAGCAGAGAGGTGATTGTGTACGAAAGGGCTAAGGTGAGGCCTTTTATGACTTCGGTGTTGCCTTCCTCCATGTTTTTTTTCAGGAGATCGTAGTATGGCTTAAGGTAGGCGAGCTCGTCATGCGGTACGGCGATGGGACCGTTGTCGCGGAGATTAAGATAGCTCTGGGCGCGGAAACGGAAGTCGAGCTGGATCCGCTGAAGGAATTCCTCGGAAATTATAATGGCATATCCGACAATGTTCTCGGCTTTGTTGAGGTGTATGATGTCGCCGGCGAAGTTAATGAGCATGTGGTCCCTTGTGATGAGAAATCTGTGCAGATTGATATTGCAGTCGATGACACCCTTGAGACAGACCAGGACAGTGGTGGCCTTAAGCCGTACAGGATGAGAGAAGAGGCTCATGTCGCTGAAATTATTCACCATCACAATATCTTTGTGAAAGCGTACAAGTTCGGGAATGTCCTGCTCGAGCAAGCGTTCCACAGAGATTACATTGGGGATCCGTTCCATAGCTAAACTTTGAAAAAAAACTTCGCAAATATAACAATAATCCGTCTGCTTTCATGGCAAGTGGTGTCGAAAATGCGAGTTTTGCTCCAATCGGTCCGAAAAATCGGCCTTTCGCGACGTGTCAATTCTACCGAACTTTGCACCTGAATAAAGCAGAAATGAAAATGAACAGACACAAACTGACGCTCATAGCGGTCATATCGCTCGGTATGCAGGCAGCCCAGGCCTCGGACCGTGTCGTGACGCTGGACAGTTGCCGCATCATGGCAGTCGAGAACAATAAGGAACTGCGTGCGGCCGAGATGGAGAGAAGGACGGCCTATTATAACCGCCGGTCGGCGCAGACCTCGTATCTGCCGCATATATCGGCGACGGGTCTGTACATGCATACGGGCAGGGAACTCTCGTTGCTGAGTGATGAACAGAAGGTGGCGCTGCCGCATATCGGCGACGCTCTCTCGTCGCCGGGGCTTAATGCGGCGGGACAGAGTCTCGTGGATGCCCTGCGCACCGATACACGCAATATCGGCGGAGCGGCCGTGATCCTGACCCAGCCGATCTATATGGGCGGAAAAATCAGGGCCTACAACAATATCACCCGCTATGCCGAACAGATTGCCGGAGACAGATACGATATCAAGTATCAGGATCTGATAGTGACGGTCGATGAGACATACTGGAATATCGTCGAGCTCACGGCCCGCAAGAAGCTTGCCGAGAGCTATCTCGAACTGGTGAGCAGGCTCGACTCGGATGTGACGCAGATGATTGCGGAGGGCTTCGCGACCAAAGCCGACGGCCTCAGTGTCAAGGTTAAGGTAAATGAGGCGAATGTGTCGATCATACAGATCGACAACGGCATAGAAGTGCTGAAAATGAAATTGTGCCAGTTATGCGGGCTGCCGCTCGCGTCGCAGTTGACCTTAGCCGACGAGAGTACCGGCTGCGAGGTCACGGCCGAAAACTATGACGAAGCAGACGAAGCCGGTCCGGAGAACCGGCCGGAGCTTTCCGCACTGGGAACCTCCATCCGGATCTATGACGAGAAGGTGAAACTGGCCCGTGCGGAGTTCCTGCCGAGTGTGGTGCTGACGGGCGGATATTTCGCAAGCTACCCTTCTGTGTTCAATAGCTTTGAAAGAAAATTCAAAGGCACATGGAACGTGGGCATAGCGGTCAGTATCCCGATACTCACGTGGGGCGACCGCGGATATAAGGTGAGGGCTGCGCAGGCCGAAGCGGCGGCGGCCCGGTTTCAGTTCGATGAGACCCGCGAGATGATCGAGCTGCAGATATCGCAGTGTCGGCGGAAAGTACGCGAGGCCCGGGAACGCTACGGAGCGTCGCTGAGCAGCCAGGCCGAGGCCGACGAGAACATGAGATACGCCGAACTTGGCCTGCGGGAAGGCGTGATACCGCTGAGCGATGTACTCCAGGCTCAGACGGCGTGGCTGTCGGCCAGGACCACCCTCATATCGGCCGGCATCGACCTGCGCCTGGCGCATTTATATCTAAAGAAATCATTAGGACAAATCAAATAAAAAACAGCAATGAAAAAGAATCTGAATATAATCCTTGTCACGGCCTCTGTCATCACCGTAGTGATAGTTGCGGTAATATTGGTAGGCATATGTCTGCCCGAACCCAGGGAAACCGTCCAGGGGCAGGCGGAGGCGACCGACTATCGCCTGTCGAGCAAGATTCCGGGGCGTATCCTTGAAATCCGGGTGAAGAAGGGCGACACGGTGTCGAAAGGTGATACACTGGTCATTCTTGACGCGCCGGACATAGAGGCGAAGCTGTCGCAGGCGTACGCCGCATTCGACGCGGCCCGTGCGGTTGAGCAGAAGGCCGTCAACGGCGCCCGCGACGAACAGATCCAGGGGGCTTACGCCACATGGCAGAAAGCCATAGCCGGAAGGGAAGTGGCCGAAAAGACATATGAGCGTGTGAACCGCCTGTACGAGAGCGGCGTGATGCCGGCCCAGAAGCGCGACGAGGCTTACGCGCAGTATCAGGCTGCGGCGGCTACCGAAAATGCCGCAAAGTCGCAGTATGACATGGCGGTAAACGGGTCGAGACATGAGGACGTGTCGGCTGCCCGCGCACAGGTCGACCGTGCGCGCGGAGCCATAAATGAAGTAAGCTCATATATATCGGAAACGGCTCTGACGGCTACTGCCGACGGAGTAGTGACCGACATCTTTCCCGAGGTAGGCGAGCTGGTGGGCAGCGGCGCCCCGATAATGAATGTGTCGGTCATCGATGACATGTGGTTCACTTTCAACGTGCGGGAGGACATGCTGCCCGGACTGACCGTGGGTACGGAGTTCGACGTCTATGTGCCGGCGTTCGACCGTACGGCCAGGGTGAGGATAACCCGCATCAAGGACGTGGGCAGTTTCGCTACATGGAAAGCGACCAAGGCACTTGACAGATATGACCTGAAAACATTCGAGGTAGAGGCTTATCCGGTGAATCCGGAGGATCTTGCCGGGCTGCGCGCCGGCATGACGGCAGTATTTGAAAAATGACATCATGACCCGCATCCCTCTATACAAGCGTATATTTGCCATCAGCCGCAGAGAAGTGGGCATCTACTCCCGCAGGCCGCTGTTTCTGTTCTGTCTGCTGGTAGCGCCGGTCATCTGCGTGGTATTCCTGGTGAGTCTGATGAAAAACGGGCTTCCGACGGAACTGCCTGCCGGAGTCGTGGATGAGGATGACACAAAAATCACCCGGATAATCATACGCACGATCGATGCGATGGAGGAAACAGACATCCGCTATTCGTATCCGAGTTTCAGCGCTGCCCGCAAGGCCATGCAGCGGGGCGACATATGTGCTTTTTTCTACATACCGGAAGGAACGACGGAGAAGGCCATTTCAAACCGGCAGCCGAAAATCTCATTCTACACCAACGAATCATATCTTGTGCCGGGATCGTTGCTGATGAAGGACATGCGCACGGCATCCGAGCTTTCGGGCCTGGCGCTCACACGCGAGAATCTTTACGGCCACGGAGCGACCGAAGAGCGTGCGATGGGCATAATTCAGCCGATAGTGATAGAGACGCATCCGATGAACAATCCCGAACTTGATTATTCGGTCTATCTTAACAACATTCTGGTGCCCGGTATACTGATCCTTCTGATAATGCTTTCGACGGCCTATACGATAGGCCTGGAGTGGAAGCAGGGAACGCAGCGACAGCTGTATGCCATGGCGGGCAACTCGTCGGGGGTAGCCCTGGCGGGGAAGCTGCTGCCCCAGACGGTGATTTTCTGCCTTATGTTCTGTCTGTATGACATATACTTCTACAAGATAATGCAGTTCCCGTGCAACAGCGGCCTGTGGCCGATGATCGGCCTGGGCGTACTGACCGTGTTTGCCTCGCAGGGATTCGGAGTATTCTTTTTCGGAGTATTCTCGGGTCAGATGCGCCTGGCCATGTGCCTTTGCTCGCTATGGGGCATACTCTCGTTCTCGCTGGCCGGCTTCACTTATCCGGTACTTGCGATGTCGCCGGTACTTAGGACAGCGTCATGGCTGTTCCCTCTGCGGGAGTATTATCTGATTTATGTCAATCAGGCGCTTAACGGCTATCCGATATCCTGTGTCTGGACTTCAGTGATCGCACTTGTATGTTTCGCATTGTTGCCGGTGGCTATATTGTGGAAGTACCGCCGGGCGTTTCTTAAATACAAATATCAGGCCTGAAAGTTATGAAAACACTGCTGAATATAGTTCAGATATGGTACAACGAGATGCTTGGGCTGGTAAAGGACAAGGGAATACTGATATTCATACTGTTTGTCCCGCTGGCTTATCCGTTGCTTTATTCATATGTCTATACCGGGGAGGTGGTGCGCGATGTGCCGGTCGCGGTAGTCAATGACTGCGACAATGCTATGAGCCGTGATCTGCTGCGCAAGATTGACGCCTCACCCGATGTGAAGATTATCGCGGACTGCAACGACATGGAAGAGGCCATGCAGCTGATCAGGGAGCAGAAGGCCTACGGTGTGATCCGAATACCGGAATCTTTTTCGCGCGATATCGCGCACGGCGACCAGACGTATATAGGCGTCTACTGTGACATGTCGAGTCTGCTGTATTATAAGGCGATTCTGCTCACGGCGACAAACGTGTCGCTGGAACTCAATAAGGACATCAAGGTGGAGCACCATCTGTCGGGCGCTTCCGAACGGCAGGACGAGGTTACGAAAATGCCGATAGAGTACGATTACGTGGCGCTGTACAATCCGCAGAGCGGCTTTGCGGCCTTCCTTATTCCGCCGGTGCTCATGCTTATCATCCAGCAGACACTTTTTCTGGGTATAGGCATGTCGGCGGGTAATTCGCGCGAGAGATACCGGGGCAGTGTCATTCCGTTCAACAGGTTGTATAAGAGTCCGGTCAATATAGTAGCCGGGAAGGCTCTGCCGTATTTCTTCCTGTATGTGCTGCTGGCTGTCTACATGTTCGCGGTGGTGACGGATATGTTCGGGCTGCCGCGCCTGGGTGATTATCCTACATTCATTGTGTTCATCGTGCCCTATCTCCTCTCGTGTATTTTCATGGGCATGGTGCTGTCGGCGTTTGTCTACCGCCGGGAAGACTGTATAATGCTCTTCGTGTTTATGTCGGTGCCGATGCTTTTCCTGTCGGGTCTGTCGTATCCGCGGCCTTCGATGCCCGAATTCTGGAAGTATGTGTCCTGTGTGTTCCCGTCGACTTTCGGCATGAACGGATATGTGAAAATAACCGCCATGGGTGCGTCGCTGCAGGACATCAGGACGGAGTTCGGTGCATTGTGGATTCAGGCGGGTACATACTTCATAATGGCGTGTCTGTATTACAGACACCAGATACTCGGCCTGGTCCGTAAAACAAGATCCAATGAAATCTGACATGAGCGGCATGGCCGGTCTGTGCCTGTTGCTGGCCATGCTGATGCCGGTAACGATGCATGCGGAGGACGTGACAGGCAGCTGCCAGGGCATAGTGATGAACATGGATTTGAACAACAGTGTCTCAAGCCCGGCAGTCGATGCGGATGCTAAGGTGAGGACTGCTCCGGTGTCGCCCTACGCATTGCCGTACACCATGACGGGCAACACCTTCGACTGGCACAGGCTGTGGATAAACACGGCCACGCTGAGCGGCGCTTTCGTGGGAACGCTGCTTGTGCTGGAATGTCTGCCGGAGGATGCTACGTCATGGAACCGTGCCGAGCTGCAGGATGTGCCGCTGCTCAAGCGGTGGCATAAGCATGTGATAAAGAAAGGTCCCGAATGGGATCACGACAAGTTTTACTTCAATTATGTGCTGCATCCTTATGCCGGTGCGGTGTATTTCATGTCGGCACGGTCGTGCGGATTCAATTTCTGGAGGTCGGCTCTGTACGGATCGATCGTATCGACGGTGGGATGGGAGTTCGGTATAGAGGCTTTCATGGAGCGGCCTTCCATTCAGGATATTTTCGTGACGCCTGTTGTGGGCAGTTGCATCGGCGAGGGTTTCTACCGCGTCAAGCGCTGGCTGGTAGGCAAGGACTATCGTCTGCTGGGGTCGCCGGTCCTCGGTGGCATCCTGGCTTTCCTCGTGGATCCGGTGAATGAGTTTACAGGCTTGTGGCTCGGTAATCCGGCGCGCAGAACCGCACATGAAAGAGCCGGCAGCAAGACGACTGCGCAGCTCTCTCTGATGCCGTTCATAATGAATGGCCGCAGAGGATTTTCATTGGTCGGGTATTTCTGAAAGAACGCTTACGGGAAAACCGACTGCACGCTGACAATTATCCATATACAAAAAAGAAGCACGGCCGACCGGTGACGGCTGTGCTGCAATGCTGTGTCTGTTGTTTACAGGTGTGCGGGTGAGGAGCGGTTAATCTCCGTCGCGACGGAAGACGCCGCGCAGGCGGTCTGACAGAGAGGGGCTGACCGGCTTGAGGTGGACCGATACGGTGGGCTTTAGGCGGTTGAGGAAGATGATCGACGAATGAAGCACGATCGCGGTCCATTCCTCGAAGGGTACGAATGCGTGGACGTGCGACAGGGGGATGGTGTGGAAGATCGATTTGGGGTCGATGCTGCCGACGGTGAGAGTGTTTGTGTCGATGTCGATGTTGATGTTGTGCATTTCGCCGACGGTCTCGAAGAGCATGGCGATGTCGAGATCATCGATGCTGCGGGCCCGGCGGGGATATTTTTTATATAGATTTTTTATGACTTCTTTGGTTATCATCGTGACAAGGATGTAAAGATTGGCACTCTTTAAGCATTATCATGATTAAAACACGCGGAGATGCCGATTTGTTTTTGGCGGCGGTATTATATTATATGAATCCCGTCCGCGGCGTGAAGCTTGCGGACGGGATTCGATATTGCGGTCAGCGCATGGCGGGCAATCAGGCGAGGAAGCCGAGCAGGACGCCTGCGGCGACAGCCGATCCGATCACGCCGGCAACGTTCGGGCCCATGGCATGCATGAGCAGGTAGTTGCTGGGATCGTATTCCAGACCGAGATTGTTCGATATGCGGGCCGACATCGGCACGGCCGACACGCCGGCGTTGCCGATGAGGGGATTGATCTTTTTCTCTTTGGGAAGCACCAGGTTGAAGAGCTTGACGAACAGCACGCCCGACGACGATGCGATGACGAATGCCATGAAGCCCAGGAAGAAGATGAAGATCGTCTGCGGGGTGAGGAACTGCGATGCCTGGGTGGAGGCGCCGACGGTCATGCCCAGCAGAATGGTGACGATGTCGGTCAGGGCGTTCGAGGCGGTCTTGGCCAGTCGGTTGGTGACGCCGCATTCGCGCAGGAGGTTGCCGAAGAAGAGCATGCCCAGCAGCGGAATGCCGGAGGGCACCACGAAGCAGGTGAGCAGCATGCCGACGATGGGGAAGATAATCTTCTCGTTCTGCGACACGGCGCGGGCGGGTTTCATCTTGATCAGACGCTCCTTCTTAGTCGTGAACAGGCGCATCAGCGGGGGCTGGATCACGGGAACGAGAGCCATGTAGGAGTAGGCCGACACGGCGATGGCGCCCATGAGGTTGGGGGCGAGTTTCGACGACAGGAAGATGGCGGTGGGGCCGTCGGCGCCGCCGATGATGGCGATAGCGCCGGCCTGGTCGGGAGCGAAGCCGATGGCCAGGGCCACCATGTATGCGCCGAAGATGCCGAACTGGGCGGCCGCACCGATGAGCATCAGCTTGGGGTTGGCGATCAGGGCCGAGAAGTCGGTCATGGCGCCGATGCCGAGGAAGATCAGCGGGGGATACCATCCGGCGCTCACACCGTTGTAGAGGATGTTGAGCACGGATCCCTGCTCGTAGATGCCAACTTCAAGTCCCGCCTCGGTGTTGAAGGGGATGTTGCCGATGAGGATACCGAAGCCGATCGGTACCAGAAGCATAGGCTCAAAGTTCTTCTTGATGGCCAGCCAGATAAAGAACAGGCCTACAAGGAGCATGACAATGTTGCCTATCTCGGCGTTGGCAAAACCTGTCAGTTCCCAGAACTGGCGCAGGTTTTTCAACAGAAAATCACCGAAATCCATAAGGGCGCGATTATTCGATGACGATTAGGGGATTGCCTTCGAGGACTGAGTCGCCTGCGTTGACGAGGATTTCCTTGACGGTGCCGTCGGCTCCGGCATGGATGGCGTTCTCCATCTTCATGGCCTCGAGCAGGAGGACCGTGTCGGATGCCTTGACCTGCTGGCCGACCTTGACGGGTATCGAGAGGACTACGCCGGGCAGGGGAGCCTTGACGGCCTTGGATGCGCCGGCCACGGCGGGCTTGGCGATGACTTTCTCGCCGGTGGCTGTGCGGGGAGCGGCGCTGGGGCGCGGAGCCTGCACCGACTTGACGGCAGCGGCCTTGGAGGCCTCGATCTCGACGCGGTAGGCCACGCCGTTGACTTCGACTTTGGCAACGTTGTCCTCGATATCGCCGATGGCTACCTTGTAGGGGTTGCCGTTGATTTTATATTTGTACTCTTTCATTGTAATCGATAGGTTAGTGGATTAGCGGTTTTGACGGTGAGAGGGCGTGGGCGGCACTTCGCGCAGGGAGTAGATCTTTGAGCTCCACGGCGAGTAGGCTTTCTTGACCTTGTTGATCGTGAGGACGGTGTTCTCGCGGTCGTGGGCGTCGAGGTGCTCGTGGAGGGCCATGGCGATGGCGGCGATCACGTCGCCGGTGTCATGGTCGACGTCGCGGGCCTTGAGGCTGGCGTCGCTGGTTGCTGTAGCGGTGCGGGCCTTGTTGGCGCGGGATACGAACGAGCCGATCTTGCCGATAGCATAGAAGCTGAGACACAGGACGAGCAGTGCGGTGAATACGATGGCCATGGCCATAACGGTCATGCCGAATCCGTTGGCGTCGCGCTCGGCGAAGTCTTCGATCTTCTTGTTGGTGTCGCGGATGACGTTGGCACCCGAAGGTGTGATATAGCTCGAATCGGAGCCGTCGCGCACGGCCCATTCGCCGGCGCCGTCGATGCTGCGGGCGAAGGTCTGGCCGGGAAGTACGGATGCGGGAACTACGACTTCATCGATCACCGAGCCGTCGGCGTCGAGGATAGCGATGTAGTTGTCCTGTCCGGGCACGAGGGTGAAGTTGGTGTGGAATGTACCCTTGTTGGGTTCACCGTCGGCAAAGAATACCACGTGCTGGCGCTTGGGGATGCGTGTGTTGACATCGCCGAGCGGCACGGGGTACTTGGCCTTGTGCGCGGTGTCGGTGGTGAGGTAGATGCTCGAGATTTCGATCGGGGCGAAGTTGGCGTTGAACAGCTCGATCCAGGCTGAGTAGCGGCCGTATTCGTCGGCGATACTGCTCGAATCGTTCTGTACCATCACTTCGTTGATGCGGACGGCCTTGCGCGACTGCGCCTGAGCGAGTCCGAACACACCCACCAGAGCCACGAGTATCAGAATTATTCGTTTATTCATTTGTTCTGAAAGTTGTCGTTGTGGTGGATGATTACAGAGGAATGTTGCCGTGCTTCTTGGCGGGGTTGACCACTTTCTTGGTGGCGAGCTGCTGCAGGGCGCGGATTACGCGGAAGCGGGTGTTGCGGGGTTCGATGACATCGTCGATGTAGCCGTAGCGTGCGGCGTTGTAGGGGTTGCAGAAGAGTTTGTTGTACTCCTGTTCCTTCTCGGCCAGCACTGCCTTGGGATCCTCGGCTGCCTTCGCTTCCTTGGCGTAGAGGACTTCGACGGCACCGGCACCGCCCATTACGGCGATCTCGGCTGTAGGCCATGCGTAGTTCATGTCGCCGCGGAGCTGCTTGCAGCTCATCACGATGTGCGAGCCGCCGTACGACTTGCGCAGGGTCACTGTCACCTTGGGCACGGTGGCTTCGCCGAAAGCGTAGAGCAGTTTTGCGCCGTGGAGGATGACGCCGTTGTATTCCTGGCCGGTACCGGGCAGGAAGCCGGGCACGTCGACGAGGGTGACCAGAGGAATGTTGAACGCGTCGCAGAAGCGGACGAAGCGCGCACCCTTGCGCGAGGCGTTGGAGTCAAGGACGCCTGCGAGGTATTTGGGCTGGTTGGCCACGATGCCGACCGACTGGCCGTTGAAGCGTGCGAAGCCCACGATGAGGTTCTTGGCGTAGTCGCGCTGCACTTCGAGGAATTCGCCGTTGTCGACGATGGCACCGATGACCTCGTACATGTCGTAGGGGCGGGTAGCCGAGTCGGGGATTATCTCGTTGAGCGAGTCTTCGAGGCGGTCGATGGGGTCGGTGCACTCAACCATCGGCGGCTCCTCGAGATTGTTCTGCGGGATGTAGGTGAAGAGTTTGCGGATGATCTTGATGGCGTCCTCGCCGTCCTCAGCCGCGAAGTGGCATACACCGCTCTTGCTGGAGTGGACTTCGGCGCCGCCGAGAGCGTCCTGGGTCACGTCTTCGCCGGTGACGGTCTTCACGACTTTCGGACCGGTGAGGAACATGTATGAGATCCCCTTGGCCATGATGGTGAAGTCCGTCAGGGCCGGAGAGTATACGGCGCCGCCGGCGCAGGGGCCGAGGATGGCCGAGATCTGGGGTATCACACCCGAGGCGAGGATGTTGCGCTGGAAGATTTCGGCGTAGCCGGCCAGTGCGTTGATGCCTTCCTGGATGCGTGCGCCGCCCGAGTCGTTGAGGCCGATGACGGGCGCGCCCATCTTCATGGCCATGTCCATGATCTTGCAGATCTTCAGGGCCATTGTCTCGGAGAGCGAACCGCCGAATACGGTGAAGTCCTGTGCGAATACATAGACGAGACGTCCGTCGATGGTGCCGTAGCCGGTTACGACGCCGTCGCCGAGGAATGATTTCTTTTCCTGGCCGAAGTTGTGGCAGCGGTGACGCACGAACATGTCGAGTTCTTCGAAAGAACCTTCGTCAAGGAGTTGTGCGATACGTTCGCGGGCGGTGTATTTGCCGCGTTCGTGCTGCTTGTCAATTGCTTTCTGGCCGCCTCCGAGGCGCGCTTCGTTGCGTAGCTCGATGAGCTCTTTTACTTTTTCGAGTTGGTTACTCATGATTGAATGCAGTGTGTTATTCAGAGGGCGGGGCTACGGCCGGAAGATCCGGCGGAGTCCCGCCCGGGAATTCTGTTTTATTTGTTGGGGTCCTCGCAAAGCTCGATCAGGGTGCCTACGGTCGACTTGGGGTGGAGGAAGGCGATGTTGAGGCCTTCGGCACCGCGGCGGGGAGCCTTGTCGATCAGACGGCAGCCTTTGGCTTCGACTTCGTCGAGGGCGTTCTGCACGCCGTCCTGGATGGCGAATGCCATGTGCTGGATGCCGCCGCGACCGCCGTTGTTGGCGATGAATTTGGAGATGGCGCTTTCGGGAGCTGTGCCTTCGAGGAGCTCGATCTTGGTCTGGCCCACCTTGAAGAAGGCTGTGCGTACTTTCTGGTCTTCTACTTCTTCGATAGCGAAGCATTTGAGGCCTAACATGTTTTCATAGAAAGGAATAGCTTCCTCAAGCGAGGGAACTGCTATGCCGATGTGCTCGATATGGGAGATTTCCATAGCTGTGGTATTAAATGATTTTTATTCAGTTGTTTCGAATTCGCGGATGCGCGCGGGCGCGCACTTGTCGGCAAAGGTACATAAATTTTCTTAAACGGCCAATCTTTTTTCACGGCGGTTCACATTTATTATAAGAGGCGTAACGGCCGGAGCCGGAAGGGAGGCCCGGTGTGTCGAGCAGATCTGATTTTGCACTTATTGTGTGAAAAGTGTTAAATAACCAAAACCGTTGAACATTTTTCTTGCCGTTTCAAAATATTGTCGTACTTTTGCAAAGGTAATGAATAAAAACCGACACACACTGAATTATTAACAATAAAATCCCTTCAGCCTATAGCAAAACTCTACTCTAAGAAATTAAAGAATAGATAGTTATAAAATGCAACAATTAGCACTTCTCTCCGACGACAAGTTGGTGCAAGCTTATGCTAAGGGCGACAACGACGCATTCGACACGCTGCTGGAGCGTTACCAGACACGTCTGCTGAGCTACATACTGCAGCTCACGTCGAACCGTCAGCTTGCCGAGGATATCTTTCAGGAGACGTTCGTCAAGGCCATCATGACGATCCGCCAGGGCAATTACACCGAGAGCGGAAAATTCGGCGCATGGCTTTCGCGGATAGCCCGCAACCTGGTCATCGATCATTTCCGTCAGGAAAAGAGCGAGCCTACGGTGTCGACCGACAATGCCGACGTGGATATCCTGAACCGCAAGGACCTCAGCGACGCCACGGTGGAGGATGATATGATCGATCTCCAGATCCGTGACGACGTACGCCACCTGATCAGGCAGCTGCCTTACTCGCAGCGCCAGGTGCTGGTGATGCGTTACTACCGCAACCTTAGCTTCAAGGAAATAGCTGAAAAGACCAACGTAAGCATCAATACTGCACTGGGCCGCATGCGCTACGCCATACTGAACATGCGCCGCATGGCCCGCGAACGAAACATAGCTCTCTCGCGCTGATTCCCGACCGGAACGGGCGCACGGCA
>CABRGT010000029.1 GCA_902470475.1 uncultured Porphyromonadaceae bacterium | reverse complement strand
CGGCACGGTCAAGAGCCGCATCCACTTCGCCCGCAAGAAATTGCAGACCCGCTTCTCCGACTACCGCTAAGAAGCCGACGCTCAACGTTTAATGGAGTGAGTGTAACACTCAGAAATAAAATACGCAACATAAAACACACGCACACTCCCCTCATCTTATCCAAAATTCAAGGTAATGAATTCATAAAAGATTGGTATAAAAAAGGTAACGGGACGTCGTCCGGGCGCAACATGCACCGGACGACGTTTTTTATGGCACGACAGAGCCGGCCGGAGCGCACGTGCATTGCGCGTAATCAATGGACGCGTGCGGAACGAAAAGATCAGGATAGCCTGCATGTGCCGGGGGAAGATTTTTTACGGTGTGTTTAACGAATTTTTTCTTTAATTGTTGGCCGCTTGGTCAAATTGTGTTAAATTTGCAGTGAAATACGCCCGGACGGGCAACCAGCAATGTCAACCAAAACAATCCAATAATAACTAAATCAATCATCCTATGTGGTTAACAAGCTCATCTATAGGACGTAAATTCGTGATGGCCATTACCGGCGTCGCTCTCGTCCTATTCGTAACTTTTCACGTGCTGATGAATGCGGTAGCCCTGATCTGGCCGACGGCCTACAATCAGGTGTGCGAGTTCCTGGGCGCTAACTGGTATGCACTGGTGGCGTCGGCCGGTCTTGCCCTGCTGTTCATCATCCACATCATTTATGCTGTATGGCTGACAGTCCAGAACCGTGCGGCCCGCGGAACTGACCGCTATGCAGTGAACTCGCGTCCGCCGCAGGTGGAATGGTCGTCGAAGAACATGCTCGTGCTTGGTATCGTGGTGCTTGCGTTCCTTGTAGTGCACCTGATCCAGTTCTGGGCCAAGATGCAGTGGATGGAACTGCGCCACGCCGAACTTGCCGTGCTGCCGCAGCTTGAAGGCACACCGTGCCCGCCGGCAATGGGTACCCTGTTCATTCAGATGGCATTCTCGGAAGTGTGGACTCCGATCGTCTACATCATCGGCTTCGTGGCTCTGTGGTTCCATATGACCCACGGATTCTGGTCGATGTTCCACACCGTAGGCTGGGACAACAATATCTGGATCAACCGTCTGAAGACTATCGGCTGCTGGTGGACCTCGATCGTAGTGGCTCTGTTCATAGCTCAGGCTATCGTGTTCACGGTACACGCCCACAACAATTACTATACCACCAATCCCGAGCTGAAGGCTCAGTACGGCGAATACTGGAGCGAATATTTCAACGCTCAGGCCGACGAGCTGCTTCCGCAGATCGAAGCCGCTTTCAATAACTTCCAGCAGCAGCCCGACTTCAACACCGCCGAGGCTCAGCAGAAGTTCTTCGCCACCACTATCGCAGAATTCATGCCCAAGGCTCAGGCGATCGTCGACAACCTGACCCAGTATGCCGGCGAATATGCCAAGGCCAACGAATCGACCGCAACCCTGTCGAGCTTCGTACAGAATTTCGGCCCGATGGTAGAGCGCGCCAAGATGCTCCAGACCGCACCGCCCGTGCCTGCAGTGCCCGCCGTACAGGCCCAGCCTGCCGAGGAGACTCAAACCGAAAATACTAACAACCAATAATCTCTCAGAAAGATGATAGACCTTAATAAAATCAAAGATATGATCGATTCGAGCCCTATCATGCAGGACTTTGCCGACATCGAATCATCAAAACTTCCTGAGTATCAGATTGACTCGAAAATACCTGAAGGCCCCATCGCTGAGAAATGGACCAACTACAAGGCTCACCAGAAACTCGTTAACCCGGCCAACAAGCGTCATCTCGACATCATCGTGGTCGGTACCGGTCTGGCAGGCGCTTCGGCCGCCTCGACCCTGGGTGAGCTCGGATTCAACGTGCTCAACTTCTGCATTCAGGACAGCCCCCGCCGCGCTCACTCGATCGCTGCCCAGGGCGGTATCAATGCAGCCAAGAATTATCAGAACGACGGCGACTCCGTTTACCGTCTGTTCTATGACACTGTGAAGGGCGGCGACTTCCGCTCGCGCGAGGCCAACGTATACCGCCTTGCCGAAGTGTCGAACAATATTATCGACCAATGTGTGGAGCAGGGTGTTCCCTTCGCCCGCGAATACGGCGGCCTGCTGGCCAACCGTTCGTTCGGCGGCGCGCAGGTGAGCCGTACGTTCTACGCCAAGGGCCAGACGGGCCAGCAGCTGCTGCTCGGCGCCTACGCATCGCTCAACCGCCAGATCAACAAGGGCAAGGTGAAGTCGTTCGTTCGCCGCGAGATGCTTGATATCGTCATCATCGACGGCCGCGCGCGCGGTATCATCGTGCGCAACCTCATCACCGGCGAGATCGAGCGCTATGCCGCTCACGCCGTGGTGCTCGCTACGGGCGGTTATGGCCGTGCATTCTTCCTGTCGACCAACGCCATGGGCTGCAACGGCTCGGCTGCCGTGCAGGCATTCAAGAAGGGCGCTTACCTGGCTAACCTCGCGTTCACTCAGATCCACCCGACCTGTATTCCCGTTCACGGCGAAGACCAGTCGAAGCTGACCCTGATGAGCGAATCGCTGCGCAACGACGGCCGCATCTGGGTGCCCAAGAAGAAAGAGGACGCCGAGGCCATCCGCGCCGGCAAGCTCAAGCCGACCGATATCCCCGACGAAGACCGCGACTTCTATCTGGAGCGCCGCTACCCGGCCTTCGGTAACCTCTGTCCGCGTGACATCGCATCGCGTGCCGCCAAGGAACGCTGCGACGCCGGTTACGGCGTAGGCACGGGCAATGCCGTATACCTCGACTTCAAGTATGCCATCGAACGCGACGGCCGCCAGGCAGTGGCCGACCGCTACGGCAACCTGTTCGACATGTATCAGATGATCTCGGACGACAACCCCTATGAGACTCCGATGATGATCTTCCCCGCATCGCACTATACCATGGGCGGTATCTGGGTTGACTATGAGCTGCAGACTTCGATCAAGGGCCTCTTCGCCATCGGCGAATGCAACTTCTCGGATCACGGTGCAAACCGCCTCGGCGCGTCGGCACTGATGCAGGGTCTGGCCGACGGTTACTTTGTGCTCCCCTACACGATGCAGAACTATCTGAGCGATCAGATCAAGGTGCCTCACTTCACGACCGATACCCCCGAATTCGACAAGGCCGAGAAAGATGTGCGCGACCGCATCCAGAAGCTCATGGACATCAAGGGCACCAAGTCGCCCGACGAGATCCATAAGAAACTGGGCCACGTGATGTGGAATCTCGTGGGCATGGGCCGCACACTGCAGAGCCTTGTGAAGGCTATCGACGAGATCGAGGAGGTGCGCAAGGAGTTCTACACGGATCTGCGCATCGTAGGCCGTGCCGACGACCTCAACACCGAGCTTGAGAAGGCACTGCGCCTGGAGGACTTCCTGGTAATCGCCCGCATGATGGCGATCGACGCCCTGAACCGCAACGAATCGTGCGGCGCCCACTTCCGCGAAGAGTATCAGACGGCCGACGGCGAAGCCGCCCGCCGCGACGACAAGTACATGTACGTCAGCTGCTGGAAGTACACCGGCGACAACGAGAAGCCTATCCTGATCAAGGAACCGCTCAACTACGAGGCCATCAAGGTTCAAACCCGCAACTACAAGTCGTAAGAATAACCACGCGTCCCGCCCCGGCGGGAGCCAAAGAATAAGTTAATATGGAAAATACTATCAGCGTAAATCTGAAAATTTGGCGTCAACGTGGTCCGAAAGAGAAAGGCGCGTTCGTCAACTACCACCTCGACAATGTGTCGACCGGCAGTTCGTTCCTTGAAATGCTCGATATGCTCAACCAGCGACTGATCGAGCAGGGCGAGGAGCCCGTAGTGTTCGACAGCGACTGCCGCGAGGGTATCTGCGGCATGTGCTCGCTCTACATCAACGGTCATCCCCATGGCCCGGTGCAGGGCATAACCACCTGCCAGCTTCACATGCGCAAGTTCAACGACGGTGATACCATCACTATCGAGCCGTGGCGCTCGGCCGCTTTCCCCGTGATCCGCGACCTGATGGTGGACCGCGCGGCATTCGACAAGATCCAGCAGGCCGGCGGCTATGTGTCGTTCAACTGCGGCGGCGCTCCGGATGCCAATGCTACTCCGATCTCGAAGGAAGTGGCTGACGTGGCCATGGACTCGGCAACCTGCATCGGCTGCGGTGCCTGCGTGGCTGCCTGCAAGAACGGCTCGGCCATGCTTTTCGTATCGGCCAAGGTAAGCCAGTTCGCTCTCCTGCCCCAGGGCCAGGTGGAGCGTAAGCGCCGTGCCCGCGCCATGGTGAAGAAGATGGACGAACTGGGCTTCGGCAACTGCACCAACACCGGTGCATGCGCCGCCGAGTGTCCCAAGTCTATCCCTCTGAGCAATATCGCCCGCCTCAACCGCGAATTCATCAACGCGAAGTTCTCTGACTAAGCTCCGGCGATAAAATAATGGCGGCCGCCCTTTCCTTTCACGGATCGGGCGGCCGCTGCGTTTTATTAACAGAAGGGAATATTGCCGACGGACAATGCCGATAGCCGGATTCAGACCGTAGCGATCAGAACCATTGGTTTACCAGGTGCTGCCATTTCCTGTTGAAAGCAAAGAGGCAGACGTTGGCAATCAGAAGCAGCCATGCCGCATACATTATTCCTTCTTCACTGCTTGTGATGCCGTCGCAGTCGGTGCCGGCTTCAATGAACATCAAGAAGACAAGCACCGTGACGGGAAGCATGATCCACTTGAGGTTTTTCAGGATCTTGTTCATCAGTTATTGTTCTTTTGTAATGCCGTGTGCAGTGGACGGCAGATACAGATGTTAAGGACCGGGTCCGGATTGTTATTTGGTAAGCAGATCCTTGAGGCGCTCCTGTTGTTCGGGAGTGAGTTCCTCTTTAGAGAGTTCGGCGGAAATTTTGAGAGCTTCCGCAGCCACATCGATTAGCTCCTTTGCTGCATCCTGATCACCATCATTGGCTTTTTCGGTCAGTTCTGTAGCTTTTTCAGAGAGTTTCTCGAGTTTGTCGATCTTGCCGTCAACGCTGTTTCCGCAAGAAGCGAGGCCGATCATACAAGCCACGGCGAGTGTTAAAAATACCTTTTTCATTAGTTTTGTCAGGTTGGTTAATAATTGATTGAATCTGTCTGAAAGGTGCCGGGGATGACCGGCTGACTTTCATAATTGACTTGTAAAGCAAAGATATGCCAAATCTTTAATCTGTGCAATAGAATTTCATATTTGGGATGAAAATATTCCATTACAGGGGGGATATGGAGTAAAACCACTCATTATGAAAATCTGAGGCCAAGATTATCGGGGTAGTAATATATAAAAAAGGAGGCTAAGTCATTGTGTGACAAAGCCTCCGGAATATCAGTAGAGAGTTGCCTTATTCTGCAATCTGTAAAAGCATATTGGAGCTCATTTTGGCCAGACGCTCTTTCTGGGCGTCGGTGAGATCCTCTTTTTCGAGTTTTTCGGCTAATTCTTTTACTTTTGCACCCACTTCGGCGGTTTCTTTCATCGCGTCGGTGTCGCCCTCTTTAACTTTTTCGGACAGCTCGGCTACCTGGTCATAGAGTTTTTCTAATTTGTCGAGCTGGCTGTCAACGCTTTCGCTGCAGGAGGCAAGGCCGATCATGCAAGCCACGCCGAGTGCTAAAAATGCTTTTTTCATTTGTCAAAATCGGTTTATTGATTAATATTACGTATGTTTCAGTCGGGGGAGTGATGCATGAGCCCCCGAATTTTATTTTCAAAATTAATATAATTTTCTGAATTGGACAATTATCAGGTGTGTATTGCAGCGATTTGTCTCATATGAGTAATGCGGATTCACACATAAATAAAGTATGGGGTGGTAAAAAAACAGCCGGAGGTGTTTGTCTCCGGCTGTCGTATCAAGGGATGAGATATCAGGGTTTAACCCACTTGAGAGTGGCTGCCGACGGGCCTGTGACGCGGATCACGTACAGACCGGCGGGGAGTGCCGGTAAGTGGGCCGACGCGAGGCCGCTTCGGTCGACGTGTACCAGAGTGCCGTCGGTGCGGTATACCTCGATGTTGTTGCCGATCACCGGCATTACAACGACGCCCTGGGGCGTAACGTATGGACGAGCGGTGTCGTCAGTGACGGATCCGATGCCGTTCGACGAGTTGTAGACGAATGATTTTACGTTGTATTCGGTGCTTTTTGTTGCAGTGATGTTGTCCTGCGTGAAGTAATTGGCCCGGATGCGTGCGTAATAAGTTTCGCCTGATACAAGTGCTTTTCCGGCTACGCGAATTTCGGACAGCGGCTTGGATTCGGTAGCGCCGTCGCGCAGCGTAAGGCTGTAGAGTCGTCCGCTGAATTCAGCGTTGTTCGCAATCTGGAGCTGTACGGAGTTGACACCTTCAATCGGTTCGATCTCGATGCATTCGTTGGCATGGATTTCTTCGCCGTCGGCTGTCGGATTGACGAATACCGGCACAGAAGGCACATTGTCTGCGGTCCAGAACTCAACAGGGTCGCTGGTAGAGCTGCGGCCGTCGCGCATGGCTGTCACGCGGCAGTAGTAGCGGAAGCCCGACATGAGGCTATAGCTTTCGACCTGATGCGAGGCTTCGGCACAGTCGGCCGAGTATACGATCTGTTTGAAGGTCTTGTCGATGGCGATTTCGAGGCGGTAGACGGATCCGTCGTAGGCCGGAGTCCAGAAGACTGTGGGTGTCGTGGAGGCGTCTTTTCCGACAGGAGCGGTGACGGCTACACGCGATGCGATGAACGTGCGAGTCTCGGAATAGGCTACGGGTGCGTTTACTGCCGATGTGCGCACACGCCAGTAGTATTTCTGGCCTTCCTGCATGTCGAAGATGATGTATGAGCTGACGCTGTTGCCCGATACGGGAACGTTCACTACACAATCGGTGAAGTCTGCGTCGGTGGCTACTTCAAGAACGTTGCTCTGTCCATTTTCCTCCCATGTGAAGTCGAAGAGATCGGCAGCTTTTTCGCCGTTGTCGGGATAGGTGAGGACGGCCTGTACGGGCTGTGCGGCGCTCTCGCCCTCGATGCTCATAGAATATTCGTTGCCATAGCGGTCGTATACGGCAACGCCGAATGTATGACCGGTCAGATCTTTTGGAATATCATATGAGTTGGTATATCGGCACTGGAGCAGATTGCTGTTGTAGGGCTGACGCTCCTCGCCGTCGGCGAAAGCGTAGACAGTGTATCGCATGCCCTCGACTTCGTCCCAGACCAGAGTGTTGCCTTCGCGGCGCAGGTTTGTGACGGAAGCCGGCGACAGTTGGTTGTTCCAGGGGCGGATGGGAGTGAGGGCATGTGTGGCAAATGCTGTCAGACCCATGTATTTCGGGAAATACATAGTCTTGCCCTCGTATTTGATTGCGCTGCCCGAGTAGAACTGCATGCGGAAGAATCCGATGCCGTTGACGTTGTCGGGCTGGCCGGCGCGTGCGTATTCGGCCTCGCGTGCGAATTCAGCGCCGCCGAAGTCGTTGTATTTGGACATCGATACGGCCGAGTAGAGGTGTCGGTTGAACTTGCGTGAGGCGATCACCCACCAGTCCTGGAGCGGATCGAAGAGGTCGCACCAATATATCTGGGGCGCCATAAAGTCGGTGAGGTGGTGTTTGTACCAGTACAGCGGATCGGCGGCCACAGCCTTATACTGCCAGTCCTGTTCGCGGATGTTGGGCGACGGGTCGAGGCCATATTCGGTGGTGACATGGGGCGGAGATGCCACACCGGCCGGCTTAGTGCCGAATACCACCCAGTTCTTGTGCGATTTGACAGTGTCGTGTACGCGGCGGATCATGTCGTTGACGTTTGATACGCGCCATTCGAGCTGTGTCCCCACGGAAGGGTCGGCGGCATAGGCGGCATCGTAGAACTCCTTGTCGACTTCCATCGGGGTGGGATTCGAGTAGTAATAGTCGTCGAAGAGAAGGCCGTCGATATCGTAGTTGTCGACAATGTCGGCCGCAACGTCGCAGACGCGTTGCTTGACTTCCTCGAGAGCCGGGTTCAGGATCGTCTCATGGTCCTGTACCAGCAGCCATTCGGGATGTGTGAGCTCATAGTCGAGAGGGCTTTCGCCGTGCTTGTAGCGGGTGCAGTAGCGGTAGGCGTTGAGCCACGTGTATACTTCGATGCCGCGTGCATGTGCTTCCTGGATCAGGAATTCCAGCGGATCGAATGGCGGGGCCACGCCGCGGGTGCCGCTTATAGTGGATGACCAGGGTTCGTAGGCCGATTTGTAGGCGGCATCGCACAGGGGGCGCACTGCGAAGTAGATGACGTTGACGCCGCCGTCGCGGTATGTGTCGAGTGCATTGCGCAGTATGTTTTTATAGGTTTCGGCGTTTTGTGCGTTGATCGGACCGCTTGGCCAGTCGGATACATACGGTGAGATGTACACACCGCGGTGTTCGCGGAATTCCGCGCCGCAGGCGGTATCAGGCAGTGACATTGCTACTGCCGCGGCGGCTGCGAGGGTTATAAGAATTTTCTTCATATTCTTTCACATTTGATGCATGGTTATTTCTCCCATTTGATAACGGCGGGTGTCGGCCCCTGTACATTGATTATGTACAGGCCGGAAGGCAGCGACGAGATGTCGACCGAATGCGGAGCGCGCTCGCGGGTAAATACGCATGTGCCGTCGGCGCGGTAGACACGTACGGTGTTTCCTTCGACAGGCATGGAGACTATGCCTTCGGCACTTACCGTCACGTCGGCTTCGTCGCCTGTGACAGAACCGACGCCTTCGGAATCACTGTAGACGAAGGTTGTGGTCGAATAGTCGGTGCTCTGCTCGGATGTCTGGTTGGACTGGATGAAGTATTTCGCGCAGGCGCGTACGTAGTATGTCTCGCCGGCTACGAGCTTCTTTCCTGCCACGCGGACTTCAGACAGCGGTCTGGTGGCAGTCTCTCCGTCCTTGAGCGTGATCTGATAGAGGCGACCGGAGAATTCGGGATTGGCGGCTATCTGTATCTGCATGGAGCTTGAACCGGCTACGGGTGCTATCTCCACTGTCTGATTGGCGCAGAGGGTCTGTCCGTCGGAGGCCGGGGTGACGTAGCGGGGCATTTCAGGCACGCGGTCGGCTGTCCAGAACTGGCCGGCGTCGCTGACTGAACTGCGGCCGTCGCGCATGGCTGTCACGCGGTAGTAGTAGCGCAGACCGGGCAGGAGACATCCTTCGTCGACTGTCAGGGACGATTCGGTGGTCTCGGTGCTGAAGTCGATCAGGGTGAAGGTGCTGTTGCGGGAGATCTCGACGCGGTAGAGAGACCCTTCGTAGGCCGGTGTCCAGCTGACGAGGGGTGTCACGGTCTCATCGTTGCCTGTGGGGCCGGTCACGGCGATCCGTGATGCCACGAATGAGCGGACTTCCGATACGCCGGCGGCCGAGTTGACGCCGTGCGTGCGTACGCGCCAGTAATATGTGCGGCCTTCCTCAAGCCCGGATATCTGGTAAGAATTGACGGATGAGCCGTGCGTCTGGTTTGTGGCGACAATGTCGGTGAATGCGGCGTCGGTCGCAACCTCGAGGATGTTGTCCTGTCCGTTGTCTTTCCAGGTAAAATCGAAAAGGTCAGCGGCTTTTTCGCCGTCGGCGGGATCGGTCAGCTCGGCTTTGACAGCCTCGCCGAGAACAGCCCCTTCGAGCAGCATGGGATATTCGTTGCCGTAACGGTCGTAGACGCATACGCCGAATGTGTGGTCTGACAGATCAGCCGGAATTTCGAGCGAATTTGTATAGCATATCTGCACGAGGCTGTTGCTGAAGGGTTGACGTTCCTCGCCGTCGGCGAAGGCATAGACCGTGTAGCGCATTCCTTCGACGGCATCCCATTGCAGAGTGTTGCCTTCGCGGTGGATGTTGGAGGTATATGCGGGTGCGTAGACATTGTTCCACGGGCGCAGCGGAGTAAGGGCCGGAGTGGAGTAGGTGGTCAGTCCCATATATCGGGTGAACGTGACACTTTTGCCATCGTATTTGATGTAAGAGTCGTTCATGGTGTTGAGACGGAAGAAGCTGATGCCGCTTTCGCCGGGTGCGAGCAGATCGCGTGCGAATTCAACCTCGCGTGCGAATTCCTCTCCACCGTAAGTACGGTAACTTGAAAGGCTGACGGCCGAGTAGAGATGGCGGCCGAACTTACGGGCGGCGATGTTCCACCAGTTCTGCATGGTGTCGAATTTATTCGGCCAGTAAATCTGTGGAGCCAGGAAGTCAATCCATTGGTTCTTGAGCCATGACAGCGGGTCCGATGCGATGGCGTTGTACTGCCAGTCGCCTTCGGGCGAGGGTTCGAGTCCGTATTCCGTGCGGATGTTGGCCGGGGATGCCGAGCCGGCCGGCGATATACCGAATGGCATGTAGGGACGGTGTTCCTTGATTACGCGTGACACGCGCTCGACCATGGAGTTAACATTGTTTACGCGCCACTGAATTTTGGTACCGACGGACGGATCGGCAGCCTTTGCGGCGTTGTAGAGATCGTCGTCGAGTGCGTCGGGAGTTGGGTTGGAATAGAAATAATCGTCGAAGATGACGCCGTCGACATCATAGTTGTCGATAACGTCCACGATCACGTCACAGATGCGCTGCTTGACTTCCTCGAGAGCCGGATTGAGGATTGTCTCTTTTCCCGGCTGACGTATGAGCCATTCGGGGTGAGTGTTGGTATAGTTCAGCGGATGGTCGTCATGGTCATAGACGCCGCAGTAGCGGTAGGGGTTAAACCATGCGTACACCTCGATGCCGCGCTTGTGAGCGCTTTCGAGTAGTTTTTCGAGCGGATCAAAGGCCGGTTCCGTGCCGCGGCGTCCGGCCACGCCTTTTGACCAGGGTTCGTAGGCCGATTTGTAAGTAGCATCGCACATTGACCGCACATGGTAGTATATGACATTGATTCCGGAAGCTTTCAGCTCGTCCATGAGCTGCTCGAGGATCCTCAGGTAGGTAGCGGCGTTACTTGTCGTGATGCCGTTGCCCGGCCATTCGCCCAGGTACGGCGTGACCCATACCGAGCGGTGTTCGCGCATCTCTGCCGCGCGGGCCTGAGGCGCGGTGAGTCCGGCTGCGAGTGCTGCGCATAGCAGGGTCTTGTAGATTTTCTTCATTTTTGTGGTGTGAATGTGGTGAGGACGGGCGCTTGGCCCAAAAAATAGTTGTTTATTAAGGCAAAAGGTAACCCGCGGCTAAGCGGCCGGGGGTTACCTTTTGCAAAGTAACTTCTATGGGAATATTAGAAGAGCTTGGTCTTGTGAGTGTTGATCACGCAGCCGGTGGCGAGGTCGTTGGTCGTACCGTAGTTCGAGATCGTCTGGGTGGCGGGATCGAAGACTGCGATACCAGCCTTTACGCCTGAGTCGTCGCCTGCTTCGGGACGGTAGCAGAAGTAAACCTTGCCGTTGTCGGGATCGACAGCCAGCTGGGTCACGTACAGGCCTTCGTCGCCGGTGGTGTTCTCAGGAGCGCAGTCGAGGGCCTTGTAGAAAGTGGCGTCCTTGCTTGCGAAAGCTGTCTGATAGTCAACCAGCGGGAATACCATGAAGCCCTGGTTGGGCAACGTGTGGTATACATAGATGGCGTTGCGGTCCTCGTCGACGGTGAAGGTTGAGGTCTTCTCGCCGCTCAGCAGTACGGCCGAGGGAAGAGCGTGCTTCTTGGCCTCTGTTTCTGTGGGATAGACGTCGGAGTCACGGAAGCGGAAGATACCGAAGCCGTTGTAGTTCTTGCCGATCCACCACCAGCCGTTGCGGTCGCGGTAGAGGCCGTTGGTGATTGCGCCCCACGAGATACCCTGATCCTTGAACGGGGTGTTCTCGTTGGTCATCACGTACGATGCACGGCGGTTGCTGTCGCCCTTGCCTTCGACTGCGCCGCGGGTGGTGCAGTCGATGCCGGTGAAGCCGGTGTTACGGTCGGAGTAGTAGATCGTACTATTGACGATGACGCCGCGGAAGGGGTCGTTGAAGGCGGGGCCGCCGACGTTGCTGACAACAACGTTTACGCCTGTGCCGTCGGCGTGCATGGCGGTCATGGTGCCGTCGCCGAGAACGCCGTTCTCATCGTTCACGTAGTAGTACTGCTTGCCGGCGTCGAGGATATAGATCCAGTCGATATCTTCGGCCACTGCGTCGGGATCCTCGCTGTCGACGATACCCGGAGTGCTGTTGCAAAGCAGGTTGAATACGGTGGAGCCGGTGGGCACACCCATGTCGTAAGGCATTACCTTGGTGCCTTCGGGAATCTCGTCGAGCAGCTTGATGGCCTTGATGTTGCCGCCGCGCTGTGCGTAGTAGAGCGTCGAAGCGGGCTTGTCGCAGCCTACCTGCACGTTGAGATAGGTGTCGGCGAGGCGACGGTTCTGGCCTCCGTCGGCGATGTCGAAGGTGGTGACGATCGAAACGCGCTGCGAGCCGATGTTGCGGAACTTCACAGGCTGCGGATAGTCGATCGAGCCGTCCTCATGGCTGTAACCGATGAATTCGGTGGCTTCGGTACCGTCGGCATATGTGGTGCCTTCGGGGAAGGTCCACACATAGCGTGTCTGGAGGTTCTCGGGATTCGGAAGCTCGATGTTGAAGGTCATCGTGGTCTTATTGAACTCGATGATGTCGTCGCTCTGGGTAGCTACGCTAAGCACAGGCGCGATATCGTTGATCATCAGCGGATATGTGCGCGAGCCTACGCCTTCGAGGGTCAGGGTAACCTTATAGTTGCCAGCGGCTTCATATTTGTGTGTGGGTGAAGCTTCGGTCGATGTGGTGCCGTCGCCGAAGTCCCATACGAAATTGCCGGTTTTAGCCGAAGTGTTGTTGAACTTGACTGTCGACACTACGTAGTAGTCGAGCAGATATTCGTCGCCGTCTACATTGTAGGTGAAGTCAACGGCAGCCCCATCGATGTGCACGGGATCAACATAGTCTTCCGTGCAGGCGGTCAGAGCCGACGTGGCCAAAGCGGCCAATGCTATCTTATTGAGTATTTTCATGACTTTCAATGGTGGGGTGGCTTATTAATTTATACTGATTTCGCGGATGTCGTAGGCGCGGCCTTCGTTGCCCTCGGTGTCGTAGACGCGGAACTGGGCCTTGAGTGAGTAACTACGCGAGAAGTCGACCTTGTAGCAGCCGTTGGCCGAGTCGTAGATCCAGTCCTGGAAAGGAATGGATTCGAGCAGGGTGCGGAACTTGGGCAGCCATTCGGTACGGACGCTGGTGACGATGGCACCGGCGTTGTCGTCGTAGCGGCAGAATACCCATTCAGCCGACTTGTAAACCGGATAGGTGGGCGCGGCGGTGAATGTTTCGTTCTCCTCGATGCTGATCTCGTGAACGACGTTGACACCGTTCTCGACGGTGTAGTAGTAGTAACCTACGATAGCGTCATCACTGGCCTGAGTCGTGGCGAACCACTTGTCGGACTTGTCGGCTTCGGGCTGTTCCATGTCGATCTCAGGCAGGCCGATAGCGGCGAACTGCTCGTTGGTGAAGTCATACGATATGTAGACTGAGCGGAGCGAGTTGTAATAGCTGGGAGCCGTTGCGGCGTCGGTAAGATATCCAAGGACAGTACTGAGGAAGCCTTCCTTGAAGCCTTCGGGGAAGTACGACTGGAAGTTGTCTTCATCCCACTCGGCAATATCTGCCCACTTCACGGGCGACAGAGTACGCGATACCGGCACGGTGCCGTCGACGATGAATTCGCGGCCGTCCCAATAGTTGGCGTCGTGCGGGAATACGGCCATCGACTGGTACGTGCGGATCGTATCGATTTTGGTCGCTTTGTGGGTGTAGCCCAGGGATGTACCGCCGAGTTTCGAGAGTACGGAAGCTTCTTCGTTACGGACGATCTGATACCATACCTCGCTGCGGTCGGGAGTCTTGCCCGGCGCAACCGAGTATTTGCCTTGGAAGCCGAATGATTCACCGGCCTTGCAGACGGTCGAATTCAGCTCCCAGTAAGCTGCGGGAACTTCCTGGCCGAGATCAACGACTTCGGTAATGATGTCGTGACGTGCGCACGATGAAGTGGCAAGTGCGCCCAGTGCCAGAAGTCCTATCTTATATTGAATTTTCATATTGTCTTTCGTTTTTTGATGATTGAGAGATAATTCAGATTATTCAGCGGTCAGCGAGGTACGCACGCCGTAGTCCTGAGCCCAGTTCATCGGCTTGAGGAGCCACTTGTGGTTCATCGAGGCGCCCAGACGCTGAAGTTCTTTCTGGTTATACTTTTCTTCGGTCTCGGGGTCGTAGTTGATACGCTGGATCCAGGTGTTCTCCTGCTCCTCGTTGCTCAGACCGTCCACGAAGTAGGGCTTGTAGAGGTTGTAGGGGCGACGGAGGGTCGGGTATACGATTTCGTTGGCGTCACCGATGCCGTAGTTGTTGCGGTTGTTGGAGTAGTGGTAGCGGCGGAGGTCGGTCCACTGTTCAGGCTGGAGATACATGGCAATGTACTTCTGGATCATCAGGTCGCTGAGCGAGAAGGTCGATTCGTTGAAGTACCAGTGCTTCTGGCCGTTTTCCTCGCACTTGGTGACGCGGATAGCCTTGCGGTCGGGATCCTGGCCGTCCTCGTTGTTGAGGAATGCGTTCACGTACAGAGGCCACCACTTTTCACCGAAAGCGCCGGGTTTGCCGTCGGTGTAGGGATAGAGCCCTTCGTTATCTGCCAGATAGCGGTCGAGGTGACGCTGGATGTTCATCTCGGTAGCTTCCTTGGCCAGATGGCAGGCGGTAACCTTGTCGCCCATCCAGTAGTAAGCCTCGGCCTTGATGAAGTAGAGTTCCTCCATGGTGAAGAGTACGTTGTAGGCGTCGGTTGCAGCTGCGTAAGCACCGGCATAGAGGTTGGGGAAGTGAACCTGCTTGAATGCCTGGCCAGCGCCGATGTTGTTCTCGACATAGCGGAGCATTACCGACTTGAAGTCGTTCGAGGCCGAAACAGGACCTTCGTTGGCAACAAAGAGGAGGCTCAGACGCGGGTCGGCACCGTAGCCGAGGTTGCGGTCCCACTTGCCCTGCTTCATTTCTTCACCGGGATATACTACGCCGAGCAGATCCTGCATGAAGAACTTCGAGGGGCAGGCCTGGTCGAGGTTGTTGGCGTACGACTGCCAGGTGTCGAAGCGGGTGTCGCCGGGGCCCCAGCAGGCTGACTGGGCATATGTACCGCCGTCGAATTTGTAGCGGGGCTCGTTGCCGAACCAGTTGCCGTAGAGCAGATCGCCCGAGCGCCAGCAGTCGATGGCGGCGTCTGCTGCGGCGATGATCTTCTGACAGGTGGCTGCCGAGCGGTCGATATTGGGGAGGTTACGCAGAAGGAGGCGGGCCTTGACGGCGAGCACCAGACCTTTCCATTTGTTGAGGTCGCCGGCGTAGATACGGTCGCGCTTGACGTCGATCAGACGGTTTTCGGGCGAGTTGACGATGGTGGGGTCATTATACATGGCCAGCAGGTCTTCGGCCTCCTGGAACATCCAGGCATAGATTGATGCCTGAGTGTCGTACTTGGGCGAGTTGCTCTGGTATGCTTCTTCGCGTGGCATGTCGCCGAAAGCGTCGGTGGTGAGCTGGGTCGACATCAGCATAACGGTGCGTGCGATTAGCTCATAGTTGGGCGAGTTGATGGCGCGGGAGTTGTCGATGAGCTCCTTGCCGTTCACGCCGATATCGTAGAAGTGACGACGCCACTGCGGGTGACGCTGCATGATCAGGAAGCCGCCCCATCCGTATTTGTAGGTGCGGTCGCCGCGTTCGTTCTTACCGATGGTGGTAAGGCACTGCGACAGGTATGTGCCGTACTCTGCGTGGTCATATACGATCTGATTGGCGAAGAATATGAAAGGCGAGAGTCCGAGGTCGGCCGTGTTGGAGTGGGCGCGGTCGATGTTGACGTTGTCGTCGAGGATGTCGTTGCATCCGGTCAAAGCCACACCGGTGAGCACTGCGAGTGCAAAGGCTTTTATCTTGTTCATAGTGATTTCTCGGAATTAGAAGTTTACAGTAACGTTGAGGTTAAAGCTGCGCAGAGCGGGGACGCTGTAGGTATCGATACCCATGGCGCCGGTACCGTTCACTGCACCGGGCATTACCTGCGGGTCGCATCCGCTATACTTTGTGAGCAGGAAGAGGTTGCGGCCGGTAAGCGAGCAGCGGAGGCCCTTTACGGGATTGCTTGAGCCGAGCTTGCGCATGAGGTTCGAGAAGTCGTAGCCGATGGTCACGTAGCTCAGACGGAGGTATGAACCGTCCTCGATGAAGTTCGAGCCGACGTTGCCGATGTAGTTATTGTAGGTCTGCTGGTCGAGGATTACGGCGTTGGTGTTGGGAGTGTAGGTGCCGTCGGGCTGCTCGACTACGCCGTGGAAGAGAATCTTGTGGTTGCGGTACTTGGCGATGTAGTTGCTCATGCCGTTGCTCATCAGGCCGCGGCCGGTGACGTTGGCCACCTTACCGCCGATACGGCCGTCGAACAGGAACGACAGCGACAGGTCCTTGTAGTTGAGGGTCGAACCGAGGCCGATGAGGCAGTCGGGCTCGCGGTTGCCGAGGTAGATGTACTTCTCGGGCGAGATGCGCGGGTAACCGTTCTCGTCAATAAGGATTTCGTTCTTGTCGTTGCGGAGATAGTCGGAACCTACGATACCGGTTGTGGCTTCGCCGAGATAAGCAGTGGTGTAAAGGTCGCTGTACTGAGAATCGCCGCCGGCGATGTACTTCATGTCATCCGGGAGACCCTTCACCTTACCGCGGTTCATCGAGAAGTTCAGCGTTGCGGTCCACTGGAAGTCCTTGGTGGTGATAATGTCCTGGTTCAAGGTCGCTTCGATACCCTGGTTCTCGATCGAGCCCTCGTTGCGGGTCTGGAGAATGGTGCCGGAAGTAGGCGACACGCGCACGATCATGATCTGGTTGTCGACCGTGGTGTTGTAGTAAGCGATGTCGAGGCGGGTGCGGTTCTTGAAGAAGCGCACGTCGGCGCCGATTTCCCAGGTCGAGGTCATTTCGGGCTCGAGTGTGATAGCACGCGACATGCCGGGGTCGACGGCAAAGCCGGGGTCGGGAATGGTCAGCCACTGCTTGTAGTTGTTCGAGAACTGGTTGGCCATGCAGTCCTTACCTACTTTGGCGTAGTTACCGCGGATCTTACCGTAGGAGAATACGGGGCTGTTGATCTTGAAGAGTTCCGAGAAGATGATACCGCCGGTGAACGAAGGATAGAAGTAGGTGGGCTTGTTGGTCTGGCGGAGGCTCGACGAACCATCGAGACGGCCGGTGACAGACAGCTGTACTACGCTGCGCCAGTCGAGGCGGAATTCGCCGAAGTAGCCGTACTTGTTGCGGGTGCTGCGGTAGAAGGTGTTGTCCTTGAGGTTGAAGATATCAGGGTCGAGGTTGTTGAACGAGTAGAAGTCGCCTTCGAGCAGGAAGTGCTGACCGCCGAAGCTGCCTTCGATGCCCTGCGTCTCGGAGTATTCACCGCCGAGGAAGAAGTTGAGGTTCCAGTCGTCGTTGATGTCCCACAGATAGTTGGCCAGGAACTGTGCGGTGATGCGCTGGCCGCGCGAAGTGTTGAAGTTGTATCCGCCCATGCGGCTGTACCAGTCATTCTTCGAACCGGTGCCGTCGGCCGACAGGCCGAGGTCGTCGAACGTGAATTCGTCCTGTGCGTAGCGGGGTACGCTCCACGACTGATATGTGCTCCAGCCCTTGTCATAGGCGAACTTACCGGTGAAAGTCAGGTTCTTGATGGGTTCCCACGAAACGAGCGAGTTGATGATCACACGCTGGCTTTCGGTCTTAGAGCCGTCCATGTAGCGGCTGTAGTAGGGTGACAGCCCTGCGCCGAGGCGCTGGCCGTCGTTGAGGATGTCCCAGTCGTCGTAGCGGCATGACCAGTTGGGCAGGCCGTTGGGAAGAACGTAGTCGGCCATGTTGCGGTTGATGGCCCAGCCGTAGACGGTCGACATCGAGTTGCCGAAGCCGCGGGCCGTGTTGTCGATGTAGTTGGTCGAGAGCATGATCTTCACGGTCTCCGAGGGGTTGAATTCGCCCTTGACGAAGAAGCCGAGGCGCTTCTTGTAGTCGTGGGGTACGACGCCCTGGTTGTCCATGAAGTTAGCCGATGCGTAAGCCGAGAATTTCTCGTTGCCGCCCGATACAGATACGTCGTATTTCTGCATGAAGCCTGTGCCGAGGAATTCGCCTACATTGTCATAATAGCGGTCGCCGGCTTCGGGATTCAGACGGGGACCCCAGCCGCCGGTGGAGTTTGTGATATAGAAGCCGTTGCTACCGCCGATGAACTCGGTCTGGAGCTTGGGCATGTGTGCGGTGTGGGAAAGTTCCCATCCGCCGTTTACGGTCACGGTGACCTTGCCGTCCTTACCGCTCTTGGTGGTGATAAGGATGACGCCGTTGGCACCTTCCTGGCCGTAAAGAGCCGATGCGGCAGCACCCTTAAGCACCGACATCGATTCGATATCGTTGGGGTTGAGGTCGGCCATCGACGAGGCACCGCCTCGGATAGGCATGCCGTCGACCACGAACAGCGGTTCGTTGCTCTGGGCGTTGTTGATTGACGAGATGGCGCGGATCACGATCTGCGAGGCCGAGTTAGGCGAACCGCCGGCCATAGATACCTGGACGCCGGCCACCTTGCCCTGCAGGCCGTTGACGAAGTTGCTCGACTGACCGGCGACTACGTCGTCGCTCTTGAGCTCCTGCACCGAGAAGTTAAGTTTTGATTTTTCCTGAGACTGACCCATTGCGGTCACGACCACTTCGTTCAGAAGTTCGGTGTCGCCATGGAGCACAACGTCGATGACGGTCTGGTTACCGACATTTACGGAGACTGTTTTGAAGCCTACCATAGAGAATTCCAATACGGCCTTGTCGTTCGGAACGTCGATTGAGTATTTTCCGTCGATATCGGTTACCTGGCCGCCTTTCTGGCCTTTGACTACAACGGACACGCCTATTGCGGGTTCGCCGGATTCAGCTTCGGTAACCGTACCTGTCACGATTCGGGCTTGGCCGACGATCGCGAATAGGGAAAATAACAGTAAAAATAGCTGTTTTTTCATAATTACTTTATTAGTTGGTATTCAAGGTTTTAGTTTCTTAAATTTGTTAACTTTTGTTTGTGAAATATGACTTAAGGTTTATTAATCGGGGCATAGTCTGCCCTTTCAGAACACAAATTTAAATGTTTTTTCAATACTACAGCCCCTTTAATACTGTTAATTAACATTAATTAGCATTCTTGAACGGTATTTAAGTTAAACGTTTGCTGTGTTTGCCTGTTTCGCGGATTATGTGTAACTTTGCCATTGTCTAAACGGGCGCTCCCGGAACCCTGGAGGCGCTACACTTTGTAATTATAATTATAATAATGTATAGCCATGCGAATCGACATAATCACCGTACTCCCTGAAATGCTTGAGTCGCCGCTCGGATGCTCGATCCTGAAGCGCGCCCGCGACAAGGGGCTCGTAACCATCGAGGTCCATAACCTGCGCGATTACACCACCAACAAGCACCGCAAGGTCGACGACTACCCTTTCGGCGGCGATGCGGGCATGGTCATGCAGGTCGAGCCGGTCGACCGCTGCATAGCGGCTCTCAAAGCCGAGCGCGACTACGATGAGGTGATATTCACAGCACCCGACGGCGAGATCCTGACGCAGCCGATGGCCAACTCGCTGTCGATGCTCGACAACATCATAATTCTATGCGGCCACTATAAGGGTGTCGACTACCGCATACGCGAGCATCTGATCACAAAGGAAATCTCGATCGGCGACTATGTGCTGACAGGCGGTGAGCTGCCGGCGGCCATAATCGCCGATGCCATCGTGCGCCTGATTCCCGGCGCCATCGGCGACGAGCAGAGCGCGCTGAGCGATTCGTTTCAGGATAATCTGCTTGAGCCGCCGGTCTACACCCGTCCGGCGGATTACAAGGGTTGGCGCGTGCCCGACATACTGCTCAGCGGCCATGAGGCGCGAATAGCCGAATGGCGCCACGAACAGTCGCTCGAACGCACGGCACGCCTGCGCCCCGATTTGCTCAAGGGGCTGAAATAGCCGGCGGACCGTTGACGGCTGTTCAGCTGACGGTCTTCAATCCGAGATAGATGACTATAAGGAAGGCGCTGATGACCACCAGCAGCACGGTGGCGGCGATGATAGACGTTATGGCCGTGTTGCGGATCGAATGGCGGTGGCTCTTGAGCGCCAGCGCGCCGATTACGACGGCAACGGCGCTCAGACCGATGCCGAGCCATGCGTTGAATCCGGCTGATATCCACGACAGGGCGGTGATGATTATAGACACAATGGCCAGCCACATGAATCTGCGCGACTCACACGGCCATTTTCCGGCCGGGCAGGTGTCCGCGGCCTGTGGCGGGTTTACCTCCGGATCGTGATCCCGGTGTTCCTGCGTTTCTTTTATTTCATTAATTTTATCTTGATCTGACACTTTCTTATTCTTTTTGAGGTGGTATATAATTAAGACAAATTAAGTGAAATAAAGTTTAATTACGGTCAGTGCGCCTCGAGCCAGTTTGTACCAACGCCGGCGGCCACTTCGAGGGTGACTCGTCCGCGGTAAGCGTGCTCCATCTCGCTGACCACTATTTCCTGCAGGCGCGCCAGCTCGTCGGGGCGGACATTGAACACCAGTTCGTCGTGCACCTGCATGATCATGCGCGATCGCAGGCCTTCGCGCTCAATGCGGCGGGCAATGGCTATCATGGCAATCTTGATGATGTCGGCGGCCGATCCTTGCAGCGGGGCGTTGATGGCGTTGCGTTCGGCGTAGCCTCGCAGGGCTGCGTTGCGCGAGCCGATTTCGGGCAGGAAGCGTTTGCGGCCGTGGATGGTGGTGACGAATCCCTGTTCGCGGGCGCGTGCGATCGACTGCTCCATGTATTCCTTCACTTTCGGATAGGTCCTCATGTAGTTTTCGATCAGTTCCTTGGCCTCGGCGCGTGGAATGCCCAGGCGCTCGGACAGTCCGAAAGCCGAAATGCCGTAGATGATGCCGAAATTGGCCGTCTTGGCGTTGCGGCGCTGCTCGTCGGTGACGTCGGCAAGCTCCTCGTGGTAGATCCTGGCGGCCGTGGCGCGGTGAATGTCGGCTCCGGCGTTGAAGGCGTCGACCATGCCCGGGTCGCCGCTGATGTCGGCGATCAGGCGCAGCTCGATCTGGCTGTAGTCGGCCGAGAGCAGCAGGTCGCCTTCGTCGGCGATGAATGCGCGGCGTATCTCGCGGCCGTCGTCGGTGCGGACGGGGATGTTCTGCAGGTTGGGGTTGGTCGACGAGATGCGGCCTGTGGCGGTCACGATCTGGTTGTAGGTGGTGTGGATCTTGCCCGTGGCGGGGTTGATGAGTGCGGGAAGCGCGTCGACATAGGTGGCCAGCAGCTTGCGCAGACCGCGGATCTGAAGGATCAGGCCCACGATCGGGTGCTTCGGCGCCAGTTTTTCAAGAATCTCCTCGGTGGTCGACCATGCGCCGCGCTTGGTCTTTTTTGCGTTGGGGTCGATGGCAAGTTTCTCGAACAGAATGCGGCCCACTTGCATCGGCGAGCCGATGTTGAAGCGTTCGCCGGCGAGTTCGTAGACACGCAGTTCGTCGGCCGCGAGGCGTTCGGTCAGTTTCTCCGACAGCCGCTGCAGCTCCGTGGTGTCGATGCGCACGCCCTCGTATTCCATCGAGGCCAGCACGGGGATGAACGGACCCTCGATGTCGGTGTACAGTTTCCACAAGTTGTCGGCCTGCAGCTTGCCGGTGAGTACGGGCTGGAGCGCGCGGACTATGGCGGCACGCTCGCCCGTGGCTGCGGCGGCTTCGGCAGCGGATGCGTGCCGCACCTTTTTCCGCTCGGTGGCCGACAGTCCGTAGTCGGACGTGCGGCGGCGCAGCATGGCGAAAGCCACCGTCGGCAGGTCGTGGGGTGTCTCGGGCGCCAGCAGATAGTGGGCCACCGATGTGTCGAAGTAGGGGGCGCTCCAGGTAAGGCCCAGGCGCCGGGTGATGACCATGAGCCGCTTGACGTCGTGGCACACGATTGTAGTGTGGCCGCTCAGCAGCGGTTCGAGCAGGGTGAGT